>DATEUE010000160.1:0-5462 GCA_035283305.1 Vicinamibacteria bacterium | reverse complement strand
CCTCGAAGCGGCCAGCGCCCGCGATCGTGATCGTCGAGGCCGTCTCGCTCACGCCGAGCTGGCAGCAGTGCGCGGCTTCCGCGCCGTAGCTCACGAAGGTGTCGTCGCGCATCGACTTGTTCTGCGCCTTGATCCAGTTGTCCGAGCGCAGCACCTTCGATACACGGATCTCGTCCAGCAGCCCGGCCCAGGCCGCTCCACCCACCCCCCCGCCGCCGCTGTCGTCCCCCTCGTCGCCGATCACGGCCGGAGTGACCGTCCCGATCGCGCCGAGCGGGCCCGGCGTCTCGCCGCCTCCGATGCTCACGTTGACCCCGTCGACGAAGATCTCGGCGAAGCCGGTCGACTCGTTCCAGCGACCGACCAGGTAGTGCCACGCGTCGTCCGCGACGTTCGCGGCGCTGCCGACGCGGGCGGTGTTCCCGGCGCCGTCGTTCAGCCAGAAGCTCGCGGTGCCGCTGTCGGTCCACAGCTGGATCTCGCCGTCCCCCGGGCTGCCGCGGCTCTCCTTGCTGTACGCCATCTGGTAGCTCGCCGAGAAATTCGTCCGCACCCAGGCCTCGACCGTGAAGGCGTCCCCGGCCGCCATGTCGAGCGCGGGCGAGTCCGGCACGTCGATCCGGTGGTTGCTCGGGCGCACGAAGCTGTCGGCGCCGTCGATGATTCCCGTGGCGGTGCCCTGCGCCTGCACCAGGATCGTGCTGGCGTCGTTGGCGAAGCCGTCGTTGGTCGCCGAGTCGACGTGGGTGCCGTCGGTCACGGTCTCGTTGAGGTGGTGGACCATCACGAAGCCCGGGCTCCAGACCAGGGGGATGTTCTCGGCGTTGGGAGCGGTGGGGTTGCCGTAGTACATCCACATGAAGTCGGTGCTCGACGAGGCATCGACCTGCGGAACGCGCACCCACACGTACGAGTTGCCGGAGGGGTTCCAGCTCTCGATCTCGTGGGAGAGCAGGGTCGAGTCGTTGGCGTCGACGAAGCGAAGGTCGATGCCGCCCGCGCGCGTCTTTCCGTAGTCGATGCGGCTGCTGTTGAGGACGATGAGAACCGGGAAGTTGCCGAGGTTCTCGGCCTGACCCGAGTTGTCGAACGTGAGCTTGCGGCGGTGGGACCAGCGCGTGTCCCACCACGCCGAGGCGTCGACGGCCGGCAGCAACGTGGCGAGTGCCAGCAGGGCCACGCGCAGCCACCTGGGGGCGGCACCTGTCCAGCAGGTCCGCTCCACTCCCGCGAACACTCGATGCCTTACCACCGCTCCTCGCCTCCCGTCGCCCGTCCCCGCCCCACGGAGAGACACGTGGAGCGCGCAGTGCACGGAAAGAGCAAGGCCCGAGCCAATGGACCGACGGCGGACGGGCGGGGGCCGCTCAGACTCCAGCTACCTGGAGTGAAACGGGTTACGGGAATCTGTCCTCCCGGAAGACCCCGTCCGGAGGTCGGACACCGAGCTTCCCACCTGCCGACAACCGGCGCCATCCGGAGCCCCCGCTCGGTGAGCCGACGAGCCCGTCCGGACCTCGGCCCGGAACGGCCAGCCGTCGTGATATTCCAATGGTCACGCCCGACCGGCCGTTCGGCCACGTTTACTAAAGTAATACTTTAAGTCAATGGTGTCCATGCCGGCGCTGCAACTTCGGGCGGCCCGGGGCAGTACTGGTCCTTGAGAGCGGCCGCGGTTGTGGCGCTCGGTAAACACAATTTGGGCACTGATAGCCTCCCGTTCCCGCTGCCGGGCCTGCTGATAGGCGACGCGACAGTCCGCGAACCCGTACGATCGCCGCCAACGGTCGCCATGACGACGCTCCCCGACGAGGCCCTGATCGAGCGGGTCGCACGCGGCGACGCGGACGCCTTCAGCGTGTTGTATCGACGCTACGAGCGGCCCGTCTTCGCCGTGCTGCTCCGCCTGGGGGGCCAGCGCGCGCTCGCCGAAGAGTGGCTGCAGGAGACCTTCACCCGCGTGTGGCTGGCGGCGCGCAGCCACGACCCCGCTCGAGGCCGGGTGAAGCCGTGGATCTACGCGATCGCGCTCAACACGGCGCGCAGCGAGCTCGGCCGGAAGCGTCACCGGACTCCGCACGTCTCGCTGGACGCGGTCGAGATGGATCTGCCGGATGCCGTGGCGGGCGAGCCGTCGCTCGCCGCGAGGCTCGACGAGACGAGGCGGGCGCAAGCACTCGCGGCCGCGCTCCTCGAGCTTCCCGACTACCTGCGGGAGGTCGTGGTGCTGCGCTGCAGCCGCGAGCTCTCGTTCGCGGAGATCGCGGAGGCGACCGGCTCGCCCCAGGGCACGCTCAAGTCGCGCTTCCACCGCGCCCTGCTGGCGCTTCGCGCGCGGCTCGGCCGCGGCGAAGGAGACGGGCGATGACCCATCCCTCGCCGGGCGCCCTGCTCGAGCTGCACTTCGGCGAAGCGCCAGGCGACGAGCGGGAGGCGTTCGAAGCGCACCTGCGGGGGTGCCGGGAGTGCGCCTCGTTCGTCCAGGAGCTGGGCCGTATCGAGCGCGCGCTCGCGGGCGGACCGGACGACGCACCGCCGCGCGACGGCCTGGAGCGCGTCCTCGCGCGCGTAGCCGCGGTTCGGCCGGCGCGCGGCCGCCGCGCCGAGTGGGCCGTCGCCCTCGTTCCGAGTGCCTTGGCCCTGCTGGCGGGGGCGTGGGCCATCCGCGCCGGCGGCGAACGCCTGACGACGCTCGGTCTCGTAACGGGCGCGTCCCTGGGCCCGGTGTCGGGCGAGCTGCTGGGCCTGTCGCTCGCGGCTTTCGGTCTCGTCGTGGTCGGGGCGCTCATCACTCTGGCGCTCGCGCCGGTGCTCATTCTCGAATCGCACGGGAGGTCGTGATGCAAGCCAAGAAGAAGCTGCTGTCCAGGTTCGCGTTCTGGACCGGAGTGGTGCTGGTGGTCGCGGCGGCCGCGGGTGTGGTGGGCCTGCTCGTCGACGCGGAGGACCGCCAGCGCTTCTCCGAGCAGCAGGAGCGCGCGAAGAAGGAGCGGGTGGAGAGCTCGCGGGCCTACCTCGCGGATCTGGCGAAGCGCATCGCCAAGCTACCCGTCGACGCGACGCTCGTGGGCGAGATCGAGTCGCGCTTCTTCGAGCAGCAGCCGAGCGGTCCGTTCTACGTGTGGGCGATGGACACGAAGGGCGACTTCGCGTTCGGCGTGCCCCGCTCCGCCTTCAACAAGCTCAACGCGATCTACGACCGCGAGGTGACGCCGCGGCTCAAGGAAGGTGTCTTCCTGGATCGGCAGACCTTCCTGATGAGCCTCGTCGACGACAGCGACGAGATCGGCCCCGAGCTCGTGTCGGAGGACAAGGCGCTCGTGGCGGAGGGCAGGGCCGTGGAGCTCGTCGAGCGCGGCCGGCGCTGGCAGCTGAATCGCTGGGAGCCCGAGAACGCCTTCGTGCTCTCGGCGCCGCTCAAGGCGGAAGACGGCGCCGCCCTCGGCAGCATCTACCTCAAGCAGACGCCGGTGCGCGAGCGTGACTACTACCGCACGGACGGGCGCGTCGAGGGGCTGCTGCGCGTCGCCGCCGCCTCGGTCGGGCTCTCAATCGCGTTCCTCTGGGTCCTGCTGCCGACCTGGGTCTACGTGGACGCGCGCGAGCGCGGCGTGCGCCGCGCGCCGCTGTTCGCCTTCCTGACGGTGATCTCGTCGCTGGTCGGGCTCGTGGTCTACCTGATCGCGCGCCCTGAGCACGCGCGGCGCCTCACCTGCCCCGGCTGCGCCCGCGAGGTGAACGGCGGGGCGTTCTGTCCGCACTGCGGGCGCGACCTGTCGTCATCCTATTGCCCCGCGTGCCGCTATCCGCTGAAGCCGGAGTGGGCCTTCTGCCCCGCCTGCCGCACGGAGATCAAGGCGCAGGGCGCGGGCACCCCCGTCACCGAGGCGAGCTGACGCGAGATTCAGATGCCCGCCCTTTCGATGCCGAGAAGCGGCGGCGCGGCATTCAGCCGGCCGCTCGTCGCTTCGCTCTTCGTCTCGAGCGCGCTCTTGTCGATCGTGTCCTGGTACACCACCCAGCAGGGCATGGCGCTCTACCTCTCGCCCTGGTTCGCATTCCTCGCCTCGCTCGGCGTGCAGTCGGCTCTGGTGCTGGTGGCCTGGCTGGTCGGCATCAGCGAGGGCCGCCGCGGCTTGTTGATCGCCGTATATGCGGTGACGGCGTGCGTCTCGATCGCGTTCTCCTACGTCAGCCTGCACACCTGGTTCGCGTCGCGCGAGCGGCCCGCGCAGGTCGAGCGCCGGCTGTTCGACGTGCTGGAGACGCTCGCCGGGCGGGCGCAGGCCGAGCTCACGGCGGCGATCGCCGAGGGCGAGAAGCACGTGCTCGCGCTCCAGGAGATGTCCGTGGCGGAGAAGGCGCACGGCTTCATATCACGGGCCGCGGACAGCGACCCGTGGCTCGCGCGGGTGCGCGAGGCGGTGGCCCGCGAGGCCGAGAGCTACGGCACGAGCTATCCCGAGGGGGCGGGCGCCGGCCTGCGCTACACCGCCTTCGATCGACACGCGACACTCGCGCGCCAGACACTCGCACGCCTGCGCGAGTCGGAGGGCGCGCTTTCGGCGCTGCGCGCCGCACACAAGCCTCTCGACCCGAGCGAAGAGCAGCTGCGCGCGTTCCGGGCGGTGTGGGACTCGATACCCTGGAACGAGGTCCGCGACACCCGCCACAGCGAGGTCGAGGTCGCGGCACTGCCGGCCTACACCGATTTTGTCGACCGGGCCGCCTCGGGCCAGGAGGACCTGGTGATCGCCGCAACCGAGCTGATCACGGCCCCGACCAGCCGCCACGTCCTGGCCGTCACGCTCGCGGCCTTCATCGACGTGATCGTGTTCCTGCTGGCGTACGCGTCCGGCCCCTTCTTCTTCGGGGCTCCCGAGACGCGCTGGGTGGCGGCCGCCGCCGCGCTCGACGGCGCCGACCAGCAGCTGTTCGTCCGGGGCCTGCTGCGCAAGGCCACTTCAGGACCGCAGGGGCTGCCGCGCGTGGAGCTCGAATCGCTCAGCCCCGGCGAGCGGCAGCTGTGCCTGGTGCTCGGCTCGCGTGGTCTGGCGGCACCCATCGCCGAGGCGGGCCAGCGGGCGTACCTGATCGACGCCGCCTTTCACCAGCGACTCGTCGAGTCGCTGGCCGATCGCGGTGTCGCGCTCCAGGCGGTCAAGGTTGAGGCGGCCGAGGGCGCCGCCGGCTGAATCGCCGCACCCTGAGCGCTTCGCTCAGAGCTCGCCTGTCCGTCCAGCGGCTTGGAGCCTCTCCGCCCCGGCGTCGCTGGCCGTAGAATCCGGGCTCGTCACTTCCCATGAACCATGCCGAGCGAGGTCTTCCCATGAAACTCCGGTTCCGCCTCGTCGTCCCGACCCTGGCGCTCGCGCTCGTCGGCGTGGCTCCACGACCCGCAGCCGCGCAAGCGCCCACGCGTCCCGCGTGGGTCGAGAAGAGCGACGCCCACGCGCGCGTCC
>DATEUE010000159.1:0-5464 GCA_035283305.1 Vicinamibacteria bacterium | reverse complement strand
GGGTCGCTCGCCACGAGCGCCGCTTCGCGCTCGGCCAGGTCGAGGTTCCCGCCGGCGAGCGCCACGCTCGCGAGCAGCTCGTGGGCCGCATCGCTCTCGGCGCCGATCGCAGCCTCCGCGGCCGCGCGGGCCTCCGCGAGGTCGCCCATCTCGAGCTGGATGCGCGCCACCGTGAGCGACAGCGGGACCGCGAGCTCCGGCGCCTGCTCGATGGCCTTGCGGTAGGCGGTCACGGACTCGCGGTAGCGCCCGAGCCGCCCGAGCGCGGCCGCGCGCTCCGTGAGCGCGTCCACGAAAGCGGGGTTCTCCGCGAGCACCCGATCGAAGGCGCGCACCGCCTCCTGGTCCTTGCCCTGCTCCACGAGGCCGAACGCCGCCCGGGCCGCGACGTAGCTCGCGATGCGGTCGCGCGGGTTGGGCAGAGCGGAGGCGGACTCCGGGGCCGGCGCGCCGCCCGCCAGGTAGCCGAGGCTCATCAGCCGCTCGCGCTCTTCCCGAGTCGAAGGCGCCGGGGGCACGAAGTCGGAGATGCCGCTCGCGAGCGCGGTCCGCATCGCGCTCGCCACCTGGGGTCTCTCGGACAGGATGTCGCGCGTCTCGGCCGGGTCGCGTGCAACGTCGTAGAGCTCCGGCCGCGGGCCGTCGATCAGGTGGTAGCGCGCGTCCACGAGCGAGCGCAGCTCGCTCCAGCCGAGGTGGATCCTCGGGTAGTAGGTCTCGCTGTAGACCGCTTCCGTCCGGGCGCCCAAGGGCGCGAGCAGGTCGCGCCCGTGCGCCGCGGCCGGCGCGGGAAAGCCGAGCGCCGCCGCGATCGTGGGGACGATGTCGCGCAGGCCCGCGGGTGCCGCTTCTTTCGTCCCGCCCCGCTCGGAGCGGGGCAGCTTCACGAGCAGCGGGACGTGGAGCGCTTCGCGATAGAGCAGGATCCCGTGCTCCTGCTCGCCGTGGTCGAGCAGGCCCTCCCCGTGGTCCGAGGCCAGCACCACGAGCGCGTCGTCGTAGCGGTCGAGCTCGCGCAGGCCGTCGAGCAGCACGCCGAGAGCGGCGTCGGCGGCGGCGATCTCGCCCTCGTAGGTGGCTCCGTAGCGGGCGCGCTCGGCCGCGGGCGGCGTCCAGGGCGTGTGCGGCTCGTAGAGGTGCACGAACAGGAAGAAGGGCTCGCCGGAGGTGCCGCGCAGCCAGCCGAGGGCGCTTGCGACCGTGGCCCGGCCGTCGCGTTGAACGTCGCCCACAGCCTTGGCGCCCCGGGCCGTCGCCACCTCGTCGTAGAAGTCGAAGCCGGCGTCGAGCCCGCTCGCGCGGCGCAGGACGAAAGCGGAGACGGCCGCCCCGGTCGCGTAGCCGCGCTGGCGCAAGACGGCGGCGAGCATCTGGTGCTTCGGGTCGAGCCGGTAGCCGATGTTGTTGCGGACGCCGTGCTCCGGGGGCAGCAGGCCGCTGAGCAGCGAGGCATGCGAGGGGAGCGTGAGCGGCGAGTGCGTGTAGGCGTTCTCGAACAGCATGGCGTCGCGCCGCAGGCGGTCGATGGCGGGAGTCGCGACGCCCGTGTAGCCGTACGCCGGCAGGCGGTCGGCGCGCAGGGTGTCGATCGAGATCAAGACGACGGGCGTGCCCCGTGCCGGGACGCCGCGGCTCAGGGCGCCCCCGCAGCCCGCGTGCAGCGAGGCCAGCCCTGCGACGAGCGTCGCGGCGAGGCAGCGGCCGGCTTGTGTGGCGTGGATCATCGAGAAGAGAAGAGGGGCGCGGCCCCCGGAGTCGTTCCGGAGACCGCGCCCGTCACTGGGGCTCGCGCGACGGGCGGCTAGAAGCTCAAGCGCGCGCCGAAGCGTACCAGCAGCGGGTTCAGGATCTGGTCGATCCGGTTGAACGAGCCGGAGTCGGCCGCGTCCACCCGTCGCAGCACTGTCGAGGAGTTGAACACGTTGAACACGTCGGCCGTGAGATTCAGCCGTGCCCGGCCCAGGTTCCGGTTCCAGCCCAGGCGCAGGTCGAGGTTGACGACGTCGGGCAGCCGCTCGTCGCCGATGCCGACCGCGAGCAAGGAGTCTCCGAACGTGTTGTCGACGGTGATGTTGATCGGCCGGATGTAGCCCTGGCGCGCGTACAGGTTGCCGGCGACTTCGAAGCCCTTGCCGATCTGGTAGAGCGCGTTGGCCGACAGCTGCCACTTGGAGGGCATCCAGTAGACGGTGCCCGACCCCGAGCTGTAGTAGCCGATCTGGCCGCCGCTCGTCTTGGCGTCCGACACGATGGTGGAGCCGAAGGCCGCGTACCCGTAGCCGTCGTAGAGGACGGGCAGCGGGTTCTGGATGCCCCCGGTGCCGTCGAAGGACTCGGTCCAGTTGTTGTAGCCGAAGCCGAGCCGGCCCATCCACTTGTTCGAGAGGCGCTTGACCGCCGTCAGTTCGATGCCGCTGTAGCTGCGGTGGTAGTCCGAGCGGTTGCTCAGGAGCACGCCGCCGCTGTTGGCGTCGAGGGCGGCAGTGTTGGTGGGGCCGATGTCCTGGCAGGGGACCGTGTAGCCGTTGCTGCTCACGGGCTCGCAGGGCACCCAGTCCGAACCGTTCAGGCCGATGTAGGACGCGTAGGGGGTGCGGGTGGTGCGGCGATAGGTGTAGGTTGCCCCCACCGCGAAGTTCGGCGCCAGCTCGTGATCGATGCCCACGAGCAGCTCCAGGTCACGCGGGGCCCTGTAGTTCTCGTCGATCTGGTTGACCGTCGTGAGCTCGGCATTCACCGGGACGCCCAGCTGTCCGCCCGCGATGTCCACCTCCTCGCGGCTGGAGACGAAGCCGTCGCCGTTCAGGTCGTTCCAGCGGTAGTCGACGCGGGCCACTCCCCCGATGGGGTTGACGGCGGTCACGTCGGGATGGGCCAGCTGCTGGGTGAAGATCGAGAAGTTGCCCCGCAGCAGCGTCTTGCGCGCGTCGTTGAGCGCGTAGGTGAAGCCCGCGCGCGGCGAGATGTCGCTCCACTCGATCTTGGTGCCCGCCCCGTCGTAGACGAGGTCGGGGAGGATCTCGGGGAAGAGCGGGTTGGCATGGGCCGTGGAAGCCGCGTTCTCGGCCTTCTGGAGGTCCCAGCGCACGCCGCCCTGCAGCGTCAGGCGACCCGACGTGAAGGTGTCCTGCAGGTAGAGGGCGTTGTAGCTGCCCTTGAACGACGAGACCAGCTCGCGCTGGATGCGCGCGATCTTGCCCCGCGCCGTCTCCGTCCGGGCCTCGATGCCGGTCCCGGGAACGAGGCTCGAGCTGTTCGTGGAGGCGCTCCGGTAGGCGTAGCCGAACTTGAACTCGTGGTTGCCGTGGAAGTAGCTGGCGTCCGCGTTGATCGTGTCCTGCGGCCGCACTGACTGGTACTGCTTGGACGAGCCGTAGGCGATCGAGTTCACGATGTCGAGCCCCTCGTCGTTCTCGAGGCCGCCGATTGGCACCAGGCCGAAGCCGGTGTTGTAGTGGGACAGCTTCACGTTGAGCATGAAGCTCGGGCTGAAGACGTGGTTGTCCTCGATCTTGAGGAAGCCGTTGGGATAGTTGCCGTCCTCGTAGACGCCGCCCTGGTCACGGCCGTGGGAAGCCGTTTCGGTGCCGAGGCCGCGGTTGTTGGTCCGGCCCAGCTTGATCTTGTCGCCCAGGAACCAGTAGGCCGACAGCATGTTCGACGAGGACACTTGGAAGTTCAGCTTGGCGTTGTAGTCCTCGAGCACGGTCTTGTCCCTGGCCTGGGTGAGCCGCTGGATGCGCAGGTCCTGCTTGCCGTAGGAGCCCCAGAACCAGAGCCGGTCCTTGACGATGGGACCGCCGAGCTCGACCCCGTACTCGCCGAGCTGCTCGGCGTGGTCGGCCTTGTCGCTGCCCTGCAGCCGCGGGTCGCCTTCGAGATCGGCCGGCAGGTTGGAGGCCTCGAGGCCGTCGTAGGCGAAGAAGCCGCTCACGCCGCCGTGGAAGGCGTTGCTGCCGCGCTTGGTCACGAGGTTGATGCCGACGCCGCCGGTGGCCACGCGCACGTCCGCGCCGCCGGTGGTGATCGCGACCTCGTCGAAGGCGTCGAAGTCGAAGTAGGTCGGGCTCGCGCCCACTGCCGCGGGGTCGGTGATGACGATCCCGTCGAGGACCCACATCGCGTCGGTCGCGGGCGAGCCCTTGCCGATGAAGCCCGACTGCTGGCCGCTCTCGGAGCCGGCCTGGTTCACGCGGTCGACCTGGACGCCGGGCACGGCGCGCATGAAGGCCCAGGGGTCGCGCGAGTTCGGGATCATCGTGAGCTCCTGCTGGCTCACGGTGGTTCCGGTGCCCATCTTCTTGGTGTCGATCACGGGCGTCTCGGCGTCGACCGTGACGGTCTCGGCCACGCCGGCGACCTTGGCCGTGAAGTTGACGTCGACGCTGACGCCGGCCGAGACGATGACCGTGCGCTGCGTCGTGGCGAAGCCCGGGAGGGCGACCGCGACGGTGTACGTGCCCGGGTCGAGTCCGATGAAGCGGAACTCGCCGCCGGGTCCGGAGGTGGTGCTGCGGGCGCCGGTATTGGCGCCGGTGAGGGTGACGGTGGCGCCGGGCAGTACCGCGGACTGCTCGTCCGTCACCTTGCCGTAGATTCCGCCTGTGGAGATCTGCGCCCACGCCGAGGGCGAGAGCCCCGCGACGAGCACAAACGCCAGCCCGAATACCGTCAACGTTCTTGCGAATCTCATGTTCGAGATCCCCCTGTTCAGTCCGTTGGCCATCGCCCTCGCTCCGCGCGGCCGGTTGGCCACACGCCCACGGGGGCGCCGTGAAATTCGGCGTTCGGGGTCGAGGCTCGCGTGAGCCCCTGCCCCGCACCGCGTCGCGCCTGTTCAGGCGCTACGGGCCCGGCCGCGCCCCTTGAACGGGGTCGGGCTCGGGCAGCATCCCAGCCGGTTCGCCTCTTGGGCGCAGCGGGACGGATCTGAACGCAGCGGGTACGGCTCGACTGGCGCCTCCCGTTGTCGCGCTTCGGGCGCAGGAGTCGCCACGCTTGGACTCCACCAAGATGGAGCCATCCGGCTGGCAGCGCAAGGGACGGGCGCTGAGGCACGCCTGAGCCCCGGATGAGAGCGCAAGGCCTTTGAGGCCAGCAGGATCCGGCGACGCCGGGAGGGCTAACGCCTCACTTCCACCAGGGGAGCTTGAACGGAGGACGCTGAGCGCCAGCCGCCCGGATCGACTTCGGAGGTCCGGCGTCCACGTATCCGAGCACCGCGGGGTAAGGCTCGCGGCGCGGCCCGAACACCAGCCATGCGAGTCCCACGACGAGCACGAGCGCGCTCGCCGCGAGCAGGAGCTTGACGTCGCCGGTCATCGCCTTCATCGCCGCGCGGCGATCGCTCGTCCCACGCGCGACACGAGGCGCCGCGACCGCGGGCGGCTGCGCCGCCCTCAGCTCCTCGGCGCGCGCGCGCTTCATGCCGCAGTGGCAGGCCTCCGCCCGCAGCGGCACGCGC
>DATEUE010000158.1:0-7072 GCA_035283305.1 Vicinamibacteria bacterium | reverse complement strand
CCGCGGCCGTCGCGGGAGATCCCGACCGGCTCGCCCGCTTCCGGCGCGAGGCGCAGCTGCTGGCAGCCCTCAACCACCCGAACATCGCCGCGATCTACGGCCTAGAGGAGGCCGACGGCGTGCCGTTCCTGGCGCTCGAGCTGGTGGAAGGCGAGGACCTCGGCGCGCGGCTCAAGCGCGGGCCGCTGCCGGTGGACGAGGCGCTCGCCGCGGCGAAACAGATCGCCGAAGCACTCGAGGAAGCGCACGAGCGTGGGATCGTCCACCGCGACCTGAAGCCTGCCAACGTCAAGGTCACGCCGGAGGGCAAGGTCAAGGTGCTCGACTTCGGGCTCGCCAAGGCGTGGACGGGCGACCCGGGGAGCGGGTCGGCGTCGTCCTCCGATCTCTCGCAGTCGCCGACACTCGCGCACGGCAGCAGCGAGGCCGGCCTGATCCTGGGCACCGCCGCCTACATGTCGCCCGAGCAGGCGCGCGGAAAGCTCGTCGACAAGCGCTCGGACGTCTGGGCCTTCGGCGCCTTGCTCTACGAGCTGCTGACCGCGCGCCGCCTCTTCGACGGCGAGACGGTGAGCGACGTCCTCGCGGCAGTGCTGACGCGTCAGCCCGAGTGGGCGGCGTTGCCGGCCGCGACGCCCCCGAGCGTGAGGCGCCTGCTCGAGCGCTGCCTCGAGCGCGACCCGAAGCTGAGGCTGCGCGACATCGGCGAGGCCCGCATCGCGCTCTCGGCCGGAGCGCAGGCGGACACACCAGGTGTGCCTGTGGTACGGCCCACCGGTCCGCGCTGGTGGCTGGCCGCGGGTGCCGGGTTCGCGGCGGGGCTCCTGCTCTTCGCCCTGCTCTCGTGGCTCAGGCCGCCCGCCGCACCCGAGGCTCCGGTCCGCAAGCTCGATCTCAGGGTCCCGGCGCTCGACTTCTCCGCCTTCGGCCGCGTTCCTGGGCTGTCGCCGGACGGCCGCTGGTTCCTGTATCACGCCTCCGGCAAGCTGTGGCTCCGCGACTTCACGGAGCTTGAGGCCCGCGAGTTGCCCGACACGCAGGGAGCGCTCTACCCGTGCTGGTCGCCCGACAGCCGTCACGTCGCCTACGTGCAGCGGGGCCGGCTCTGGACGGCGGCCGTCGCGGGCGGCCAGCCGTCCGAGGTGGGCGCCGCCCCGGCGGACCTCACCGGATCGGGGGGGACGACCTGGAGCGACGACGGCCAGATCGTGGTCGCGGGCAGCGACTCGATCGGCCTGCAGGCGACACCGGCCAAGGGCGGCGAAGGCCGCGAGCTCGTGGCGCTCGACCGCGCACACGAGACGGACTTCCACGAGGTGAGCGCGCTGCCGGGAGGGCGCGGGTTCGTCTACACCGTGCATCGGACCGAGGGCCTCGACACGATCGAGCTCTTTGGCGCGGGCGGACGCCGCGTGCTGCTCCAGCTTCCGGGCGAGAGCCTGCGGTCGCCGGTCTATTCCCCGACGGGTCACATCCTGTATCGCCGCGAGTCCACCAGCCCCGGCATCTGGGCTGTCGCCTTTTCGCTCGACCGCTTGAGCGTCGCGGGAGCGCCGTTCCCCGTCGCCCCGGGTGGCTCCGCCCCGAGCACCGCCCAGGACGGCTCTTTCGCCTTCGTGCCGGCCCCCGACACGCCTTCCGAGATCGTGTGGGTGAGTCGCAGCGGGGCGATCGAGACGGTGGCCGAGCTGCCCGGACCCGCCAACAACAGCGTGCCGGAGATGTCGGCCCTGAACCTGTCGGCCGACGGCCGACGCGCGGTCGTGAACGTGCAACGCGGAGGCTATGGCGAGCTCTGGGTCTGCGACCTGGTCCGGGGCTCGACGTCCCGCCTGCTGTCCGAAAGGGCCGAAGCGCTGAGCGGCGTCTGGACCCCGGATGGCCGCGTCGTCTTCGCATCGCTGATGGGAGGCCGCAGCTGGAACGTGTGGAGGGTGGCGGCCGACGGCATCAGTCGGCCCGAGCGTCTCACCAAGGTCGACGCCATCCACAATCCGAAGGTCGTGTCGCCGGACGGCCGCTTCCTGGTCTTCGCTCAAGGGGGAGGCGCCAAGGCGGACCTTTGGCTGCTCCCGCTCGACGGCTCGGGTCCGGCGACACCGTGGCTGGAGACGCCCGCCAACGAGAGCTTCGCCACGAGCTTCTCGCCGGACGGCCGGTTCCTGGCGTACCAGTCCGACGAGACGGGCCGCTCGGAGATCTACGTCCGGCCCTTCCCTCGGGGCGAAGGGCGATGGCAGGTGTCGACGGACGGAGGACAGTCGCCGGGCTGGTCGCCCAGGGGCGGAGAGATACTCTACCGGTCGCGCGACCGGATCCTGTCGGTGACGGTCTCTGTGCGTGGGGCGGCGCTCGACGTTTCGAGGCCGCGTGAGCTCTTCGCGGTCGCCGCGAGTGCGGGTCTCTCGCCGGACTTCCGCGTGTCGGCTGACGGGCAGCGCCTGCTGATGACGCGCTCGCGGCAAGAGGACCGTGTCACACTCGTACTCAACTGGCCCCGTGAGCTCGCCCGGCTCGCGGCGGCGGGCCGCGACGAAAGGTAGCGCGGCCCTGACTCGGGAGAGCATGGCCCCTGCGCTCGATTCGGAAGCGGTCGCCGACGAGGCACGGCGCGCCGACGCGCTGCGCCGGACGGTCGACGTTGCCTGCGCCCTGCTGCGCCAGTCGCGCCTCTCGCGGGCGGAAGCCGAGTCGGTCGTCGCCTTCACGAGGGCGCGGGTGCTCGAGCTGTTCCCCGGCAAGGAAGACGTGTGGCAGCTCGTGCTCGCGCCGCGCTTCGCGCGCATCGTGAAGGAGTTCAGCGCGCCGGCCTGCGCGCGCGTGCTGCCTTTTCGCCGGAGCCCTGGCAGCCGGTAGACGCGTCCAGCAGAATGGACGCGCGCCGCGACCCGCAACAAATTGAGGTGAAGCGCGCCACGCAATGGCCTAGATTCAGGGGACGGCGGCGCTCGCATGGGAGGCGCCGCAGGGGGGACCGGATGAACCGAGCGTTTTCTGGCCTGTTGGTCGTGGCGGTGCTGGGGGCGGGCGTCACCGCGCAGGCGGCCCCGGCGCTCATGAAGGGCAGACCCGAGATCCGCTCGATGAGCGCGCTCGCGTTCGGGCCCGAGGGCGTGCTGTTCGTGGGGGACTCTCGCGCGGGGGCCGTGTTCGCGGTCGACCTCGGCGACAAGACGGCGCGCGAGGTCGACAAGCCGAGCGCGGTCCAGGACGTCGAGGGCAAGCTCGCCGCGCTCCTCGGCGCGACGCCGGCCGACGTGCTCGTCCACGACATGGCCGTGAACCCGCTGTCGAAGAATGTCTACCTTGCCGTCTCGCGCGGCCGGGCCCAGCTCGCCTCCGAGTGGGCGCTTCCCAACGACGTGGCGGACGCGACCGTGCTGCTGAAGATCGACGAGGCGCAGCGCTTCTCGGTGGTGGACCTCGCGTCGGTGCCGCACGCGCGCCTGGACCTGCCGAACCCTGTCGATCCCGCGAAGAAGCACGGCTGGAAGGAGGGCCTCTCACTCCGGACCGAGACGATCACCGACATCGCGTACGCCAACGGGGCGCTCTTCATCGCCGGGCTCTCGAACGAGGAGTTCGCCTCCACGATGTGGCGGGCCGCCTACCCGTTCGCGGGACCGGTCGCCGCCACCACGATCGAGAACTACCACGGCGCCCACGGCAAGTACGAGACCGAGGCGCCGGTGCGGGCGTTCGTGCCGTTCGCGCTCAACGGCAAGACCCACCTGGTGGCCGCGTATCTGTGCACGCCGCTCGTCACGTTCGACGCCAGCTCGCTGCAGGACAAGAAGCACGTGCGCGGACGGACGATCGGCGAGTTCGGCTCCGGAAACTACCCGCTCGACATGGTGGTCTACAAGAACAAGGACCAGCAGAAGCTGCTGATCGCCAACAGCAACCTGCCCTTCATGATCGTGGACCCGAAGGACGTCGAGGCCCACGCGGGCGAGATCACGAGCGAGGTCCCCGGCTACACGGCCGGCGTCCGCTTCGAGTCGCGCTCGGGCACCGGGGTCCAGCAGCTCGACAACCTGGGCGACGCCCACGTCGTGGTGCTGCGGCGGCTGATGGGCGGCCGCCTCGACCTGGTGCCGATGTCGGTGCAGCGGTTCTGAGCCGAAGCACCCGCGGATCCTGCGCGCTCCTGGCCCTGGCGCTCGTCGGGGCCAGGGCGCAGGGCGCCTCGCTCCGGGTCGAATGCGGCGAGGTGGGGCCGCACCGGGTGAGCGCCGTCTCGCTGTCCCCCGCCGAACGCTCGCTCCTCGAGGCCCGGGACCCGGCGTCGTTCGCCGGGGTGCTCGCCGTCTTCACCGGTGCCGAGGTCCCCGGACGCGGCACCCCGGCAATCGCCGGCTCCTACGCGCTCGACGCCGAGGGCCTCCACTTTCGCCCGCTGTTCCCGTTCGTCTCGGGCTTGCGCTACAGCGCACGTCTCGACCTCGGCCCCGGAGCTCCGCTCGTGCGGAACTTCGACGTGGCGCCGCCCACCGGCGAAGGTCCGCGGGTCACGGCCGTCTTTCCCTCCGGTGACACGCTCCCGGAGAACACTCTCCGCGTCTACGTTCACTTCTCACGGCCGATGCAGCCCCGCGACGCCGAGCGTCACGTGCGCCTGGAGCAGGCGGACGGAAGCGTCGTGCCGCTCGCATTCGTGGAGGTCCTGCACGGCCTGTGGGACCCGCGGCGCACCCGGCTCACGCTGCTCTTCCACCCGGGGCGAATCAAGCGCGGTGTGGCGCCGGGCGAGAGGCTCGGGCCGCCGCTGCGGACCGGAGACACGTACCAGCTGGTGGTGGACGCGGCCATGCGCGATGCGTCGGGCCTCTCCCTGGGGAGCGACTTCGTGTGGCGGATCCACGCAACGGCCCCCGATCGCGAGTCCCCGCGGGCCGAAGGCCTTCGCCTCACGGCGCCGGGGGACGGAGGCGCGCCGCTCGTCGTCGAGCTGCCCGAGCCGCTCGACGAGGCGCTGCTGCACCGGCTGGTCTGGGTCGAGGACGCTCTTGGCCGTGCCGTGGCGGGCACGGCTGCGGTCTCGGACGGAGAGACGCGCTGGAGCTTCCGGCCCGAGCGGGACTGGTCGCCGGGGCGCTACGGGCTGCGCGTGCACCCCGCACTCGAGGATCGCGCCGGCAACCGCTTCGACCGCGTCTTCGACCGGGAGAGCGGGACGGGCATGACCGGTGATGCCGCGCAAACGCCGCTACGGCTGGAGTTCGCGGTCCAAACGGCAGGCAGGTGATGGCATTCCGGGCGCTCGAGAGAGACACTGGGTTGACTGGAGGGACCCGATGCGCCGCCTGTCCAGATATGTGACGCGAGCCTTCGTCATCCTGCTGCTCATGACCGCCTTCGCTCCGATGGCGCCCCTGGAGGCAGAAGCACCGCCCCAGGCTGCCAGTGCCGTCCGGGCACAGGAGCCACATCCGCCGAAGTGCTGCTTCGCGAACCCCGGATTCGCGGGCACCTGCGAGGTGGAGCCGGCGAAGGGCGAGACGTGTGCCTCGATCCTCGGCTACCTGAACAACCCGATGGCGCAGGGCAAGAACTACTGCGGCAACACCACGCTGCGCGGCGGCTGGACGAGCGTCGCGTGCGCGCCGAAACAGTAGCTAGTGGATCTCGGGCTCCGGGACCGGAGCCGTGCCCTGCAGGAAGTCGAAGTCGCAGCCCTCGTTGGCCTGGGTGACGTGGCCGGCGTAGAGCGCGCCGTAGCCGCGCGGGTGTGGAAACGCGGGCTTCGTCCACTGCGAGCGGCGGCGCGCGAGCTCGGTGTCGTCGACTCGTAGCGTGAGGCTGCGGCCTTCGACGTCCAGCTCGACCACGTCGCCGTCGCGGACGAACGCGAGCGGTCCGCCCACGAAGGACTCGGGCGCCACGTGCAGCACGCAGGCACCGTAGCTGGTGCCGCTCATGCGCGCGTCGGAGATGCGCAGCATGTCGCGCACGCCCTGCTCCAGTAGCCGCTTCGGGATCGGGAGCATCCCCCACTCCGGCATGCCCGGGCCTCCGAGCGGGCCCGCGTTCTGCAGCACCAGCACGGAGTCGGGGGTGGCGCCGAGCGCGGGGTCGTCGATGCGCTTCTCCAGGTCGTTGTAGTCGCGGAACACGATCGCCGGGCCCGCGTGCCGGCGCAGGTGCTTTTCCATCGCGCTGTGCTTGATCACAGCGCCGTCCGGAGCCAGGTTCCCCCGCAGCACGGCGACACCGCCCTCGTCCCCGAGCGGCCGCTCGCGCGGAGCAATTACCGCGTCGTTGTGGACCAGGGCGCCCTCGAGGCTCTCGGCGAGGGTACCGCCAAAGGCGCTGCCGCACTCGAGGTGGAGCAGGTCCCGCATCCGGCCCATCAGCCCGCGTAGCCCGCCGGCGTAGTGGAAGTCCTCCATCAGGTACTCGCCGGAGGGGCGCAGGTTGCCGAGCCGCGGCGTCGTGCGTGACAGCTCGTCGAAGCGTACGAGCGTGAGCGGGACCCCGGCGCGGCCCGCCATCGCGATCAGGTGGATCACGGCGTTCGTCGACCCCCCGATCGCCATCACCACCCGGATCGCGTTGTCGAAGGCATCCGCGGTCAGCAGCTCGCGCGGCTTCACGTCCTCGAGCACCATCTCGACGATGCGGCGCCCGCTCGCCGATGCGAGGCGCGAGTGATTCGAGTCGACCGCTGGGATCGTCGCGGCGCCTGGCAGGGTGAGCCCGAGCGCCTCGACGGCGCACGCCATCGTCGACGCCGTCCCCATCGTCATGCACGTGCCCGGCGAGCGGGCGATGCCGTCCTCCATCTCGCGCCAGGCGCAGTCGTCGAGCTTCCCCGCCCGCAGCTCCATCCAGTACTTCCAGACGTCGCTGCCGCTGCCCAGCACCTGGCCGCGGTAGTTGCCGCGCAGCATCGGCCCGGCGGGCAGGAAGATCGCCGGCAGGTTCATGCTGGTGGCGCCCATCACCAGACCGGGAACGGTCTTGTCGCAGCCGCCCAGGAGCACGGCTCCGTCGATCGGGTTGGCGCGCAGCAGCTCCTCCGTCTCCATCGCCAGCAGGTTGCGGTAGAGCAGGGGGCTCGGCTTCATGT
>DATEUE010000157.1:0-10663 GCA_035283305.1 Vicinamibacteria bacterium | reverse complement strand
GAGCCCGATCTGCGCGTTCCAGTCCGCCACGTTGTGGGCGCCGAGCGCCCACGACACGATCCCCACGCCGCACAGCAGCAGCGAGACGCGGAAGGCGCCGCGCCGGTCGCCCCGCCCGAGCACGAGGTTGCGGCGCGCCATGAAGGCCGCCGCGCCGAGGAGCACCAGCACCACGGCCAAGAAGATCGCCTGTCGCATGAGCTTGGCGGTCGGCCAGGCGTGCGACTCCATCCGCTCAGGGCGCGTCCAGGGCCACACGATCTCGAACCACGCGGGACGGCCGCGGTGCGCTGCCGCCTCGATGCGGACGCTGATGTCGGGCCGTCCGGGCCAGGATCCCTCCCACGCGGCGCGGGTGTCGACGTAGAAGGGCGGCGTCCATCGCGGCGGCACGGCGCGGAAGGAAGCGGGGTCGAGGCGCGCCTCGGAGAAGAGCGTGGACCAGTCGGGTGCTGTCGGCGGCGCGGCCGGCTCGGCCTCGAGCTGCGGCGGGATCGAGTAGAAGCGGAGCAGGCGTCCCTCGGTGTCGTACGTGGCGCCGGCCATGCCGGTCACGTCGAGGCCCGGCTTCGACCAGTAGACCTTGCCGCTCGGCTGCATCGACACGAGCGGCCGCGGGCTCTGTCGGTACCAGAACTGGAGCACCGGGGGGTTGCCGTCCGCGAGGTCGCCCCAGCGGCCGAGCGAGCGGTCCTTCTCGGCGACGTAGCCGGTGTAGCCCCACTCCGCGCCGAGGCCCCAGGCGTCGTCGACGGCAGGCGCTTCCCCGGCGACGCGCTTGATGAACTCGCGCGCCCGGTCCTCGAGCGCCGCGGGCGGCTTGCCGGCGGGGACCATCTCCAGTAGCCGGAAGCTCGTCCCGGTGAAGGGCACGCACGCGAGACCGACGAGCGTGAGGCCCAGCAGGCCCCACGCGAACGCCGGCCGCAGGCCGTGGCTCTCGCCCGCCGCGGCCACGATCTCGGGCGACGGCGTCTCGCCCGCCGCGAGCGCGGCCTCGAGCGGGTCGCGGCCCGTGAGCATGGCGGCGACCACGTGCGGGGACGCCGGCCGACGCCTGGGCTCCTTCTCGAGGCAGCTCAGGATCGCGCGCTCGACCGCCGGGTCCATGCCCGGCACGAGCGCCGAGGGCTCGATCGGCCGCTCGTCGCGGTGCTTGCGCGTGTACTCCGCGAGCGACTTGCCCTCGAAGGCGCGCCGGCCGGTGTAGAGCTCGTACAACACGAGACCGAGCGAGTAGATGTCGCTGCGGACGGTGACCTCGCGCCCCTGGAGCTGCTCGGGCGACATGTAGCTGGGCGTGCCGGAGCGGACGTCGCCGTGGCGCAGCGACTCGGCGAGGCCGGCCAGGCCGAAGTCGGTGATGCGCACGTTGCCCTGGCCGTCGAGCATCACGTTCGCGGGCTTCAGGTCCCGGTGCAGGACGCCTTTCTCGTGCGCCGCGGCGAGCCCCGCGCACAGCTGGCGCGCGATCTCGAGCGCCTTGTCCGGCGGCAGTCGCCCGATCCGGCGCAGCAGCGACGCCAGGTTCTCGCCGTCCACGAGCTCCATCGAGATGAAGAAGTGGCCCTCCGCCTCCGCCACGTCGTAGACCCGGCACACGGCCGCGTGCGAGACCTGGCGCGCGACGCGCACCTCCCGGTAGAAGCGGGCGAGCCGCTCGCCGTCGCTGTCGAGGCCGTGGGGCAGGAACTTGAGCGCGACGGGCTGTTCGAGCTTGAGGTCGTCGGCGCGGTAGACCTCGCCCATCCCGCCGCGGCCCAGCAGGCCGACGATCCGGTAGCGACCGGCGAGCACCGTCCCGGGCACGAACCGCTCGCCAGACGCCCGCCCGCCGCCGTTCGAGGGCGTGCGCGGCTTCTCGCCGGAGGGCGTCCGCGGCGACGCGGGATGCGGCGCCGTCCCGGTCGGGCTCTCGGCGATGTCGAGGTCGGAGCCGCACGCCGGGCAGGCCGGGTCGGACCCGGCGACCGGCGTGGCGCACGTGGGACACGAGAACATTGCGAGACGCTCGCGGCTCTGCTACGAGATTACGTCAGGTGGGGTGAAAAGTGCCGCGAGGCGTGTCCATTCTTTCGGACGCCCGGTCAGGCGGGCCGGGAGGTGTGGGTGTCGCCCGCGAGATAGCGCCGCAGCCCCGAGTGCCCGCCGACGGCACCCCGGAAGGCGAGCACGGCCATTCCGATGAGTAGCGGAACCACGACGGGCGTGGCCGAGCCGGTCCAGCTTCCCGGGGCGTAGACGAGGGGTGGCAGGCCGAGCATGTTGGCGGTGAAGAGCGCGGTGATCGCGGCGAGCAGTCCGAAACGCAGCAGCAGCCCGACGAACGAGCCCCACACGACGACGGAGAGCGGCACCAGCAGCCACCTTTGCTCCGTCGTTCCCGCGACGTCGCCCGACACGATCAGCGCCACCACGAGCGCCGCGGCGATCCAGTCCCGGCGGGTCACGAGGCGCAGGATCAGGAACAGGAGCAGCAACCCCAGGCCCAGCAGCGTCGCATTCACGGGCAAGCCCACGACCAGGCTCAACAGCACCCGCGTCGACAGCAGGGCGTCGAGAAAGGTCAGTTCCGGAGGCCTCTCGGTCAGCGACCGGATCGCCACGCCGAGCAGCGACAGCACCGTGCCGAAGGCCAGGCCGACGAGCACGTCGCGACCGACGACACCGTCACGCATTCCGCCGTTCAGCAGCCGGGTCCACGACACGAGCGTCCACGGCCGCAGCCGGCGCACGTAAGGCTCGAGCGCGAGGTGGAACAGCCAGACGAGCGTCGCCACCAGCAGCGCCAGCCCCGCCCCCCGCGCGAAGCACGCGAACTCCGCCGCGGGGTCCGCCACGTGGTGGGCGCGCAGGGCCCACGCGGCCGTCGCCAGCGTTCCGAGCGTGAAGGCCAGGCGGAAGGCGCCGCGCCTGTCGCCCCGCCCGAGCGAGATGTGGCGGTAGGCGAGGACGCCTCCGATGGCGATGAGAGCCACCACCATCAGCACGTAGATCCCCTGCATCCGGCGCCGACCCTCCGCCAGCGGAGACGCCTGCTCCCGCTCCGGCCTGGTCCAGGGGCCCTTGATGGCGAACCAGACCGGCTGACCGCGGTAGCTCGCGGCCTCGATGCGCAGCGCCAGCTCCGGACGCGCGGGCCAACGCCCCTGCCACGCGAACCTCGCGTCGACATAGAAGGGCGGCGTCCAGAGCGGCTCCACGCGCTGGAAAGCGGCGGGATCGAGCCGGGCCTCTGCGAATAGAGCGGGCCAGTCCGGTTCGTCGGCGGACCGGGGGCCCGCACCCGGGACTGGCAGAGGTGCCGGCTTCGGGCTCTCCAGCTGCGGTGGGACGACGTAGAACGAAAGCAGCCGGCCACGGAAGTCGTAGCTGGCGCCCGCCATTCCGGTGTCCTGTATTGGCGGGTCGTTCCACGTGACCCGCCCACTGAGATTCTGCGCGGTCAGCGGGCGCGGGCCGTGCCGGTACCAGAGCGCCGCGAGCGGAGGGTCGCCGGTGGCGAGCGCGTCCCACCGGGCGCTGGGCTGATCGCGCTCCCGGGTCCACCGGACGAAGTCCGTGTCGGACGAGATTCCCAAGGCGTGGTCGACCGGCTTCGTCGGCGCCAACCGCGACAAGAGCTCCCGCGCACGGTCCTCGAGCGTGGCCGGGCTCTTCTCCATCGGCACGAGCGTCACCGGGTGGCGCGGCGCCTGCAGCGCCGGCAGCGCGAGCACGCCCAGGACCACGGCTGCGAGGCACAGCCATGCGGCGCGCGGCCGCAACCCCTCGGTCTCGCCCGCGGCGGCGACGAGCTCGGGCGAGGGCGTCTCGCCGGCGGCGATCGCCGCCTCTAGCGGGTCACGGCCCGCGAGCATCGCGGCGACGACCAGGGCCGACGAGGGACGCTTGCGCGGCTCCTTCTCGAGGCAGGCCAGGATCGTGCGCTCGACGGCGGGGTCGAGGTCTGGCACGAGCAGCGCGGGGTCGATCGGCCGCTCGTCGCGGTGACGGCGCGCGAGCTCGGCGAAGCTCTTGCCCTCGAAGGCGCGCCGCCCGGTGACGAGCTCGTAGATCACGAGGCCGAGCGCGTAGATGTCACTGCGGACGCTCACCTCGCGCCCGGCGAGCTGCTCGGGCGACATGTAGGACGGCGTGCCCGAGCGCACGTCCTCGCCCGAGAGCGAGTCGGCGAGCCCCGCGAGCCCGAAGTCGGTGAGGCGCACCTGGCCCTGGCCGTCGAGCATCACGTTGGCGGGCTTCAGATCGCGGTGCAGCAGGCCCTTCGCGTGCGCGGCCGCCAGCCCCTCGGCGATCTGGCGGCTGACGTCGATCGCCTTGTCGTGGGGGAAGCGGCCGATGCGCCGCAGCAGCGACGCGAGGTTCTCCCCGTCCACGAACTCCATCGAGAGGAAGTGCTGCCCTTCCGCCTCGCCGATGTCCCACACGCGGCAGACCGAGGGGTGCGACACGTGCCGCGCCGTGCGCACCTCGGCGTAGAGCCGCTCGAGCCGGTCCACGTCGCCTTCCAGGGCGCGGGGCAGGAATTTGAGGGCGACCGCCTGCCCGAGCTTCAGGTCGTCGGCGCGATAGACCTCGCCCATTCCGCCCCGGCCGAGCAGGCCCACGATCCGGTAGCGCTCGGCGAGTACCGTGCCGGGAACGAAGCGATCGCCCGTTCCGCGCGCCCTCGCTTCGGGTCGTGGAGTCCTTGGAACGGGTCGGGGCGCCGTCCCCGTCGGGCTGTCGGGCAGCTCCAGGTCCGTCCCGCAGGCTGGACAGTAGCGCTGGGAGTCGTCCGTCGGCT
The DNA here is from genome assembly GCA_035283305.1 of Vicinamibacteria bacterium. GTDB lineage: Bacteria > Acidobacteriota > Vicinamibacteria > Fen-336 > Fen-336 > DATBSL01. The sequence goes on along the minus strand of DATEUE010000157.1, from coordinate 5,874 downwards.
TCGCACAGGCGGGACAGGAACTCATCGGCGCGCCGGGGTCTGGGAACTATACGGGTCCCGTGTCCGAGTTGCACCATGGCCGGCGCCTTTCCGGCGACCGGATTCCAGACAGCGGACGCTCACCAGCGCCATATGTGCTTGTGCACCAGTCGCATGCCGGGCGGCCCGGGAATTGCTCTCTCTTGGCCGGGAGACGAAGCATGAGCTCGGAGCGAACAGCGATACCGGCATTCTCCCCGCGTCGCGACACGCGGGAGTTCAGCCCGGTGGAATCGGCAGAGCTGCGGGACCGGCTGGTCGAGGCGCGTGGGGCGGCTGGCGCCCTCGGCGTGTGGCTGCTCGAGAGCAAGCTCGGGGAGGACGGCTCGCTGCAGCGCACCCCCCTCCAGCCGCTGCCCTTCCGCATCGGGCGCGGTCCGGGCCTCGAGCTCGTGCTGCAGTCGAACCACGTGTCGAAGGCCCACGCCGAGATCTACACCGACGGCCTGACGCTGCGGGTCCGCGACCTGGGCAGCCGCAACGGCACGTTCCTGAACCGCGAGAGCGTGAAGGACGGGCCGCTCCACGACGGCGACGTGCTGCACGTCGGCGACTACGAGTTCCGCGTCTCGCGCGAGCTGCCCGAGGAGGACTGCCCCGGCGCCGACGGCACGATACTGCACACGGCACCGCTCAGCCGCCACTTCATCTCCGGGGCCGTCAAGGTGCGCGAGCTGATCGACCAGGCCGCCGTCACGATGCACTTCCAGCCGATCGTGACGCTGCCCGGCGCGCGGGTGGTGGCCTACGAGGCGCTCGGCCGTGGGCGCTTCCCCGACCTGCCCGAGAGCCCGGTGGAGCTGTTCGACCTGGCGGGCGCGCTCGGCCCCGACGTGCAGGCCGAGCTCAGCCGGCTGTTCCGGCGCAAGGCGGTGGAGCTCGTCAAGGACCGGCCCGAGCCGCCGATGCTGTTCGTGAACACGCACCCGGTGGAACTCGAGCGGCCGGGGCTCGTCGAGTCGCTCGAGGAGCTGCGCGCCATGGCACCGCAAGTGGACCTGGTGCTCGAGATCCACGAGAGTGCGCTCGCCCAGACCGACTTCATCACGTGGCTGCGCAACCGCCTGCTCGAGATCAACGTCAGCCTCGCCTACGACGACTTCGGGGCGGGCCAGGCCCGGCTCTTCGAGCTGGCGGAAGCCCCTCCCCACTACCTGAAGTTCGACCGCCGCTTCGTCACCGGGCTCGAGAAGGCGCCCGTGTCGCGCCAGCGCCTGGTGGCCTCGCTGGTGGCCGCCGCCCGCGAGCTGCTGGTGAAGACCCTGGCGGAGGGCGTCGAGAACAAGGACGAGGCCGACGCGTGCCTGCGGGCGGGTTTCTCGCTCGCGCAGGGCTACCACTTCGCGCGGCCGATGCCGATCGACAACATCGCGTAGGAGCGAGCGTCCATGAAGCAGGAGCCGGGCGGGCAGGAGGGGATGAACTCCGCGATCGCCGACCGCATCGTCTCAATGCTCGAGGACGGGCCGCGGACCCCGGCCGGCTGGCGCGAGGCGATGGTCTGGCTCGCGAAGGAGTCGGGGCCCGTGGCCTACCCGACGCTGCTGTTCGTGCTCACCCAGCTCGACTTCGCGAACGAGCCGGCGCGCGAGCACTGGGACAGCATCCTGCGCCAGTGGGAAGAGCTGAACAAGCGCATCCCGGAGAAGGTCGACCTGCGCGTGGCGGTGCTGCAGTACTTCCTGCGCAGCCAGCGCAAGCTCCACAACCCCGCGATCGTCGAGATCAAGATACTGCGGCGCACGCAGGCCTCGGCCATCTACGACGAGCTCACGCGGCTCTACAACTACCGCTACTTCCAGGACCGCGTCGTCTCGGAGGTGCGGCGGGCGCAGCGCTACGAGCACGCGCTCACGCTGATGATGATCGACGCCGACGACTTCAAGGCCTTCAACGACAGCCGCGGCCACCTGGCCGGCAACATGGCGCTGCGGCGGCTGGCATCGGTGCTGCGCAAGACGGTGCGCGAGGTGGACGTCGCGGCGCGCTACGGCGGCGAGGAGTTCGCGATCCTGCTGCCCGACACCCCCAAGCTCGCGGCGCTCAAGCTCGCCGAGAAGCTGCGCCAGGCCGTGGAGAAGGCAGGCATCGGCCGCGACGAGTCGGGCAAGGGCAAACCGCTCACCGTCAGCATCGGGGTCGCGAGCCTGCCGGGCGACGCCGGGACGGCCCAGGAGCTGGTGGGCCGCGCCGACAGTGCGCTCTACATCGCGAAGAGCATGGGCAAGAACTGCGTCAAGCCCTTCTCCGACGAAAGACGCGAGCACACCCGCCTCGACGCGACGGTCGCCGGCCACTACAGCGTCCTCGCCAAGGAGCGCCACCCGTTCGCCACCACCAACGTCAGCGAGGGCGGCGTCCTGTTCCACAGCGCCGAGCCGCTGCCGAGCGGTTCGCTGCTCCGGCTGCAGCTCGCTCTGCCGCCCTCGGGCGAGCCGATCGAGTGCGCCGTCAAGGTGCTGCGCGTGATCGGCGCGCGCGGCGGGTTCGAGATCGGCACGCAGATCCTGCACATGCCGCGGCTGCACGCGCGGCGCTACCGCCAGTTCCTGAAGCTGGTGAAGGCGGGCGCCATCGCCGCGCCCCACGCCTTGCGCCGCCGCAAGGCGCGCGCAGCGGGCACGGAGCGAGGGAAGCCCGACGACAGCGTGCCCGAGCTCGAGCTCGACGACAACACGCTGCCGCTGATTGCCTCGGGTCGCTTCGGGGGGTGAGGGGGGGCGAGATGCCCCCCCTCTAGCTCAGTCCAGGCCGTCGGGCTGTTTCCGTTGTCCGTTGTCCGTTCCCGTTGCCTCGTGACTCCTCAAGGGGGATCTTCGTAGGGGCGCGATCCGCCTGCGTTCTTTGTTCAGGGGGGGACGAAGTCCCCCCCAGACCCCCGGGTTGCCTCTGGCCTCTTGCCTGTTTGTTGCCTGTTGTCCCGGCTACTTGAGGCCGAACTCCTGGGCGCGGAGCTTGCGCAGGCGGTCGCGGAGCTCGGCGGCCTTCTCGAACTCGAGGGCCTTGGCGGCTTCGCGCATCTGCTTCTCGACGGTCTTGATCTCGGCTTCGAGGTCGTCGAGCGAGCGATAGCGGGTTTCGGCGTCCTCCTCGACCGGGGGGATCTCGGCGTAGTCGTGCTCGTAGACCGAGGAGAGCAGGTCGCCGATCGACTTCTTGATGCTCTCGGGCGTGATGTCGTGCTCGCGGTTGTATTCCTGCTGGCGCGTCCGGCGGCGGTCCGTTTCGCCGATCGCGGCCTTCATCGAGGCGGTCTCCTGGTCGGCGTACAGGATCGCCTGGCCCGCGACGTGGCGCGCCGCGCGCCCGATCGTCTGGATCAGCGACCCCGCCGAGCGCAGGAAGCCTTCCTTGTCGGCGTCGAGCACGGCGACCAGCGACACCTCGGGCAGGTCGAGCCCCTCGCGCAGCAGGTTGATCCCGACCAGCACGTCGAACTCGCCCTTGCGCAGGTCGCGCAGGATCTTCACGCGCTCGAGCGTTTCGATGTCGGAGTGCAGGTAGCGCACCCGCACCCCGAGGTCGTGGTAGTACTCGGTCAGATCCTCGGCCATCCGCTTGGTGAGCGTCGTGACCAGCACGCGCTCGCTTCGCGCGGCGCGCGTGCGGATCTCCGCGAGCAGGTCGTCCACCTGGCCCTTCACGGGGCGCACGTCGATGCCGGGGTCCATCAGGCCGGTGGGGCGGATCACCTGCTCGACCACGACGCCGCCCGCCTTCTGCAGCTCGTAGGGCCCCGGCGTCGCCGAGACGTAGATCACCTGGCCCAGCCGCTCCTCGAACTCCTCGAAGTTGAGCGGGCGGTTGTCGAGCGCCGAGGGCAGCCGGAAGCCGTACTCGACGAGCGTCTTCTTGCGCTGCTGGTCGCCGTGGTACATCCCGCGCACCTGCGGCACCGACTGGTGCGACTCGTCGATCACCATCAGCAGGTCCTTCGGCAGGTAGTCGATGAGCGTCGGCGGCGGCTCGCCGGGCTTGCGGCCGGAGAGGTGGCGCGAGTAGTTCTCGATGCCGTGGCAGTGCCCGGTCTCGCGCAGCATCTCGAGGTCGAACATGGTGCGCTGGTAGAGCCGCTGGGCCTCGAGCAGCTGGCCGCGGCCCTCGAGCGCCGGCTTCACCTCCATGAGCTCGGCCTCGATCGTCTTGACGGCGGTCTCGAGCCGCGGCTGCGGCGTCACGTAGTGGCTCGAGGGGTAGATCGCCACTTGCGCCAGGCGGCCCGTGGTCTTGCCCGTGAGCGGGTCGAAGGCGCTGATGCGCTCGACCTCGTCGCCGAACAGCTCGATGCGGATCCCGCTCTCTTCGTAGGCGGGCACGATCTCGATCACGTCGCCGCGCGCGCGGAAGCTGCCGCGCTCGAGCGCGTAGTCGTTGCGCTCGTAGCGCGCCTCGACCAGCCGCGAGAGCAGGTCGCGCCGGTCCAGCGTCTCTCCCTGGCGCACGAACAGCAGCATGCCGTAGTAGGCCTCGGGCGAGCCGAGGCCGTAGATGCAGGACACCGACGCCACGATCACGACGTCGCGCCGCTCGAACAGGCTGCGGGTGGCGGAGAGCCGCAGCCGGTCGATCTCGTCGTTGATCGTGGCTTCCTTCTCGATGTAGGTGTCCGACTGCGGGACGTAGGCCTCGGGCTGGTAGTAGTCGTAGTAGGAGACGAAGTACTCGACCGCGTTACTCGGGAAGAACGCCTTGAACTCCTGGTAGAGCTGCGCCGCGAGCGTCTTGTTGTGGGCGAGCACGAGCGTCGGGCGGTTGATCTTCGCGATCACCGAGGCGATCGTGAAGGTCTTGCCGGAGCCCGTCACGCCCAGCAGCACCTGGTGCTTGTCGCCCCGCTCGAGCCCGTCGACGAGCTCGCCGATCGCACGGGGCTGGTCGCCCTTCGGCTCGAAGTCGCTCACGAGCTCGAAGCGGGTGTCGGCCTTGGCGGGTGCGAGCCGCGGCTCCTCGGTGCGCTTCACGCGCGGGCCTCGCTCGTCCGTGGCATCCGGACATCATACCGGGACCGGCCGCCGCCCGGGTCCCTGATAGAATCCGATCGCCCGCCGCGGCTGCGGCGGGCCATCGGAAGGCGGGACATGGCGGAAGACAAGGCGACACTCGTGGACGCGCAGGCCCAGTTCGAGGGCAAGCTCAGCGGGAAGGACGCGACCGTCCACGGCCGCGTGCGCGGCGAGATAGCACTCACGGGACGGCTGCTGATCGGCGAAGAGGGCCGCGTCCACGCGAGCGTCGCGGCGGACGTGGTGGAGGTCGCGGGACAGCTCGAGGGCGACGTGCGGGCGCGCGCGGTGACGCTGCGCGAGACGGCCCGCGTCAAGGGCAAGGTCGAGGCGCAGGCGCTCGTCGTGCGCGAGGGCGCCTGGCTCTCCGGCCCGGTCGCCTCCGGCGAGACGCCCGCGCGCGACGCGGCCGCCGGGACGGCTCCGCCCGCGCCGCCGCCGCCACCGCCGCCGGAGAAGCCCGGGGCGTGAAACTCGGCGAGCTGGCCGCGCGTCTCGGCTGCGAGCTGCGCGGCGACGGCGAGCTGGAGATCCGCGGCGTCGCCGGGCTCGACGAGGCCGGCCCGGGCGACCTCAGCTTCCTCGCCAACCCGCGCTACGCCGAGAAGCTCAGGGCGACGCGCGCCGGTGCGGTGGTCGTGGCACCGGGCCACGAGGCGCCCGTGCCCTCGCTCGTCTGCGACAACCCCTACCTCGCCTTCTCGCGCGCGGTGGCCCTGGTGCGGGCGCAGCCGCGTCCGGCCCCGGGCGTCCACCCTTCGGCACACGTGCACGCGACCGCGGTCGTGGGCGATGGCGTTCACGTCGGGGCGCTCGCGGTCGTCGGGGCGGG
>DATEUE010000156.1:0-7962 GCA_035283305.1 Vicinamibacteria bacterium | reverse complement strand
CCCGATCCCGGCGCAGGACACCGGGCCGGCGGGACCTGCGGACGGCCTTGCCGGTGGAGGCCCGGACGGCCTCCGGATCGGCCGCGTCACGCTGCGGCCCTACGTTTCGGCCGCCTGGGTGGACGCTGACGTGGCCGCTTTCTCGAGCCCGGTTCCGGTGCCCGACCAGTACCTGCAGATAGGCCCCGGTGTCACCGCGTCGATGCCCGTGGGTAACGGCATGCTGAGCGCCGAGTACGAGGCGCGGCTCCGCTTCTTCTCGGACATCCCCCAGGTGGGCGAGACCTCGCACCTCGCCGGGGCGCGGCTCGACCTGCCTCTCGGCAGCCGGACGCTGGTGCGGCTGGGCCACCGCTACACCCGCGCCACGCTCGAGACCACGGTCGTCGACCCCGGCCGCGAGTACTTCTTCGACCTGTCGCGATTCACGTACAACGAGGGCTCGGCGCTCGCGCGGATCGACCTGGGCGCGCGGCTGTGGGCCGAGGGCGAGGGCCGCTGGGCCTGGAACCGCTTCGACGAGCGGCAGGACTCGGGCTTCTTCGACTACGACAACCGCACGCTGCGGGCCGGGCTGGGCTACGATATCGGGAGCGACCTGAGGGCCACGGTGAGCTATTCCTACGAACGCCTGCCACCTTCGCCCGACCGGGAGATCGTCGAGTCGACCGCGCACAGCGTGCTCGGCACCCTGGGCGGGGAAATAGCGGCCCTCACCTCGGCCAACCTCACGCTCGGACTACGGAACGAAGAGCACCCACTCGCGACGGGCGAGAGCGGGTCGTGGAAGGGCCTCACGCTCGGCGGCTCGCTCCGCCGAGAGCTCGGGCACTCGACCGTCGCCGAGGTGCAGTTCGTTCGCTCGAGCGAAGCCTCGGGCTACGACACCAACGCCTTCTACCTGAACAACTCGGTGATCCTGTCGCTCACCGCTCCCGGGCCGTTTGAGACCTGGCTGCGCGGCGGAGTCGGCTTCCTGCGCAACGCCTACCCGAACGATGCCCCGGGCCTCGGGGAGCCCCGCCAGGACGACATCGTCGGCTGGAGCCTCGGCATCGGGCGCACCCTCGGCTGGCGCGCCTTCGTGCGTGCCGACTACCGCTGGGAGCGCCGCGACTCGAACCTGCCCGACTTCGACATCACGACCGACGGCTTCGTGATCCAGGTGGGTCTCGGGCTCTTCGGCTCCGCGCCGGCGCAGCGATGATCTCCGCACTGCTGCTCGTCGCGCTCTTCCAGGCCCCGCCCGCGGCGCCTCCCGCGAAGACCCCGCAGACGGTCGCACCGGCACCGGCGCCTGCGCCGGCGGCGGAAGCGCCCGCGGCCGCGGCACCCGACACGTCGAACGGGGGCGACTACGAGGTGGGCCCCGGCGACGTCCTCGACATCGCCGTCTTCGACAACGCCGATCTCTCGCGCCTCCCCACCGTCCAGACGAACGGCTCCATCTCCTTGCCGCTGCTGGGCGAGGTGCAGGTGGCCGGCCTCACGGTGGCCGAGGTCCAGCGCAAGGTCACGAACCTGCTGGCGAAGGACTACCTCAGGAACCCGCAGGTCGAGGTGAAGGTCCGCGAGTTCCAGAGCCAGTTCGTTTCGGTGGTGGGCGAGGTGAACTCCCCGGGCAGAAAGCCGATCCGCGGGCGCATGCGGCTCGTAGACGCTCTGCTCGAGTCGGGCGGCTTCAAGTCCGGCGCCTCCGCCGAGGTGCTGATCACGCGCACCGACGGCACCTTCGACGACGGCAAGCCGTCGATCACCGTACGCATCTCGTCGTCGGCGACACTCCAGGACCAGATCAACCTGCAGCTGGCGCTCAAGCACGGCGACATCATCTCGGCGCTGCCGAAATCCTTCGTGACCGTGGACGGCGAGGTGAACCGCCCCGGCCGCTACGCGATCGAGTCGGACCTGACGGTGACGGGTGCGATCTCGCTCGCGGGCGGCTTCACGCGCTTCGGCAGCAGCGACGTCAAGGTGCGGCGCACCGATCCCCAGACCGGCAAGGCCACGATCATCAAGGTCGACATCAAGAAGGTCCGCAACGGCAAGAAGCCGGACGTGCCGCTCCTGCCGAACGACGTGGTCTCGGTCTCGCGCCGGGTGTTCTGATGGCGAGCCTTCCGGCCGGGACGGCGGACCCTCCGCTCGTCGGCGACCGCGACATCGACCTCCGCTACTACCTCGGGCTGGTGCTGCGGCACCGTGCGTTCCTCACGGCCTGTGCCGCGGTGGGGCTGCTGGTCGGGCTGGTGGTGGCGCTCGTGCAGACCCCCGAGTACCAGGCCGGCGTGATGCTGCAGATCGAGCCGCCGCCGCCGACGTTCGCGAGCGTCTCCGACGCGCTGCTCGTCGGCTCCGGCGGCTACTGGCAGAACACCGACTACTACAACACGCAGTTCAAGGTGCTGCGCTCGAAGGGGCTGGGCGAGAAGGTGGTGGCGCGGCTCAAGCTCACGGACCGCGAGCCGTTCAAGTCCTCGCTCGACGCGTCGGCTCTGTTCATCGGCTACGTCGGCGTCGAGCCCGTCCCCGAGAGCCGGCTGGTGCTGGTCACGATCACGCACCGCGACCCGCGCGAGGCGGCGCTGTGGGCGAACACGCTCGGCGACGTGTACATCGAGCAGTCGCTCGCCTCGCGCGTGGAGTCGGCGCGCAAGGCGATGGAGTGGCTGCAGGAGCGGCTCGCCGCCACGCAGCAGGGCATGCGCGACGCGCAGGACCGCCTGTTTCAGAGCTACAGGAGCCAGGACCTGTTCGTGCCCGAGGGCAGCGTCACGGCGGTGAGCACGTCGATCGCCAGGCTGCAGGAGGACTTCGTGCAGGCGCAGGCACGCCGGATCGCGATCGAGGCCGCGCTCAAGCAGGCGAGCGAGATGCGCGGGCGCAGCGAGGACCTCGACTCGCTGCCCCAGGTCGCCGCCGACCCGGTCGTGAACGGCTTCAACTCCCAGCTCGCGAGCCTGTCGGTCGAGCTTGGCCGGCTCGGCGAGAAGTACCGCGAGGGCCACCCCGAGGTGCAGAAGGTCAAGGCGCAGATCGAGCAGCTCCGGAAGGCCAAGCTGGTGCGCGCCGCGCAGATCCTCGAGGGGCTCGAGGCCGAGCACACCCAGCTCAAGAAGCGCGAGGCCGAGCTTCGGAACGCGAGCGACTCGGAGAAGGCGCAGGCGGCGAACCAGAGCCGCAAGACCACCGAGCTCGAGGCGCTCCGCAAGGAGGCCGACTCGCAGAAGGGTCTCTACGAGGTGCTGCTGCAGAAGCTGAACGAAACCGACATCGCGGCCTCGATCCGCAGCAACACCGTCTCGGTCGTCGATCGTGCGAGCCAGCCGCAATACCCGGTGCGCCCGCAGAAGCGCCGGATCGCGCTCGCGGGGCTGCTGCTGGGGCTCGTGGCCGGGCTGGGGCTGGTGCTGGTGCGCGACCAGCTCGCGAACACGATCCGCGACCCGGAGGAGATCGAGCGCTACCTGCACCTCGACCTGCTGGCCGCCGTGCCGCGCTACGAGGAGGAGCACGACTCGCTCGCGACCGAGGCCTACCAGAACCTGAGGACCGCGCTGATCTTCGCGCGGCGCGACGAGCGCGGGCAGGTCGTGCTGGTGACCGGCACCGCGCCCCAGGAGGGCAAGACCACCACGATCGTGAACCTGGCGCGCCTGCTCGCGGGCTCGGGCGAGAAGACGGTGGTGGTCGACTGCGACCTGAGGCGTGCGCAGCTGCACCAGCGGCTCGGCCTGTCGCGCGAGCCGGGCTTCACCGACTGCTTCGTGCGCAAGGAAGAGCTCTCCGCCGTGCTGCGGCCCACCAGCACCGCCAATCTCTTCGCGCTCACCGCGGGACCGCTGCCGCCGAATCCGCCGGCGCTGCTCGCGCGCAAGCACCTCGGCACGCTGCTCGCCGAGCTGCAGAGCCAGTTCGAGTGGGTGCTCGTGGACTCGCCGCCGCTCGCTTCGGTCACGGACGCGCTGCTGCTCGCGCGCCACGCGGACCACACCGTGCTGGTGGTCCAGCACGACAAGGTCGACAAGAAGCTGATCAAGCGCAGCGTGCTCGCGCTCCGCAAGGTCACCCCGAACCTGCTGGGCGCCGTCCTCAACGTGATCGACGTGCGCGGCCGCAGCTACCAGTACTACTACTACCCGCGCCGCGACGCGCAGGGGCCCAAGCCGCCGGGACCTGAGGGCGGGCCCGAGCAGCCGGCCGGAGGGACGGCGGAGGCGCGCACGGGATGAGGCGTCGTCTTCCCGCGCGTGCGCTCACGGCCGCGCTCGTCGCCCTGCGGCTTGCGGCGCCCGACACGGTCGTGGCCCAGGCCAAGGCGAGCGCTCCGTCGCCCACGCCCACCCCCCGCGCGCGCGGGGCCGGCATCGGGATCGGCACGCTGACCTGGCTCGACCAGGGCATCGAGCGGGCCGAGCTGCCCGCCAAGGCGTCGTGGCAGCGCCTGCGCGAAGGTGACGCGCTCCGGACCGGCGACAGCTTCCGCACCGCACCCGACGCGACGGCGCGCTTCGAGTTCCCGTGGATGGCGGTGACGCTCGGGGGATCCACGATGCTCACGATCCCGGCGTCGAGCGTGCTCTCGACGGTGCTCGAGCAGGGCCGCGCCGAATTCGCGGGGCCGGGACGAGAGATCGTCAAGATCACGGTCGGCGAGGGCGAGGTGCGCGGCGGCGGAAGGCTGGTGCTGCGCCGCTCCGTGGGACGCACCGCGGCCGCGGCGCTCGAGGGCAGCTTCCGGGTCCGCGCGGCGGGGCGCACGATCGAGATCAAGGCCGGCGAGGGGACCGTCGTCGCCGACGGCCGGCCGCCCGAGGCGGCGACGCCACTACCCGGCGCGCCCGGCGGCCTCGAGCCGGGTGGTGACGCGCTCTACGTCCGCTCGGGCCAGACGGCGGAGCTGCGCTGGACGGCACGCGCACCCGCGCATCGCGTGGAGCTGCTCGCGCTCGACCGAGACCAGGTGCTGCTCGCGCGCGACGTGGCCGCACCGCCGCTGCGGCTCGAGCTGCCCTGGCCCGGGACCTACCGCTGGCGCGTCGCCGCGCGTGACGCCCGCGGCGTCGAGAGCCGGCCCTCGGCCGATGGTCTGATCTGCTCTGTGGAGCGGTGAAGCGATCCCGGGGCCCCGACCCGGGCCGAGGATCAGCGCGCGCCCGCCCCGGCGAACGCATTGGGCAACGTCCCGCTCGCGGGCGGCAGCGGTGGGATGATCGGGGGCGGCACCCCGCCGCCTCCTCCGCCTCCACCACCGCCGCCTCCGCCACCGCCTCCGCCACCACCCTCACCACCGCCGCCGCCTTCGCCACCCCCGCCGGCCTCGCCGCCGCTGGCCGAGGTCAGCTCGGCGACGAGCGTGCCGGGCCGCAGGATGTCGCCGCACAGGTCGCGCTCGCGCTGCGAGCGGCGACGCTCGAGGAAGCGGCGGGCTTCCTCGGCCCGCTCGCGCGTGATCGGTCCCTCGGGGCCGAGCTCGAGGCCGAGCCGAAGCGCGGTCGCGAGGTAGTCGGCCGGTGCGTCCTTCTTCTGCTCGAAGCGCAGCCGCTCCACCACGGTGTCGGGCCCCAGGCTGGCGGAGAAGTAGTGCTGCCCCTTCGGGAAGACGCCGGTGAGCACGTCGCGCCAGCGCGCCACGGGGTCGATGTTGGGGCAGATCTGGCTCGTGCGGCAGCCGTCGGCCAGCCAGCGCTGCCCGCCCTGCCCGGTGCCGAACAGCGAGAGCGAGTAGAGCCCGGTCTCGGGGATGTCTACCACCAGCACGACGCGCGAGCCGCGCGGTCCACCGCGGAATCCACCTTCGGCCCCCGCCGCAGCGACCGCGCGCGAGCCGTCCTCGAGCTGCAGCTCGCTGCCGCGGTACTCGAGCGGCGGGGCTTGGGGCGGCAGCTCCGACTCGAGGTCGAGCGCCTGCAGCACGGTCACGGCGACGTCCTCGGTGGACGCGACCGCGGTCGTCTTCCAGCCGCCGCGGGGCTCGATCGGGTGCACGCACGGCGGCGCGAGCTCCACGAACTCGAGCTGGCTGCCCTCGGGCAGCAGCACCGTGGCCTCGTAGGCGCCCGGGTCGAGGTGCAGCGATCCGGCGTCCACCCAGCCCATCGTGGCGACCGCGGGCACGCTGAACGAGCGCAGCACCTCGTCCGAGCCGGCCGCGGTGAGCTCGGCCTCGGCCGCTCCGGGACCCGCAAGATGCAGGCGCAGGCGATAGTCCCCGCCACGCGCGACACCGAACGCGTAGACCGCCTCGCCGATACCCCCCTCGGGACGGATGCGCTTCGTGCCCTCGGCCTCGAGGCCCTCGACCCGCTGCGCCCGCACGTACTCTGGGGCCGGCCAGGCACGGCTCTCCCGCCCCGAAAGCGTCGCGAACGCCTGTGTCGCGGTGTCGTTGATGCCCGGCTGGTCCCGAAGCAAGTCCAGGCCACGGAGCATCATGCGTGCCCACTCCGGGTGGCTCACCGCCGCCTGCGGCCGGATGTCGCCGTAAAGCGGCAACAAAGCGACCACCGCGATCCCGACCAGAATCCCCAACGCCCGAAACGCCCGCACCGCCACCCCCGCGAGTTTGACAACCTCGCAAGCTCAAACCTACGCTGATTCGATGGTTCCGTCAAAAGCGCCGGGCTTCGTCCGCGAGCTCGTGGTTCGTGGGACGCTGCCGCCGCTCCCAGCGGGCCTCGCCGCAGAGGCGGTGCTCGCGGCGGCCCGCGAGCAGGGTACGTCCTCCCTGCTGCTCGCTGCGCTCGAGCGCGAGCGGCCGGCCTGGGCCGAGGCGATCCTCGCGCCGCTCGCTGCGGGGCGCCGCGCGCTGCTGGTGCGCACGCTGGGGCAGATCGGCCTCGCCGCGCGCGGGCTCGCGCTGCTCGAGGCGCGCGGGATCCGGGCGCTGCCGCTCAAGGGGGCTGTGCTCGCCGAGACGGTGTGCGGCGTCGAAGCCGACCGCCCGATGTCGGACGTCGATCTGCTCGCGCTCGAGCGTTTCGCGGAAGCGGCCGAGGCGCTCGCCCTTGCGGGATTCACGGAGGTGGCGCGCGGCGATCACGCCTGGGCCTATCGCGACCCCGAAGGGCACGGGATCCTCGAGCTGCACCGCAGCGTGGTCTCGGCGCCGGGGCTGTATCCGCTCGACCGCGAGGGCCTCTGGGCGCGGCGGCGTGAGGGACGCGGCCAGCTGAGGGTTCTGCCCTCGGCCGAGGACCTGCTGCTCCAGCTCGCCCTCCACGCCGCCTTCCAGCACGGCCTGGTGCTGTCGCTCGCGCAGTGGCTCGACTTCCGACTGGTGCTGGAGCGCGAGCGCATCGACGTCGGGCAGCTGGTGGCACTCGCCACGGCCGCGCGTGCCCGGGCGCCGCTCGCCGCGGCGCTGGTCGTCGCGCAAGCCGTGACGGGCGTCCGCGCGCCGTCCGAGCTCGTCCGGGGCCTCCCGCGCTCCATGGCGCGGCGGCTCGAGCCCCTGCTCGAGGCACCGCTCGGCTTCGTGGCTCCGGCCGAACCCGCGCTCGCACGCGTCCGCTTCGAGCTCGCCGCCGGCCGTCGCCTCGAGCTCGTGTGGCGAACGCTCGTGTTGCCGGAAACCCCGGAGGGAGACGAACGGCTCGCCGCCCGCGTGCGCTTCGCCTTCGGCCGCGCGCTGCGTCTCGCCCGTCGCGAGGCGGTATCGCCCGCGACCGAAGCGCCGTCGCTCGCCGAGGTCCACGACCTCGGCGAGCCCCAGGCTGGCGTGGGCGACGGCGTCGAGGTGCCGTTCGGTGAGGAGCTGCTGCGCGACTGCCTGGCCGAGTTCCCGCACGTGCGGCTGACGGTGACCGGCCGCTGCATGGAGCCCGCGCTCGCGCACGGCGAGAAGGTGCACCTGGTGAGCGCCACGCGGCGCCGGCCGCGCGTCGGGGACGTGGTGCTCTCGCGCCAGAAAGAGGGCCTGCGCCTGCATCGGCTCGTGTTCGGGCCGCCGCTCGCGCCCCG
>DATEUE010000155.1:0-2000 GCA_035283305.1 Vicinamibacteria bacterium | reverse complement strand
CGCGAGCGCGCGCCGTCGTGGGCCGCGCCCACGGTCGCCGGCAGCGCCGCCGCGTTCCTCGCGCTCGCGCTGCTCGTAGCGCTCGGCCTGACGCGCGGCATCGACCTGGCGACGACCCTGGCCTTCCAGTCCATCGCGTCGCAGCCGCTCGACGTCGCCGTGAACGGGCACACGCTCCTGGGGCAGCTCGTCGTGACGCTCACGGCCGCGGCGCTGCTCGCGTTCGTGGCCTGGCGCCGCTTCGGCGGCTACGCCTGGCTGGCGCCGCTCTTCATCCTCGCGACCGGCGGCATCGAGCTCGTCTTCAAGCTCGCACTCACCCACCCTGGGCCGCCCGACGAGTTCATCCGCGCGTTCATGAACCCGCTCGGGATCCGCGTCCACGCCCCGAGCTCGTTCCCGAGCGGCCACCTGGCCCGCCTGACCTTCCTCGCCGTCCTGCTCGCGGGGATGTTCCCGTCGCGCGCCGCATGGACGGCCGCTGCGGCGTTCGTCGCCTTCACCCTCTTCGCGCGCGTGTACATCGGCGACCACTGGATCAGCGACGCCCTCGCGGGTCTCGCGCTCGGCACCGGCGCCGCCGCGGCGGCGGTGGCGTGGCTCCGCGCCACGCGCGCCGGCCCAGTTCGAGCCCCGTCCCGCCCACTTGCGCGGCGGCCGGCCCCTCCCGGATAACTTCACACCACATGCCGATCTACGACTACCGCTGCCAGAGCTGCCACAGGCGCTTCGCCGTGTTCTTCCGCTCGTACTCGGAGGTCGGGCCGACGCGCTGCGAGCACTGCGGCAGCACCGACGTCGGGCGCCTCGCGCCGCGCGTCGCGCAGCTCACCAGCGAGGACGCGCGCCTCGACCGGCTGTCCGACCCATCGAGCCTCGGCGACGTGGACGAGAACGACCCCGCTTCCGTAGCCCGCTGGGCGAAGCGCCTCGGCCGCGAGATGGGCGAGGACCTGGGCGACGAGTTCGACGATGCCATGGACGGCCTGGCCGAAGGCGGGCTCGGTGACGAGGCCGATCCCGAGCCGAAGCCGTACGGCGGCGGGAGCGACTACGAGGAGTAAGCCTCGACCGACTGAGAGTGCCTGCCTTGGATCAGGATCCGCGGATACCTCTTCGGCTTCTACGTCTCGGAGCCACCCAGCGAGGCGCCGCACATCCATGTCATCGGCAAGGGCGGCTTCGCAAAGATCTGGCTCGGACCCGTGCGACTCGACGACAGCACGTACTCAAAGGCCCAGACGCGTGAGATAGTCAGGATCGTTCGTGAGCAAGAAGACACCTTCACGGAGCGCTGGCGTGAGCAGTTCGGCGACCGGTAAGCGCCTGGCGACCGCCGTCGGGATCGAGTTCAGCGGCTCGGGCTTTCGGGTCGTTATGAGCGACGGCCGTGCGCTCGATCTTCGGTACGAGGACTTCCCCTTCCTGCGCGACGCGGCGCCGGAGGAGCGCTCGAAGGGCGTCATCGACGCGAAGGGGACGGCCATCTGGTGGGAGGAGTTGCTCGAGGGCATCAGCGTCGCTGGGCTGATCGGCGTATCCGAGACCGAGCTCGAAGACTTCGCGGGGGTCTACCGCCGCTAGAGCGCGGCTTCGAACCCGTCCTTCGCACGCGCGAAGTACCAATACCCCACCAGGAAGACCGCCGCGGCGAAAGCCGCCGAGTACGCCAGGGCGCCCCACTCCGGCGCGAGGCCGTCGAGCAGCGCGCGCTGGTAGCCGACGATCAAGGCCGTCATGGGGTTGAGGTAGAGCAGCATCGCCTCGCGGGGACGGTCGGCGACGATCGAGACCGGGAAGAGGATGGGCGTCAGGAAGTACCAGGCCATGAGCAGTACCGAGAGGATGTGCTGCACGTCGCGGAAGAAGACGTTGAGGGCCGCGAGCAGGTACGCGAGGCCCAGGCCCATGACGAGCTGCACCGCCGCGAGGACCGGCAGGTAGATCACGCCCTCGGGGTGCCGCGGGCCGAACGCCGCCAGCACGACGAACAGCACGAC
>DATEUE010000154.1:0-11317 GCA_035283305.1 Vicinamibacteria bacterium | reverse complement strand
GCCCACGGGCCCGCGCTCGCCGCCTGGCTCGCCAAGACCGACGCGGCCTCGGTGCTCGATCTCGACCTCGGCCGCGCGCCGCACCTGGTCCTCGACCTCGGGACCTCCAGCTCCTTCCTGGGGGCCGACCCGAAGAACTTGGAGACGGAAGAGCTCACGCGCCGCATCTTCGGGGCGATGGCGGAGGCCGGAGCCGCGTTCGGCGTGGGGCGCTACGCCGAGACGCGCGGGATCTACCTGTCGCCGCTCTTCGCGCCGGGCGGGCGAGCGACCGACGAGCGCCGCACGGTGCACCTCGGGGTCGACCTCTTCGTCGAGGTGGCAATGGTG
This sequence comes from Vicinamibacteria bacterium, assembly GCA_035283305.1. GTDB lineage: Bacteria > Acidobacteriota > Vicinamibacteria > Fen-336 > Fen-336 > DATBSL01. The sequence continues at coordinate 10,987 of DATEUE010000154.1, read as the reverse complement.
GTGCGGGCGCCGCTCGCCGGCGTCGTCCACGTCCTCGCGAACAACCGGGCGCCGCAGGACTACGGGCCGCTCGTGATCCTGCGCCACGAGGCGGCTGACGCCACGCCGTTCTACACGCTCTACGGGCACCTGAGCCAGGACACGCTCGCAGGCCTCGCGGTCGGGCAGAGGGTCGAGAAAGGGCAGGCGATCGCGAAGGTCGGCGCCCCGCCCTCGAACGGCGACTGGCCGCCGCACCTGCACTTCCAGCTGATCCTCGACCTGCTGGAGCAGGACGCCAAGTTCCCCGGCGTCGCGCTGCCGGCCCGGCGCCGGGTGTTCGAGGCGCTCTCGCCCGACCCTAACCTGCTGCTGCGCATCCCGACGGACGCCTCCGCGGCGCGCGAGCCGCCGGCCGAGGAGACGCTCGCGGCGCGGCGGCGGCTCGTCGGCCCGAGCTTGCGGCTGTCCTACCACCGGCCGCTGCGGATCGTGCGCGGCTTCCGGCAGTACCTCTACGACGACGCCGGGCGCGCGTACCTGGACGTCTACAACAACGTGCCGCTCGTGGGCCACGGCCACCCGCGGGTGGTGAAGGCCGCGCAGCAGCAGCTCGCGCTCCTCAACACCAACACGCGCTACCTCCACGAGCTGCTGGTGCGCTACGCGCGCAGGCTCACGCGCCTGCTGCCGGAGCCGCTGCGCGTGTGCTACTTCGTCAACTCCGGCAGCGAGGCTGGTGAGCTGGCGCTGCGGCTCGCGCGCGCCGCGACGGGCGGCCGCGACGTGATCGTGCTCGAGCACGCGTACCACGGCCACACCACGACGCTCATCGACGTGAGCCCCTACAAGTTCCAGGGCCCGGGCGGGACGGGGCAGCCCGAGTGGGTGCACGTGGCGCCGCTGCCCGACGGCTATCGCGGCCGCTACCGGCGCGACGACCCGCAGGCCGGGCCCAAGTACGCGGACGAGCTGGGCGCCATCGCGGGCCGGCTCGAGGGCGAGGGCCGTCGCCTCGCGGCGTTCCTGTCGGAGACGCTGCCGAGCGTCGCCGGCCAGGTGGTGTTCCCGCCGGGCTACCTGGCCGACGCGTACCGCCACGTGCGGGCGGCGGGAGGCGTCGCGATCGCCGACGAGGTGCAGACGGGATTCGGCCGGCTGGGCGAGGCGTTCTGGGGCTTCGAGACGCAGGACGCGGTGCCGGACGTGGTGGTGCTCGGCAAGCCGATCGCGAACGGCTTTCCGCTCGGCGCGGTCGTGACCACGCGCGCGATCGCCAGCGCCTTCGACAACGGCATGGAGTTCTTCAGCAGCTTCGGCGGCAACCCAGTCGCGTGCGCGGCGGGGCTCGCGGTGCTCGACGTGCTGGAGGAGGAGAAGCTCCAGGAGAACGCGCGGCGCGTCGGGGGCGTGCTGGCGCGCGGCCTGCGCGAGCTACAGGGCCGCCACGCGGTGATCGGCGACGTGCGCGGCGCCGGGCTCTTCCTGGGAGTCGAGCTGGTACGGGACCGGGCCTCGCTCGAGCCGGCCACCGAGGAGGCGGCCTACGTCGCGAACCGCCTGCGCGAGCGGGGCGTGCTGACGGGCACCGACGGCCCGTCCCGCAACGTCCTGAAGCTGCGGCCGCCGCTCGTCCTCTCGGAGGACGACGCCGCGCTCTTCCTCGAGCTCCTCGACGAGGTGCTCCAGGAGGACGGCGCCCGGGCCTGAGACGCGGACGGGCGTCAGGCCTGCCGCTCCGCGGCCCTGTAACAACCTCGAGGGATTTGCTTCTTACTCCTTACGGGTGGCAAAGTCCCGTGACGCGGCCGTCCAAGCAGCGTCTGGTGCCCCACCTTGGGAGGGAGTCACTGATGGTCACGAAGCGGTTGGCCGCACTGTCGATCCTCGCGGCAGCAGTCGGCGCCTGGGCCGAGGGAGCGGAGCTGCGGGTCATCCACAGCCCGCGGCCCTGCATCCTGAGCGGGCAGTTCGCGCGGATCGAAGCTCGTTTCGAGCCGGCCTCGGATGGGATCCGGGCGCGCGTGTTCTTCCACAGGGATGGCGAAGCCCAGTTCTACGCGGTCGAGATGCGTCGCGAAGGAGCGCTGTGGCTGGCCGTGCTCCCGAGCCCCGCGCCCGACACCGCCCGCGTCGCCTACTTCATCACCGGGGCCGCGGATGGCTCGCAGGGCCGCGCTCCCGCTTCTTCCGCCTTCCTGGTGGACGTGGGCCGGACGCCGTGCGCCGAAGGGGCCCTCCCGGTGAGCGCCACGGGCCCGAGCGAGGTCGCCGTGCCGCGCGGGTCTCCCCAGGGGCCGCCCGGCTTCGAGCGTCGCGGCATCGGGGCTTTCCTCGTGGCCGCCGAGGACGAGGCGCCGGCCGCAGCGCCGTCCACCGCAGCCCTTGCGACTCCGCTCGGCGTCGTGCCGATCGCCCTCGGGTCGCGCGTGCGCGTACGCACGAGCCCCGGCAACCGGCAGCACGAAGGCAAGCTGGCGTCTGTGGATGGGGAGGCTCTGGTCCTGGATGCCGCAGGGAGCCCGGTTCGCATCCCTCGCTCTCAGGTGACGAGCCTCGAGGTGCGGGAGAAGGGCTCGAGCGGCATGCGAGTCCTGGGAGGGCTGGCCGGGGCGGTGGCGGGGCTCGCTGTCGTCGCCCTCATCTGCGCTTCGGGGGACAACTGCGAGTCGGTCGGGATCGCTTGGGCGGGCCTCGGTGTCGGCGCGGTGGCCGGAGCGGCGCTGACGGGCGGCGGCAGCTGGAAGCCCGTGGCGCTCGCCAGTGCGGGCCGCGTCGAGCTCGACCTGCGCGCCAGGCCGGCCGGCGCAACAGTCGAGCTGCGCGTCGGCTTCTGACGGGGCCGGTCGAATGTTACTTTTCGTTACTCTGTTCGGACAGAGTAACGAAGGGTAACGCTTCAGGCTGACGGCGGCGCCGCCTGGGCCACGACCGCCAGGATCCGAGCGCCGTAGCGCTCGGCCTTGGCCGGGCCGATGCCGTGGGCGAGCTTGAGCGACTCGAGCCCGCGCGGGCGCAGCAGCGCGATGTCGCGCAGCGTGCGGTCGCTCGCCACCACGTACGCCGGTACGTTCTCGGCGCGGGCCAGCTCGGAGCGCATCAGTCGCAGCGCCTCGAAGAGCGACTCGGCCTCGGCGGGCAGCACGTCGGGTTCCGCATGCCCTCGAGCCGCCGCAGTTCCCGGCCCGCCGCGCGTGACTCTCGCACCCGCGGCCCCTCGCGAGAGCCGCGGCGCCGCCTCGGCCTCGTGCTCGCGCGGAAGCACGAGGCGCGCCGGCCGGTCGCCCTTCATCACCGCGCGTCCCGACCCTGTCAGCAGGACCACGGGCTTCTCCCCCGGGGTGAAGTCCACCCAGCCGGCGGTGACGCAGCGACGCAGCAGCTGCGTGAGCCACGGCTCCGAGTGCTCGCGCAGCGCGCCGTAGGTCGGGGTGCGGTCGAGCCCCGCGCGCTGCAGCCGCGGGTCGGGCAGGCCGGCGAGGAGCTTCACCGCGGCGGTCAGGCCGTAGCGCCGGTCGACGCGCGCGACGGCCGAGAGCGCCTTTCGGACCAGCAGGCTCGTCTCCTCGTCGCTCGCCTGGTGGTCGCCGATCTGGCGGCAGACGTCGCAGCGGCCGCAGCCGGCGAGCGTCTCGGCCTCGTCGCCGAAGTAGCGCAGGATCGCGTCGTGGCGGCAGCTGCCGCCCTCGGCCCAGCGCATCAGGTCGAGGAACAGGCCCCACTTGTGCTCGACCACCTCGGGCCGCGGGGCCTCGCCGCCGCCGCCCGACTCGAGCAGGCGCCGGCGCAACGGCAGGTCGCCGGGAGAGTGGAGCAGCAGGCCGAAGGCCTCCTGCCCGTCGCGGCCCGCCCTCCCCACCTCCTGGTAGTAGGCCTCGACCGACCCGGGCGGCGCGAGGTGGACGACCGCGCGCACGTCGGCGCGGTCGATGCCCATGCCGAAGGCGTTCGTGGCCACGACCACCTCGAGGGCGCCCTCCGCGAAGGCGCGCTGCACGCGGGTGCGCGTCTCGCCGGTCATGCCCGCGTGGTAGCCAAAGGCGCGCCAGCCGCGTGCCGCGAGCCGCGCCGCCTCTTCCTCCGTCGCCCGCCGCGTGGGCGCGTAGACGATGGCGGTCCCGCGAGCGGCGCCGGGCGCGCCGAGCGCCTCTTCGAGCTGCGCGTCCACGTGCTTCGCGCGCTCGCGCTCGGACGTGACGTGCCGGGCGCGCAGAGCCAGGTTCGGGCGGGCGAAGCCCTGCAGCAGCTGCGGCGTGTCCGTGCCGAGGCCGAGGCGCACCAGGATCTCGTCGCGCACTACCGGTGTCGCGGTCGCAGTGCAGGCCAGCACCAGCCGCGGCCGCAGCTCGGCGACGAGGCCGCCGATCGCCAGGTACTCGGGCCGGAAGTCGTGGCCCCACTCGCTGATGCAGTGCGCCTCGTCGATCGCAACGAGCGGCGCGCCAAGTTCGAGCGCCAGCGCCCGGAAGCCCGGATAGGCAAGCCGTTCGGGCGCGACGTAGGCGAGCTTGAAAGCCCCCGCCCGCAGCCGCGCCAGCCGCTCGCGCATCTCCTGGGCCGAGAGCGTCGCAGCCAGGAACGTGGCCGGGACGCCGCGCGCCGTGAGCGCCCGCACCTGGTCGTGCATCAGCGACACGAGCGGCGAGATCACCAGGCTGGTTCCCGGCAGCAGGCTCGCCGGGAGCTGGTAGGTGAGGCTCTTGCCGCCGCCGGTGGGGGCCACCTGCAGCAGGCGGCCCTTCTCTAGCAGCGTTTCGATCGCCTCGCGCTGCCCCGGCCGGAAGGCCTCGTACCCCAGCCGCGCCAGCCCGCCGTCGAGATCCAGATCAGCCACGGCCCGGATCATAAGGGCCGCAGGTGCCAGGGCAGGTCCGAGGCTGTCTGGTCCAGAAAATGGTGCGTTCTGACTGCACCACGTCGAGTGACGCCGGACACAAGCCAGGCTCAATCGCTCGGAATCGCGCTACCCTGTTCAGATGTGGCGCTGGCTGGCCGCAAGCCTGGTCCTCGCTGGCGCCCCTGGCGCCGCGCTCACCGACGAGTCCGCCTTCGCAGCGACCCTCCCGCCGAGCGTGGGCGACGTTTCCAGCTGGGCGATCGAGAGCGGCGAGTTCCAGACCGGGACCGCGCGGGGCGCCTATCGCCTCTACGTCAACCCGCAGCGATCGGCGCTCTACCAGCTGATGCGCTACCGGGTCGAGCTGCTCGGCGCGATGAGCCCCCAGGAGCATCGGCGCGGGCTCGCGGAGCGAGTGGCGTTCATCCGCCGGCCGGGGGTGCGCGAGCCGATGGACTGCTGGATGCGCCTGCCGGGCGACGCCACGGCGTGGCGCGAGGTCTCGGCTGGCACGGACGAGTACGTGATCGAGATGAGCGTGCTGATCCGCGTCCTCGCTGCCCACCAGGCCGCTCGGGCCATGCCCCCCGCGTCCTGAGCGGGGCGCCGTCTCAGGCGTGGACGCCCGGGGCCTCGTGGCCGGTCCGGGCAACGTACTCGACGTAGCTGCCCGGGTAGAGGTGCGGCTCGGGGTCGGTGCCGCTCTCGCCTCCCAGCTCGAGGACCCTGTTGCTGAGGCCGCGCAGGAACGTGCGGTCGTGCGAAACGAAGAGCATGGTGCCCTCAAAGTCCGAGAGCGCCTCGACCAGCATCTCCTTGGTGGCGAGGTCGAGGTGGTTCGTGGGCTCGTCGAGCACCAGGAAGTTCGGCGGGTCGTAGAGCATGCGCGCCATCACGAGGCGTGACTTCTCGCCCCCGGAGAGCGCTTTGATCTTCTTCTCGATCTCGTCGCCCGAGAACTGGAAGGCGCCGAGCAGGTTCCGCAGCGCCCCGATCGTCTCGTGCGGGAAGTCGGCCTGGATCTGCTCCCAGACGGTCAGCGAAGGGTCGAGCAGATCGAGCGCCTGCTGCGCGAAGTAGCCGAGCTTCAGGCTCGCGCCGAGCTTGACGTGGCCGGAGTCGGGCGCCAGCACGCCCGCCACCATCCGCAGCAGCGTCGTCTTGCCGGCGCCGTTCTTGCCCATCACGCACCAGCGCTCGCCGCGCCTGATCGTCATGCTGAGGCCGTCGTGCACGACCCTCGAGCCGTAGCGCTTGCTCACGACCTCGAGCGTCGCCACCTCCTCGCCCGAGCGCGGCGGGCGCCGGAAGTCGAAGCGCACGACCTTCCTCTGCTTCGGCAGCTCGATCTTCTCGATCTTGTCGAGCGCCTTCACCCGGCTCTGCACCTGCGCCGCCTTGGCCGCGTGGGCCGAGAAGCGCTCGATGAAGCGCTGCTCCTTGGCGAGCATCGCCTGCTGGCGCGCGTAGGCGGCCTCGCGGTTCTGGTCGCGCAGCGCCCGCTCGCGCTCGTAGAAGTCGTAGTTGCCCGAGTAGGCGTTGATCTCGCCGTCGTCGATCTCGGCGATGCGTGAGACGACGCGGTTCATGAACTCGCGGTCGTGCGAGGTCATGAAGAGGGCGCCCGCGTAGCGCTTCAGGAAGCCCTCGAGCCACAGGATCGACTCGATGTCGAGGTGGTTCGTGGGCTCGTCCATCAGCAGCACGTCGGGCCGGCCGAGCAGCACGCGCGCCATCGCGACGCGCATCTTCCAGCCGCCGGAGAGGGCGCCCACGTCGCCAGAGGTGCGCTCCTCGTCGAAGCCCAGGCCGAGCAGCACCTCGCGCGCCTGCGCCTCGAGCGCGTAGCCGCCCTGGTGGTCGTACTCCTGCTGCACCTCGCCGAAGCGCTCGAGGATCTCGTCCATGTCGCTCGCCCGCGCCGGGTCGGTCATGGCGTGCTGCAGGGCTTCGAGCTCGTGGTGCAGGTCGCCCAGCCGCCCGCTGCCGGCGATCGCCTCGTCGAGCACCGAGCGGCCCTTCATCTCCTCGACGTCCTGGCGGAAGTAGCCGATCGTGAGCTTCTTCGGCACCGAGACCTCGCCCTCGTCGGGGGCTTCCTCGCCCACGATCATGCGGAAGAGCGTCGTCTTTCCGGCGCCGTTCGGGCCGACGAGGCCGACCCGCTCACCCGGGTTGAGCTGGAACGAGGCCTCGACGAACAGCACCTGGCGGCCGTACTGCTTGCCGACGCGCGTGAACGAGATCATGGCAAAGGGACGAGGGTAACCTATAATCCGATTCGATGACCACGGCGCGAGCTGGGGCGTTGCCGGCGGATGCGCGCCTGCGGGGCGACATCGAAGAAGTGAAGCGCATCGTTCTCGAGGGCCTTGGCACGCATCGCGCCCGCGTGTGGTTGTTCGGATCCCGCGCCCGGGGGCTGGGCCGAAGAGGCTCGGATATCGACGTCGCCATCCTCCCGCTCGAGCCCCTGCCGGCAGGCACGCTCGCGCGGATCGAGGAGACGCTCGAGAACAGCCTGGTCCTCTATCCCGTCGACCTGATCGACCTCTCCAGTGCCGAACCCGCGCTCGGGGAGCGCGTGGAGCGCGACGGGATCCCGTGGACGAGCTGAGCCGACGCCTGGTCCTCGCGCGCCGCGCGCTCGGGACGCTGCGGGAGGTGCTGGCCGTGCCCAAGACCGCGATCACGCGGGATGCGGCGATCCAGCGGTTCGAGTACAGCTTCGAGACGACGTGGAAGGCCGCCCAGCGCCACCTGCGTGACGCCGAAGGCCTCGATCCCGGCTCTCCCGCGAGCGTGATCCGGGCCACGCACGCGGTCGGTCTCCTCGACGAAGCCGCGGCACGGCTCGGCCTCGAGATGGTCCGCGACCGCAACCTCACCGTGCACACCTACAACGAGCGGCTCGCGGACGAGATCTACGCGCGCCTGCAGTCGTACCTCGACATGATGGAGTCCTGGCTCTCCGCCATCGAGGCCCGCCAGGCCCGCTAACGTGCGCGGGCTGGGGAGTGAAGCATGAGCGCGGCGGAGCGCCGCTCCGTCTACGAGACCGGCAAGGGACGGCTGTGCCCGAAGTGCGGCTGGCCGGCCGACGACTGCCGCTGCTCGAAGGCGGCCGAGGAGCCGGTGCCGGCGAAGCTTCGCTGCGTGCTGCGGCTCGAGAAGAAGGGCCGCGGCGGCAAGAGCGTGACGGTGGTCGCCGACCTGCCGAAGAACCAGGCGTTCCTGGCGGGGCTCGCGGTGCAGCTGAAGCGGGCCTGCGGGACGGGCGGCACCGTCGCCGACGGGGCCGTCGAGATCCAGGGCGACCAGCGCGAGCGGCTGCGGCCGCTGCTCGCGGCCAAGGGCTGGACCGTTCGCGGCTGAACGGCCGGCGAGACTCCCCGCCCGACGACGACCCGAGTGAGTCGAGCGCACTCCGGGCCCGAGGGAATGACCGGTCCTCGCGAGGCGTTCAAGCCCCACAGAGCCAATCCGTGTCCTCAGAAGACAAGCCCGCGTCTTGCGAATGCCTCGGCACGTGCCGATGAAACCTGATAATGAATTGCATTCTCGAGTTCGCGTCGACAAGAATCAAGACCAGTCGCTCCACCGCAGGGAAGGGTCACGGGCAGGTCCGCATAGCGGACCTCGTGGTTGCCGTTTCGGTGGGGCCAAGGAGGATCCCTCATGAAGCGTCGTGAATTCGCGAAGGTGATGGGTGCGGTCGCAGCCGGTCTGGCGGCCGGGTCGGTCGTCCGCGCGCAGGACAAGCCCGAAGACAAGGCCGAGAAAAACGTCTGTAAAGGCCACAACTCGTGTAAAGGCAAGGGTGGCTGCAAGTCGGGCGACAACGGCTGCGCCGGCAAGAACTCGTGCAAGGGGAAGGGCGGCTGTGCTTCGGCCTCGGCCAAGCACGACTGCAAGGGCAAGAACGAGTGCAAGGGGCTGGGCGGCTGCAAGACCGCCGACAACGCCTGCGCCGGCAAGAACGCCTGCAAGGGCAAGGGCGGCTGCGCCGTCCCCCCGGCTCCGAAGGGGTAGGACTTCGGAGGTCATAAGCAAAGGGGAAAGGGACCGCGGTCGCCGCGTGGCGCCGCGGTCCCTTGCTCAGGACGACGCCATGAACAGGTTCGGTCTGCCCGACCTCGGCGTGGGGATCGGGCTACGGACGGTCCACTTCGGCGAGATCCTCGCGGGGAAACCCGCGCTCGACTGGTTCGAGGTGCTGTCCGAGAACTTCATGGACACCGGGGGCCGGCCGCTCCACGTGCTCGAGCGCGTGGTCGAGCGCTACCCGGTGGCGCTCCATGGTGTCTCGCTCTCGATCGGCAGCACCGACCCGCTCGACCGCGGCTACTTGCGGAAGCTGAAAGCGCTCGCCACACGCACGCGCGCCGCGTGGGTGTCCGACCACCTGTGCTTCACGGGCGTGCTCGGGCGCAACACCCACGACCTGCTGCCGCTGCCCTACGACTCGGCAACGCTGCGGCACGTGACGCGCCGCGTGAAGCAGGTGCAGGACGCGCTCGAGCGGCCGCTGGTGCTCGAGAACCCCTCGACCTACCTGGCCTACGCGCGCTCGACGATGCCGGAGTGGGAGTTCCTGACGGCGCTCTGCGACGCGACCGGGTGCGGGCTGCTGCTCGACGTGAACAACGTCTACGTGAGCTCCTTCAACCACGGCTTCGACCCGCGGCGCTACATCGACGCGATCCCGGCGCAGCGCGTGGTGCAGGTGCACCTCGCCGGACACACGAACCTGGGGACGCACATCGTGGACACCCACGACGGCCGCGCGATCCCGCCGGTGTGGAAGCTCTACGCGCGGCTTTGCGCGCGGACCGGCCCGGTCTCGACGCTGTTCGAGTGGGACGCGAAGATCCCGCCGCTCGCAGCCGTGGTGAGGGAAGCCGCCAAGGCGCGCGCGTTCCGCACGGCCACGGCGGCCACAGGCACCGATGGCGCCTGAGCTGGCGCTCGGAGGCCTGCAGCACTGGCTGCAGGCCGTGATCGAGGCCCCCGGCCCCGTGACGCGGGCGCTCGCCTCGCGCGAGGCCGCGCGGCTCGTGCGCCCGGGCCGCACGCGCGACGTCGTGCTCCCCTCGAAGCGCCTCAGCGCCGACGCGCGCGTGGGCGTCTACCAGGCGATGTACCTGCCGCGGATGCTGGAGGCGCTCGAGTCGGACTACCCCGCGCTCGCGCACTTCCTCGGCCACGCGGCCTGGCAGCGGCTGGTGCGCGCCTACGTCACGGCGCACCCCTCGCGCAGCTACACGCTCAACGAGCTGGGCCGGCGCCTGCCGGAGTTCGTGGGGCGGGCGCGCGTGCCGCGCCCGGCGTTCTGCCGCGACCTCGCCCGGCTCGAGTGGGCGGTGGCCGAGGTGTTCGACGCCCCCGAGACGCCTTCGCTCGTCGAGCGGGACCTGGCCGCGGTGGCGCCCGGCGAGTGGGAGCGGGCGCGGCTCGTCCCGGTCGCGGCGCTGCGGCTCGTGGAGCTCGACCACGATGCGGGCACCTGGCTCGACAGCCTGAAGCACGAGACGCACCGCCACCCGAAGGTCGCGCGGCGGCGCTCGTTGCTGGTCGTCTACCGCCGCAACTACGGTGTGATGCGGCGCGAGCAGACGCCGGCCGCGTTCGCGCTGCTCCGCGACCTCGTGGACGGCCAGCCCGTCGGCCGGGCGGTCGCCCGCGCGCTCGGGCGGCGAGCTGCGGCTCGCCTCGACGGGGCGGACGCGGCCTTCCGCCTGTTCCGCGAGTGGGCGGCGATGGGGCTGTTCCAGGGCGTCCTTTAGCGCGGAACCGGAATATAGGGCGCCACGACGTCGTCGAGCGACCAGCGTTCGACGTCGTCGATCCGCGAGAGCAGCAGCGCGTGGATCCCCGGATCGAAGCCGTCGGGCGGCGCCGGCACGCGGGCCTTCATGTCCGTGGCGAGCCGCTCGAGGCGGGCGCGAACGCGGGCGTCGGGCTCGCGCCCCGCGGCGGACTCGATCTCGGCCGCCGCCGCGCGCAGGGCCACCGGGTAGCTCCCGGCCTTCTTGAGCGCGCCGCGCCAGCGCTCGTAGACGAGCCGCTCGATCCAGTGGTACTCGGCGGGCGGCATGCGGACCGCGACGAAGGCGTCCATCTCCGCGCCGACGACGCCGGTCACGTCCCGGATGATGCCGGGGACCTGCC
>DATEUE010000153.1:0-10368 GCA_035283305.1 Vicinamibacteria bacterium | reverse complement strand
GAGGACTACGAAGGACGTGTCCGGATCAACATCGCGGACGTTCGAGGGCACGCGATGGAGTATCTGGTCCGCGGCCAAGACGTGCTGTTCAACCTCGCGGGGCAGGTGAGCCACATCGACTCGATGAGCGACCCGGTGACCGACCTCGAGATCAACTGCACCAGCCAGCTGCGCCTGCTCGAGGCCGTGCGCCGCGGCAATCCCGAGCTCAAGGTCGTCTACGCCGGCACGCGCCAGGTCTACGGCCGGCCGCTCTACCTGCCGGTGGACGAGAAGCACCTGCTACAGCCGGTGGACGTGAACGGGATCAACAAGATCTCGGGCGAGTTCTACCACCTGGTCTACCACCAGGTGTACGGGATCCGCGCGTCGTCGCTGCGGCTCACCAACACCTACGGCCCGCGCCAGCTGATCCGGCACAACCGCCAGGGCTTCATCGGCTGGTTCGTGCGCCAGGCCGCGCTCGGCGAGGAGATCCAGATCTTCGGCGACGGGCTGCAGAAGCGCGACTTCAACCATGTCGACGACGTGGTCGACGCGTTCTTGCGCGCGGGTGCCCTCGACGCGGCCGACGGCCAGGTCATGAACCTGGGCGACCCCCACCCGGTCTCGCTCGGGGAGCTGGTGCGGCTGCTGCTCGACGTCGCGGGCGGGGGCTCTTTCCGGCTCGTCCCGTTTCCGCCCGAGCGCAAGCGGATCGACATCGGCGACTTCTACGCCGACATCACGCGCGCGCGCACGATCCTGGGCTGGGCGCCGAAGCTCGGCCTGCGCGAGGGCCTGGCGCAGACGGTCGAGTTCTACCGCCGCCACAAGCAGCACTACCTGTGAGCGCGCCCGTCCCGTTCGTCGACTTCAAGGCACACGTCACAGCCCTGCGCGGCGAGCTCGATGCGGCGGTCGCGCGCGTGCTCGACTCCGGCTGGTTCATCCTGGGCCCCGAGGGCGAGGCGTTCGAGCGCGAGCTGGCGGCGGCGCTCGGCGCACGCGACGCCGTTGCGGTCGGGAACGGCACCGACGCGCTCCACCTCGCGCTGCGGGCGCGCGGGGTCGGGCCGGGGGACGAGGTGGTCACGACCTCGATCTCGGCCGCGTTCTCGGCGCTCGCCATCCTGCACGCGGGGGCGCGCCCGGTGTTCGTGGACGTCGACCCGCTGACGCTCAACATCGACCCCGCGGCGGCCGCGCGCGCGCTCACCCCGCGAACGAAGGCGCTGCTGCCGGTGCACCTCTACGGCCACCCGGCGGACATGGACCCGCTGATGGCGCTCGCGCGCGAGCACGGGCTCGTGCTGGTCGAGGACGCCTGCCAGGCGCACGGGGCCCGCTACCGCGGCCGGCCGGTGGGGACGCTCGGCGGTGAGCAGGGGCTGGGCGCGCTTTCCTTCTATCCCACCAAGAACCTCGGCGCGTTCGGTGACGGCGGCGCGATCCTGGTGAACGACCCCGCCACGGCGGCGCTCTTGCGACAGCTCCGCAACGGCGGCCAGCGCGACCGCTACCACCACGAGCGCGAGGGCTGGAACAGCCGGCTCGACGAGCTGCAGGCCGCGTTGCTGCGCGTGGGCCTTCGCCACCTCCCGGCCTGGACCGAGAGGCGCCGGGCGCTCGCCGCCTTCTACGACCGGGAGCTGCTGGGCTCGGGCGTCGTGCCGCTCGGCGAGCAGCCCTACGCCCGGACGGTTTCGCACCTCTACGTCGTGCGCCACCCGCGGCGGAGCGCGCTCATGGAAGCGCTCAAGAAGCGTGGGATCGGCACGCTCATCCACTTTCCGATCCCGCTGCACCTGCAGCCGGCCTTCGCATTCCTGGGCGGCAAGCGCGGGCTGCTGCCGGTCGTGGAGAAGGCCTCGGACGAGATCCTGTCGCTGCCGCTCTACCCCGAGCTCGAGGACGAGGCGGCCGCTTGCGTGGTCGAGGCCGTCCGGGCCGCGGCCCGGGAGTGCTAGCATCCCCGACCGTATGAGCGAGAAGCGCGGTGAACTCGCGTCGCGGATCGAGAGCAAGCAGGCCCGGGTCGGCGTGATCGGGCTCGGCTACGTCGGGCTGCCGCTCGCCCTGCTGTTCGAGGAGAGCGGCTTCCGGGTGACCGGCTTCGACGTGGACGCGAGCAAGCCCCGGGCGCTCGCCCGCGGTGAGTCGTACATCCGCCACATCGGCAAGGAGCGCGTGGCCCAGGCCTTCGGGCGGGGCCGGATCGAGGCGACGACGGCGTTCGACCGCCTCTCCGAGTGCGACGCGATCCTGGTGTGCGTGCCGACGCCGCTCGGCCGCCACCGCGAGCCCGATCTCTCGTACGTGCGCCAGACGGCCGACGAGATCGCGAAGCGGCTGCGGCCCGGCCAGCTGGTGGTGCTCGAGTCGACCACCTACCCCGGCACCACGCGCGAGGAGCTTCTGCCGCGCTTCGAGGCCCGCGGCTTCGCGTGCGGCAAGGACGTCTTCGTTGCCTTCTCGCCCGAGCGGGAAGACCCCGGCAACCGCAGCTTCAACACCCAGACGATCCCGAAGGTGGTGGGCGGGATCGACCAGGCGTCGCTCGACGTGGCGGTGGCGCTCTACGCTTCGGCGATCCGGACGGTCGTGCCCGTCTCCTCACCCGAGGTGGCGGAAGCCGCCAAGATCCTGGAGAACGTGTTCCGCGCTGTCAACATCGCGCTCGCCAACGAGATGAAGCTGGTGCTCGACCAGATGGGGATCAACGTCTGGGAGGTGATCGAGGCGGCGAAGACGAAGCCCTTCGGCTTCATGCCCTTCTACCCGGGCCCAGGCCTCGGCGGCCACTGCATCCCGCTCGACCCGTTCTACCTCACGTGGAAGGCCGCTGAGCATGGTGTCTGGGCACGCTTCATCGAGCTCGCCGGCGAGATCAACACCTCGATGCCCCAGCACGTGGTCGAGCGCACCGCGCGCGCGCTCAACCGCCACGCGAAGAGCCTCAAGGGATCCCGGGTGCTCGTGCTGGGCCTGAGCTACAAGGCCGACATCGACGACGACCGCGAGTCGCCGTCGTTCGAGATCATCGAGCGCCTGCGCGCCTCGGGCGCCGAGGTGGCCTACTGCGACCCCTACATCCCCGTGGCCAAGGCCGGTCGCGAGCACGACATCGGGCTCGCCTCCGTGCCCTGCACGGCCGAGGAGTTTGCCCGCCACGACGTGCTCCTCGTCTCGACAGCCCACTCGGACTTCAAGTCCGCGGCACTCTACGGCGGCGTCAAGCTGGTAGTCGACACCCGCAACCTGATGGCGCCTCTCGGGTTCGGCGCACTCGGCGCGCCCGGGCCGGAAGTGTTCCGGGCCTGAGCCGAAACGTCCGGCGTGGTAGGGTGGAGGCCGCATGAAGGCGGCGACGCTCGGTATCGGCGGACGGCAGCTCGGCGAAGGGCAGCCCTGCTTGGTGGTCGCCCATGTCGGGACCTCGCACGAGGGGAAAGCCGACGTCGCCCGGCGGCTGATCGACGCCGCGTTCCAGGCGGGAGCCGACGCGATCCTGTTCCCGGTGTTCCGCGCCAGCGAGCTCGTGGCGCGCCGGCACCCTGAGCGACAGGAGCTGGAGGCCGCGGAGCTCAAGCCGCGTGAATGGCAGAAGGTGCTCGAGGCCGCCAAGGCCTCGGGGCTGCTGGTCGTGGCCGAGGCCTTCGACACCGCCTCGCGCGACGTGGCGGCCGAGGCGGGCGTCGACGCGTTCCAGACGCACCCCACCGATCTCGACCATCCCGACCTCGTGCGGGCGCTCGCGGCCGTCGGCCGCCCGCTGCTGCTCGGAGCCGGCACGGGTGAAGATACCCGGGTGCGGGAGGCGCTCGAGCAGTGCGGCGCGGGCACGGCGCTCGTGGTGGGCCCGCTCACGGCACCCGCGGCGCCCGAGGAGCTGCGCCTCGCGGACCTCGCCGCGCGCCGCGAGCGCTACCGCGTCCCCGTAGGGCTGTTCGACGCAACCGACGGCGCCTCGGCCTTCGCGCTCATCGCACCCGCGCTCGCCGCCGCGCTCGGCGCGGACCTGGTGGAGAAGAAGCTCACGCTCGATCGCAGCCGCAAGGGCCGGGACGCGGCCGCCGCGCTCGCGCCGGAGGAGTTCTACCGGATGGTCGAGCTGCTGCGCCAGGCCGAGCGTGCGCGGGGCGACGCCTTCGGCCAGGAGGCCGCAAGCCCGACGCGCGCGGCACGCGGCCGCTCGATCGTCGCCGCCTCGCTGATCGGCCGCGGCGACGTGCTGACCGCGGAGCGGCTGCTCTACAAGCGCACCGACGAGCGCTCCCCGCGCGGGCTGGCACCCGCCGAGGCCCACCGTATCATCGGCCGGCGTGCAGCGCGGCCGATCCAGGCCGACGAGACGATCAAGGAGGACATGCTCGAATGAAGGCGCTCATCACCGGCGGCGCGGGCTTCGTGGGAAGCCACTTGAGCGAAGCGCTCCTCGAGCGCGGCTCGGAGGTCCACGTCGTCGACAACCTCTCGACGGGCGCGATCGACAACATCGCGCACCTGAAGGCGAACCCTCGCTTCGGCTACACGATCGACAGCGTGCTCAACGAGCCGGTGCTGGCCGAGCTCGTGGACCGTGCGGACGTGGTCTTCCACCTGGCCGCCGCCGTGGGCGTGCGGCTGATCGTCGAGAGCCCGGTCAACACGATCGAGACGAACGTGCACGGCACCGAGATGGTGCTGAAGCTCGCCAACAAGAAGCGCAAGAAGGTGCTGCTCACCTCCACCTCGGAGGTGTACGGCAAGGCCAACGTCGTGCCCTTTCGCGAGGACGGCGACCTGGTGATGGGGCCCACCTCCAAGGGCCGCTGGAGCTACGCCTGCAGCAAGGCGATCGACGAGTTTCTGGGTCTCGCCTACCACAAGGAGAAGCGCCTGCCGGTGGTGGTGGCGCGGCTGTTCAACACCGTGGGCCCGCGCCAGACCGGTCGCTACGGCATGGTGATCCCGAGCTTCGTCAAGCAGGGCCTGCTCGGCAACCCGATCACCGTCTTCGGCGACGGCACCCAGACGCGCTGCTTCACGTACGTGAGCGACGTGGTCGCGCAGCTCGTCGCCCTGGCCCAGGACGATCGCGCCGTCGGCCAGGTGTTCAACATCGGCAACGATCGCGAGGAGGTCACGATCCTCGAGCTGGCGCGGCGCGTGAAGCAGCGCACCGGCGGCCGCAGCGCGATCGAGCTCGTGCCCTACGACCGGGCCTACGAGGAAGGCTTCGAGGACATGCTGCGCCGCGTGCCCGACCTCGGCAAGCTGCGCGCGCTCACCGGCTACGAGCCGAAGGTCGGGCTCGACGAGATCCTGGACCGCGTCACCGACTACTTCACCTCCGACGCCACGCGGCTGTGAAGCCGGCCGAGTACCGCCGGATGTTCGAGGCGGAGGAGCGGCAGTGGTGGTACGCCGGCCAGCGCGAGGTCGCGAGCGCGCTGCTCGAGCCCTGGGCAAGGGTATCGTCGGCGGCGCTGCGCCTGCTCGACGCCGGCTGCGGCACCGGCTTCAACCTGTTGGCGCTCGCGCGGCTCGGTCGCGCGAGCGGGATCGACCTGTCGCCCGAGGCGATCCGCTTCTGCCGCGAGCGCGGCGTGCGCGTGGCGCGCGCCAGCCTGCTGGCGCTGCCGTTTGCGCCCGGCGTGTTCGACGCCGTCACGTCCTTCGACGTCATCTACCACGACTGGGTGAGCGACGACCGCGCGGCAGTCGCCGAGATGGTGCGCGTGCTTCGGCCCGGGGGCGCGCTGCTGGTCAGGGTCCCGGCGCTCGAGGCGCTGCGCGGGGCACACGACGCCGAGGTGCTGACACGTCGCCGCTACACGCGCGGCGAACTGGTGGCGCTTCTCGAGGGCTGCGGTCTCGCAGTCGTGCGCGCGACCTACTGCAACTCGCTGCTCGTCCCGCTGCTGTTCGCCCGGCGCACGCTCGACCGGATGCTCGGGCGCGAGGGCTCCGACGTCGGCTTCCTGCCGCCGCCGCTCGAGAGCCTGTTCCGGGGCGTGCTCGGCATCGAGGCCGCGCTCGTGCGACGTGGCGTGAGCTTCCCGCTGGGCGCGAGCGTCGTGGTCCTGGCGTGCAAGCCGACCGCATGACCCGGCGCCGTTTCGGGGGACGGACTGGCCCCCCGGGGGCTGAGCGCCCCCCGAACCCCCGCTAGCGGCGGGCGACAAGCGCGTAGTCGAGGGGCGCGAACAGCAGGGCGTTCAGGCGCTCGACGTTCTCGTTGAGCGCCTTCACCACCGGCGGAGGCAGGCCACCGCTGGGCAGCAGGTGCAGCCGCACGTCGTCCGGCACCGGCGAGCGCAGCTCGATGCGCGCTTCCGAGAAGCCGGCCGCGGCGGCCATGAAGCGCAGCGTCTCGGGGTGCAGCGGCCGCTCGTGGGTCAGGTCGCGGATGAAGACGTCGAGGTAGGCGAGCGCTGAGGCGACGTTCACCGTCTCGAGCACCAGCAGGCCATCCTTCGCGAGCGCCCGGTGCGCGGCCGCGAGCAGCGCCTGAAGCTGGCGGGGCACGAGGTGCTCGGCCACCTGCGCCGCGACGACGGCGCCCACGCTCCCCGGCGGCTGCCGCTCGAGGAACTCGACGAGATCGCCCTGGGCGACGTCGAGCCCCTTGGCCCGGCACTCCTGGACCGCGTTGGCGTTGCCTTCCACGCCGCGCGCGGCGATCCCGGCCGAGCGCAGCAGCTCGAGCAGCTCGCCGCGGCCGCAGCCGAGGTCGAGGACCGGCGCATGGCCCCGCAGCCGCTCGACGTAGTCGGCCTGGCGCTCCCGCAGCTCCTCGCGGGAGCCGCGGAAGCGGTTCTCGAACGCGGTGTACGCCGAGTCCGCAGCCGAGCGCACGGCGGCGCGCGCCACCTCGGGCGGCGGGGGCTTGGCGACGAGTCCCTCGCGCAGCGCGCGCACCTCCTCCGAGAGCGCCTCGGTGCGGTCCCGCAGCGCGAGCAAGCCCTCGAGGCGCTGGCCCATGGCCTCGAGCCGGCGGGCGAAGACCTCCAGCACCTGGACGGTCTCGCTCGGCGTGCGCGCCACGCGCATGTCGTCGCGGGCGTCGACCACGGGCTCCACCCGCTGCGCGTAGCGAACGACCGCGGCGCCGAGCTCGCGCAGCCGCGCGTGGTAGCGCGCGGCGTGCTCGAGCTGCGCGTTGATCAGGCGCACCAGCACGGCGTTGAAGCGCCCCTGGCGCTCGAGCGCGGGCGTGAGCGCGTCCCAGGCCCGGCGCTCGATCGCCTTGCCGAGGCCGCCGCCGCGGGGGCCTTCGGCCGGCGTCCAGAGCTCGTTGAGCTCGCCGAGCAGCTCGCGAATCTCCGGGCCGGTTTCCTCGGGGAGCGGGACGCCGGCCTGGCGGTCGAGCTCGGCGAGTGCTTCGGCGTAGGAGGCTTCTTCGTCCTCGAGCCGCAGGCGCAGCGCCTCGAGCGCGTCGGCGAGCGGCTTCGCGTCGGCCACGGCGGATTGTAGAATGCGAGGCTCCGGGATGCACACGCGTGGCTGAACCTCCCGACCCGGGCCCCGTGAACGCGTCGTGGCCGGCCAGCGCAGCGCCCGGCCGAGGCCTCGGCGGTCTCGTGGGCCGGCTGCTGGCGCGCTTCCTGGCGCCCCAGCTCGAGGCGCAGCGCGCGTTCAACGCCGACCAGGTGCGGCTCGACAACGCCCTGCTGCACCACCTCGAGGAGCGCCTGGCGGCCACCCACCGCCACTACGACACCGTCCTCGGAGCCACCGGACGCCGGCTGGACGAGGTGGACGAGCGACACTCGCAGCTCTCGCAGGAGCTGGTGGCCCACGTCCACGACCTCGCGCGCCGGATCGACCTCGTGCTCGCCGAGGCCGAGCGCGGTCGCCCGGCGCGCGAGCTCGTGATCAAGGACCTGCAGGCGCGCGTCGCCCGGCTCGAGGACGCGCTGCGCACGCGCGAGAAATGAAGTCCGTCCTCGTGTGCGCCGCGCAGGCGCCCTTCGTGACGGGGGGCGCCGAGATCCTCGTGCGGGAGCTCGTGAAGAGCCTCGCGGCCCGCGGCTTCCGGGTGGACGTGGTGAGTCTGCCGTTTCACGCCCACCCGCCGTCGGAGGTCGTGCGCCAGGCGCTCGCCTGGCGGCTGCTCGAGCTGCGCCACACCACGGGGGAGTCGGTCGACCTCGTGATCCCCACGAAGTTCCCGAGCTACCTGGTGCGGCACCACCGCAAGGTCGCCTGGGTGGTCCACCAGTACCGCGAGGCCTACGACCTGCTGGGCACGGAGCACAGTCCGCTTGGCTCCGCACCTGAGGATCTACGCGTCGTCGACACGATCCGGACGATGGACGGTGCGGCGCTCGGCGAGTGCCGTACCCTGTTCACCATCTCGCAGGGAGTCGCCGATCGACTCGCGCGCTTCAACGGCCTCCACGCGACGCCGCTCTACCCGCCCCCGCAGCAGCTCGGCCGCTACCGCTGCGACTCGTACTCCGGCTTCCTGCTCTCGGCCGGCCGCCTGGACCGCACCAAGCGGCCGGAGCTGCTGCTGCGCGCGCTGGCGCTCGCCAGAAAGGACGTGCGGCTCAAGCTGACCGGGGAGGGCCCGCTGCGACGCGACCTCGAGCGGCTGGCCGCCGAGCTCGGCATCGCGGATCGCGTGGATTTCCTGGGCTTCGTCGCGGAGGCGGAGCTCGTGGCGCTGTACGCGACCTGCCGCGGGGTCGTCTACGCACCCTTCGACGAGGACTTCGGCTACGTCACGGTCGAGGCCTTCCTGTCGAGGAAGCCGGTGGTGACGGCGAGCGACTCCGGGGGCCCGCTCGAGTTCGTGGAGGACGGCGCGAGCGGCATCGTGGCGGCGCCCGAGCCCGCCGCCCTCGCTCAGGCGATCGACCGCCTGTGGGGCCTGTCCGAGAAGCACCTGCGCGAGATGGGCGAGAACGCCGCGGGGCGCGTGGCCTCGATCAACTGGGAAACGGTCGTGGACCGACTCACCGAGATCGTCCGGTGAGGGTCGCGCTCTGGACGCCGGCGCCGGACGCCGCGTGGGTGCGCTCGCTCTCGGCCCAGCTTGGGAGCGACCTGGAGCTCGCGCTCGTGTCCGCCGAGCCGCCCGAGCGCCCGTCGGTCGAGATCGACCTCTACCACGTGGCCGGCTCGCCGGCACACGGCTTCGTCTATCGCGCGCTCCTGGAGCGGCCGGGGATCGTGCTGCTCGCGGAGTGGGGACTGCACGCGCTCGTCCACGCGGAGACGGCGGGGCGGGGAGACGCGGACGCCTATCGGCGCGAGGCGCGCCGCGCGCACGGCGACACGGGCGCGTTCGTGGCCCGGCAGGTGCTGGGCGGTCTGGGCGGGGCCCTGCCGGACCTCGTCGCCATGAACCAGCGCGTGCTGGACGCGAGCCTCGCGCTCGTCGCCTTCGACGCGGAGGTCGCTCGGCGCGCGGCCGAGCGGCTGCCGGGCCGGCCGGTCCTGCATCTGCCGCTCGACCGACCGGGCGCGGGCGACGAGCCCGCGGCCCTGGCCAGGGCGCTGCTCACGCTGCTGCTGGAGCTCGGTCCACGAGCGGAGCTGGAGCGGCGCGAGCTCACGGCGCGAGACGCGCAGGAGGGCTCGCTCCTGGGCTCGGCCCTGGCCGAGCTGCGCTGGACGGCGCGTGAGCTTGGGCTCGCCGAGCTTCCCGCGGACATCGAGCCGCTGGTGGCGACGCTCCTCCGGGGGACGCGGTGAGCCGCCCGCGGCTGTCGGTCGTGATCCCGGCATTCAACGAGGCGCAACGGCTCCCGGCAACACTGGCTCGGGTCCACGCGTACCTGGACGCGCGCGGCGCTCCATACCAGGTCCTGGTGGTCGACGACGGCTCGACCGACGGGACCGCCGACGTCGCGCGCACCGCATCGGGGCCGGTCGAGGTCTTGCGCCACGCCCAGAACCGCGGCAAGGGCCACGCCGTGCGCGCCGGGATGCTCGCCGCCTTTGGCGAGCGTCGCCTGATGACCGACGCCGACCTGTCGACGCCGATCGAGGAGCTGCCGCGGCTCGAAGCCGAGCTCGAGCGCGGCTTCGACGTCGCGATCGGCTCGCGCGCCGTCGCAGGAGCCCGGATCGAGGTGCACCAGCCGCTCTACCGCGAGGCCATGGGACGGCTCTTCAACCGCCTGGTCCAGGCGCTGCTGCTGCCGGGCCTGCACGACACGCAGTGCGGATTCAAGTTGTTTACCGCCGTGGCGGCGGAGACCGCGTTCGCGGCCTGCCGGCTGGACGGCTTCTCGTTCGACGTCGAGGCGCTCTACGTGGCGCGTCGCAGGGGCCTGCGCATCGCCGAGCTGCCCGTGGTGTGGCGGAACGACGCCGCCACGCGGGTCGGACTCGCGGGCGGCGCGACCGCGTTCCTCGACCTCGTGCGCATCCGCCTGTCCGCCGCGCGCG
>DATEUE010000152.1:0-15750 GCA_035283305.1 Vicinamibacteria bacterium | reverse complement strand
AGCACGTCCTTGATGTTGTGGAACACGACGTGGTGGTACTCGACGTCGAAGGCGCTGCAGACGTAGAGCGTCGCGCCGAAGTCCTGCGCCAGCTCCAGCGCCGAGCGCATGCCCTTGTAGCAGTAGGAGGAGCCGTCGATGCAGACCATGATGCGGCCGCCCTGGAGCGGCTTGTCGTCGCGGACGACGAGCGTATCCTTCTCGATGCCGCGCAGCGTGCGGTTCACGACGCCGCCGAGCTGGGAGTACGTCTGTCGCCCGAGGCCGTGGGCCCCGATTACCATCAGGTCGTACTGCCGCCCGGACGTGCCGACGAGCTTGGCCGCCTCGTCCTCGTCCTCGACCAGGATGCGCCCGTCCTTGCCGAGCTGCACGTCGCCGCGGCCGCGCTCGCCGCCGTCGTAGCCCTTGGCGCGGTTCGGGTCGAAGCCAATGAGCCCGGGGAGGCGTCCCTCGCCGCGGTTCACCTCGCGCACGATCTCCTCGTAGTTGATCCCCTCGAGCAGCTGCCGCGTGAGCGGGACGCCGGACGCCTCGCAGCGGTTGCCAACCTGGTCGAGGAAGCTGTCGGCGATGAGCTGCAGCCCCTTCTCGATCAGCTTGTCGTGGATCTTGCGCTGGCGCTTGATCTCGTCGGGCGTCTGGAACTGCGCGGGGAGCCCCGTCTCGAGCTGGCGGAAGCGCACGTCGTGGAGCCGCGCGGCGTAGACGTGGTTGGCGGTGATGCGTCCCTTCGAGAGCTTCGCGAGCTCGATCGCGCGGTCGACCGCCCAGTCCGAGTGCTGCGAGTTGTCCACCGGCACGAAGACTTCCGTGTACATGGGCCCTCAGGCAGAAAGAAGAAGGATGGCTCTCGCCGAAACGGGCCCAGTATGCTTTCGGGCTCCGGGCAGGTCAACCGTTCGGGCCAGGCGCGGCCGGGTCGAGCGGCTAGTCTTCGAGCAGGCGGCCGAAGGCCGGCTTGCCCGCGAGCGCCGTGCGGAACCCGTAGGCCGCGAGCGCCGCGATCGCGAGCACGACCGGCAGCGTGCGCGAGAAATGCCACGCAGACCAGTCGAGCGTGAGGGGGGCTTCGATCAGGTTGAAGAAGCAGAGCAGCGTCACCACCAGCCGCAACAGCCCGCCGCGCGTGAGCGTCACGAGCAGCACGATCGCGCGCACAGCGCCCGACAGCAATGCCAGCTCGGTGCTGTCGTCGCGCATCGGACCCGCGACGAGCAGGCACCAGACGAGCGCGGCCAGCAGGTCGCTGCGCAGCAGCATGCGCAACAGCACCAGGATGAAGAGGAACGTGAGCCCGTAGAGCACGGCGCCGTACACGTTCACCAGCAGGCGGAAGGCCACGTGTCGCAGTTCGGTGAGCGTGGGACCGACGAGGCTCGTGTCCGGCGCCGACGGCGCCATGCCGAGCCAGGCGGGGGCCAGCTGCAGCAGGTGGTAGAGGGCGAACAGCCCCACGCCGGTGACGCAGCCGGCGAGCACGTCGCGCCCGACGAGCGGGTCGTGCCCGTTGCCCGCCCACAGCCGCTGCCACGCGATCAGCACGTGCGGCCAGCGGCGCCGTGCGTAGGGCTCGAGCGCCATGTACAGCAGCCAGACCTGCAGCGCCCAGAACGAGGGATAGGCGAAGACCTTGACCAGCACCCACAGCTCCTGGCCGAAGCTCGTCACGTGGTCCGCCTGGAGGAGCCGCGCCAGGCTGTACGCCGCGAACACCAGCAGCGCCACGCGGAAGGCTCCCGCGCGGTCGCCCCGGCCGAGCCGGATGTTCCGGCGGGCGAGCAACAGGCCGCCGAGCGGCATCGCGACCGCGAACAAGACGAGACTCGCGTCGCTCACGGGGGCGCGCGGCGCCCCGGCGGCCGGGGCTCCCCCCCGCTCCGGCTTTGTCCACGGCGGCTGGACCTCGAACCACACTGGGCGGCCCCGATAGGCGGCTGCCTCGATCCGGAGCGGCACGCCCGCGCCGGGCTGGGTGAGAAGCCACGCCGCCTTGTGGTCCGTGTCGACCGGTGCCGCCCAGCGCGGCGCCGTCGCGGTCAGCCCGGCCGGGTCGAGGCCCGCCTCTCGCAGCAGCGGCAGCCACTCCGGCGTGGGCGACGGGCCCTCCGAGTCGTCGAGCTGCGGCGGGACCGCCGCGAAGCTCAGCAGGCGTCCCTCCGCGTCCAGGACCAGCCGGGCCATGCCCGACACGTCGAGCGGCGGGTCGTCCATCCGCACGGCCGCGTCGCGGTTCGCCGCGACCAGCTTGCGCGGGCTCGTGCGGTAGAAGAAGCGCCACGGCCCGGGCCGCAGCGTCTGCAGCTCTCGCCACCGCTCGCCGGCGGGCTCGTGACGGCTGCGATCCGCCAGGAAGTGCCGGTCCCAGCCGAAGGAGTAGGCCGTGTCGGCCGGCTCGCTCGTGTAGCCGAGAGCCGCCAGGATCTGCTTCGAGCGCTCCACCAGCACTTCGGGGGGCTTGGGCGGCGGCGCCTGGCCGAGGAGCGTGGTCCGGCTCGCGATGTGGGCAGAGACCACGAGTCCCGCGGCGGCCGCCAGCAGGCACGCCCACGCCGAGGCCACGGAGAGATCGCCTGTGCGTCCGGCGGCCGCCACCATCTCGGGCGAGGGCGTCTCACCCGCCAGAAGCGCCGCGTCGAGCGGGTCGCCCCCGGGCAGCGACGCCGCCAGGGCACGAACCGAGGCGGGCCGCGCCGCGGCATCCTCCTCCAGGCACTGCAGCACCACGCGCTCGACCGTCGGCTCGAGCCGGAGGCTGCTCGTGAGCCTCGCGGCCTTCGGCTCGCGGTGCTGCGAGCGCAGCTCGTCGAGGTCCCTGGCCGCGAAGAAGGGCCTGCCCGTGAACATCTCGAACAGCACGAGGCCGAGGGCGTAGATGTCGCTGCGAGCCGTGGCCTCGCCGCCCGCGAGCTGCTCGGGGGACATGTAGCCCGGGGTTCCGGCGAACGCTTCCCGCTGTTCCGCCCGCGCCGCGACGGCCAGGCCGAAGTCCGTGATCCGCGCCCGGCCGCGCCCGTCGATCATCACGTTGGCCGGCTTCAGGTCCCGGTGCACGACGCCCTTGTCGTGCACCGCTGCGAGCCCGGCGCACAGCTCGCGCGCGAGGTCGGTGGCCTTGTCGGGCGGGAGTCGGCCGATGCGCTTGAGCAGCGATGCGAGGTCCTCGCCGTCGACGTACTCCATGGCGATGAAGTGGCGTCCCTCGAACTCGACCACGTCGTAGAGCCGGCAGACGTTCGGGTGCGAGACCTCGCGGCCGATCCGGACCTCCGCCAGCAGCCGCTCGAGCAGCGCCGGGTCACCGGCCACCTCGCCCCGCAGGAACTTGAGCGCCACCGCCTGGCCGAGCTTGGTGTCCTCGGCCCGGTAGATCTCTCCCATCCCACCGCGCCCCAGCAGGGCCACGATCCGGTAGCGCCCGGCCAGCATGGTTCCCGGCGTCAGGCCCAACTCCGCCGAGGGCTTCGTGGCCCCGATCGACGTCTCGTGGCTGGTGATCCAGGAGGAGAGCGGGGCCGGCGTGTCGCCGGCGCCCGGCTTCGTGCCGCGCGGGGGTGCGCTAGACATCGGGGGTTGGTGCTTCGCGAGATGGTAGCAGGTTCGCGCTTACCATCGAGCATGCCTTCCCGCGAGCGCGCGGCCTTCCTGCTCCGCGATCAGGCCAGCTATTGCGCGGCGATGGGCTCGCCGCTCTACGCCCGCCTGCTGGAGCGGGCGGCCGACGACGCGGAGGCGGGCGGGCCGGTGTTCGAGCTGCTCGCGCCCTTCGATGCGCCCAGTCTCCGCGCCGACGCTCTCGCCCTTCGCTTGATGGCCGCCGTGCACCGCCTGGTGCTGATCGGTAAGGCGCCACAACTCGCCCTCTACTACCCGACGGCTGGAGGCTCGGCCGGGCCAGAAGGTGCGTGGGATGCGTTCCGGGCGCTGGTCGCGGAGGAGGCAAAGCACCTGGCGTCGCTCGTGGCGCTGCCCTGCCAGACGAACGAGGTCGGACGCTGCGCAGCGCTCGCCTTCGGCTTCCTCGAGCTGGCGGCGGTCCACGGGCGGCCGCTGCGGCTGCTCGAGATCGGGGCGAGCGCCGGCCTCAACTTGCGCTTCGACCGCTTCCGCTATGGTGGTGGCGGCGTGAGCTGGGGGCCGGCAGAGAGCCCGGTCGATCTCTCCGGCCTGTGGCTGGAGGCTCCTCCCCACCTGCCGGGAGAGCTGGCAGTCGTCGAGCGAAGCGGCTGCGACCCGCGCCCGGTCGACGCGACGACGCCCGAAGGGCGGCTGCAGCTGGAGTCGTCGCTGTGGGCCGACCAGGTCGTCCGCCTGGAGCGCCTGCGGGCCGCGTTCGAGGTCGCCACACGGGAGCCCGCGAGCCTCGAGCGAGCGTCGGTGGAGGAGTGGCTGCCGCGCGGTCTCGACAAGCCACGCCGCGGCGTCACGAGCGTCGTCTACCACGCCATCGTCTACGAGTACTTCACCGACGCCGTGCGGCGCGGCTTTCACGAAGCGCTCGACCGCGCCGGAGCGGCAGCCACGGCCGACGCCCCGCTCGCCTGGCTGCGCTTCGAAGCGACACCCGCCACGCGCGGCTACGCGGTCACGCTCACCACCTGGCCGGGCGGCGAGGAGCGGGTGATGGCTACGGCCGGCGCGCACGGCAGCGACGTGCGGCGACCGACGCTCAGCTGACGCCGGCGCGTCAGCCGCGATCGGGCGGCGGCGGCGCGGGGACGACCTGCACACCCGCCTCGTCCCAGACGGTGAGCGCGTCCACGGGGCAGGCTTCACACGCGGCCTGAAGTCGAGCGCGCTCCACCTGCTCGGGGTGCGTGAAGACGGCAACGCCTTCGTCGTCGAGCACGAAAGCCTCGGGGGCGCCTTCGATGCAGTCGCCGAAGCCGACGCAAAGCCCGCGGTCGATGCGGATCTTCAGGCCCCCGATCTCGCGCTCCTCGAACTCCGCCACGGCTACATGCCCTCGAGGCCCAGCTCGCGCCGCGCCGTGTCCATCACCTCGGGCGTGATCACCGCGATCTGACGCTCGGCCGCGTAGTCGGCGTAGATCCGCTGCACCATCCCGCGCACGAACGAAGGGACGCGAGACAGCCGCTCGCGCGCCGCGTCGTCCCAGACCGGCCGAGCGCCGGCCTGGGCAGGAGCGTCGTTGAAAGCGTCCGCGCGGCCTCCCTCGACCGTGGAGCGCGTCAGCTCGAACGGCTGCTCCGGCACCGTGCGGCCGCCGATCTGCACGCCGAGCGACGCCACGAGCTGCGTCTCCATCGGGTTCGTGAGCATCGCCACCGAGCGGCTGCAGGCCGGGCAGGTGAAGACTGCCGCGAGCGTGCCGTCGCCCGGTAGCTCGCGCTCCGCGAAGCCCATCTGGCGATCGCACTCGATGCACAGGAACTTCACGCGCGCGGCTCCTCGCGGCCAGCCGGCTCGCCGGACGACCCGAGCCGAGCGACGAGCGCGTCGGCCGCGGGGCCGAGGGCCATGGCCGCGCTCGCGACGTCTCCCTGATCGACGAGCGACTGCATCGCCGGGTCGAAGGGGATGCGCGCGAGGAGCGGCGCACCCGCATCGCGCGACAGCCTCTCTCCGGCGTCGCCCTGGAAGAGCGGCCCGTCCGCGCGGCAGCTCCCGCAGCGGTAGCCTGCCATGTTCTCGACCACGCCGAGCAGCGGGACGTGCGCGCTGCGCGCCGCCTCCAGCGCACGCCGCACGGCGCGGTAGGACGCCTCCGAGGGAATCGTCACGACCACCGCGCCCGCCAGGCCCGGCACGAGCTCGACGAGCGTGTCGAGCCGCTCGCTGCCGGGCGGCATGTCCACGAGCAGGACGTCGAGCGTGCCCCAGGCCACGTCGGCCAGGAACTCGCGCAGCATCCCGGCCACGAGCGTGCCGCGCCAGACGAAGCGCTCATGGCCCGGCTCGCGCCAGGCGAGCGGCGCCGTCTCCTCCAGTAGCAGGTCGCTCGACATCACGCGCACGCCGCAGGCCGCGACCGGCGGCTCGACCTCGTCGTCGCGAACGGCCAGGCTGGATGCGCGGACGCCGAGCATGCGCGCGGCGGTGGGGCCGTGGAGATCGGCATCGAGGAGGCCCACTCGGCGGCCGGAGCGCGCCAGCGCGGCGGCGAGCCCGGCGCTCACCAGGCTCTTCCCCACGCCGCCCTTCCCGCTCACCACCGCCACGACGTGCTCGACGGACGAGAGCCGGGCCGTGACGCGCTCACGCTGCGACGCGACCTGTCCGAGCAGGTCGGAGCGGTCGGTTTCCGTGAGCTGGTTGTAGGTACGGATCCGCTTCATGGGTCACCTAGCTTCGCCCTGCCGCCGGGGCAGGTCAAACGGGGCAGGTCTCGAACTGGGGCGTGTGCGTCGATCGAAGACCTGACCCCTCGGCGGGGCCGCACGGTAGAATCCGGGCCTTGTCCGACTCGATCCGCTGCGTCGCGATGACCGCGCCCCGCGCGCCGCTCGAGCTACGTCGTGTGCCTGCGCCCAGAGTAGCGCCGGGCGGCGCGATTCTCGAGACGGTGGCGAGCGAGGTGTGCGGCACCGACGTGCACCTGCACCACGGCCGGCTCGGGGGTGTGCCGTACCCGATCGTCCCGGGCCACGTCAGTGTCGGCCGTGTGATCGAGACGGGCGGCCCGCTCCGGGACGTGGACGGGAACGAGATCGGCGTCGGCCGCCTCGTCACCTTCTACGACGTGTTCGGAACCTGCGGCGCGTGCTGGCACTGTCTGGTGGCGAAGGCGGCGACGCGCTGCCCGCAGCGCAAGGTGTACGGCATCACGACCGGCCTCGGCGACGGGCTGCTCGGCGGATGGTCCGAGCGGATCGAGATTCGGCCGGGCGTCCGACTGTTGCCGCTGCCCGAGGGACTCGCGGTCGAGGAGTTCATGGGCGGCGGCTGCGGGCTGCCGACTGGTTTCCATGCGGTCGAGCGCGCGGGCATCGCTCTCGGGGACACGCTGGTCGTCCAGGGCAGCGGTCCCGTGGGCCTGAACGCGGCGATCTTCGCGCAGCTGGCGGGAGCCGTGCGTGTCCTGGTCACCGGCGCCCCGCGTGCGCGGCTCGAGCAGGCGAAGCGGCTCGGCGCCGAGGACGTGCTCGACGTGACCGAGACCCGCGACCCGGCGGCGCGCGCGGCCTGGGTACGCGACCGCACCGAGGGACGAGGCGCCGACGTGGTGATCGAGGCCTCGGGCAATCCGCAGGCGGTGGTCGAGGGTCTCGAGATGCTGCGCGACGCCGGTCGCTACGTCGTCGTCGGCCAGTACACCGACGCGGGCGACGTGACGCTCAACCCGCACCGCCACATCAACCGGCGCCACGCCACGGTACTCGGCTGCTGGGGCTACGAGTACACGCACCTGCATCGGTCCGTCCTGATGATGGCGCGACACCGGGAGCGCTTCTGCTGGTCCCGGCTCGTGACGCGCGAGTACCCGCTCGCCGAGGCCGCGCGCGCGCTCGCGGACATGGAGGCGCTCGCGGTGGTGAAGGCGCTCATCAGGCCGGCGTGATGGGATGCCGGCTTGTCGGATTCGGGCGATTCCGGGGAGATGAGCCTTTCGGTTCATTGGCCGTCTCCGGGCGACTAGAGGTATTTTTCCGTGAGGCTCGGCGGGGCTCGCCCCGGTCCCGGGCCGGGAGGTAGCGGTGTCCGGTCCACATCAGACCGACGTACTGGTCGTCGGCGCGGGCCCGACTGGGCTCGTCGCCGCGCTGTCGCTCGCCGAGGCGGGCCTGTCGGTCGAGGTGATCGACGAGGAGTGGCGCCCGGCGGGGCACAGCTACGCGCTCGCGCTCCACCCGCGCTCGATCGGTGTGCTCGCCGAGCTCGGTCTTGCCCAGGACGCGATCGCGCAGGGCCAGAAGCTCGAGTCGCTCACGATCCTCACCGGTGAGGAGAAGCGCGACACCCTGCGCTGCGCAGTGCTCGACGAGCGCTTCCCGTTCCTGCTGGCGCTGCCGCAGAGCGCCCTCGAGGCGCTGCTCGCCGACCGGCTCGCCAAGAAGGGCATCAAGGTGCGCTGGAGCCACCGGCTGGCCGGGCTCGAGCCGAAGGGCGACACGGTCACGGCCACGGTCGAGCGGCTCGAGAAGGAATCCAGCGGCTACGCCGTCGCCCACACCGAGTGGCTGGTCGGCGAGACCCTGAGCTTCCGCGCACGGTTCCTGATCGGCGCCGACGGCCACCGCTCGCTGGTGCGGCGGGCGCTCGGGACCGCGTTCGACGAGACCGGCCCGTCGCAGGCCTTCGCGATCTTCGAGTGCACGGCTCCCGGCGCGGGCGACGAGATGCGGCTCGTGATCGACCGGGCTTCTGTAAACGCGCTCTGGCCGCTGCCGGGCGGCCGCGCCCGCTGGAGCCTCGAGCTCAAGGACCCGGATGTGAGCGCCGCGGACCGCTTCAAGAGCCGGCTCACGACGATGCTGGGCGAGCACTTCTTCCCCCACCTCGACGAGGTGCGCACGCGCGAGCTCGTCCGCGAGCGGGCGCCATGGTTCGAGAAGGGCGCGATGGACATCGGCTGGTCGATCGAGGTGCGCTTCGAGCACCGCCTGGCCGAGTCCTTCGGGCGCGGCCGGGTGTGGCTGGCGGGCGACGCCGCGCACCTCACCGGCCCCGCGGGCATGCAGAGCATGAACGCCGGGCTCGCCGAGGCGCACGACCTTTCGGCGCGCATCAAACGCATCCGCGAGGGCCAGGCGGGGCTCGACCTGCTCGACGCCTACGGCCGGGAGCGACGTGCCGACTGGAGCTTCCTGCTCGGACGCCGCGGCGGCCTGCGGGCGGGCGCGTCGGCATCCGAGTTCGTAGCGCAGAACGCTTCGCGGCTCCTGCAGTGCCTGCCGGCGACCGGCACCGACCTGCCGCCGCTCGCGGCGCAGCTCGGCCTCGATGTCGAACGCGGCTGAAGCTCGGCTAGACTCCGCGCCATGGAACCCTATCCAGAGGGCGTGCGGCTCGAGAAAGGTCCGGGCGGGCTCGACCGGCTCCTGCTCTCGGCGGCCGAGGGCGAGGCCCACGTCTTCCTCCAGGGAGGGCACGTCTCCCATTTCCAGCCGAAGGGTGAGAAGCCCGTCCTGTGGATGAGCGCCGCGAGCCGCTTCGAGGCCGGCAAGCCCATCCGCGGCGGCGTGCCCGTCTGCTTCCCCTGGTTCGGGCCGAAGGCGGGCGCGCCGGAGGCTCCCATGCACGGCTTCGCGCGGATCCTGAGCTGGGCGGTCGCGGGGGTCACCCGTGAGCCGGATGGCGGCCTGCGCGCCGTGCTGGAGCTCTCGGCGGAGGCGGCCGCTCGGGGCGGCTTCCCGCACGAGCTCGCACTGTCGCTGTCGGTGAACGTCGGCCGATCGCTGCGACTGGCGCTCACCGCGCGCAACGTGAACGGAGCACCCGCGACTTTCGAGGAAGCCCTGCACTCCTACTTCGCGGTCTCGGACGTCCGCCAGATTCGCATCCACGGCCTCGAAGGCGTGGGCTACGTCGACAAGACGGCAGCGATGGCCCGAAAGCCCGGCGAGGCCGGACCGATCACGATCACGGCCGAGACCGACCGCGTCTACCCCGAGACCAGCGGGACGGTAAAGATCGAGGATCCCGGCTGGCGGCGGCGCATCGTCGTCTCGAAGTCCGGCTCCGCCACCACGGTCGTCTGGAACCCCTGGATCGCCAAGGCGAAGGCGATGCCGGACTTCGGCGACGACGAGTGGACCCGGATGGTCTGCGTCGAGACCGCGAACGCCGGCGGCGACGCGGTGACACTCGCGCCCGGCGCGAGCCACGTCACGACGGCGACGCTCGAGGTGCTCGGCTCGCCTTGACCTGCCGCCGTCAAGGTGGTATCTGATTCGCCTCAAATCGTCCCCTGATTGAGGAGTGATGGCCGTGCCGCGCCCCGCCGCCGAAGCGCCGTGGCTGGAGGATGATGCAGCCTAAGCCCGACAACCTGGACCCCGTCGCCGGACCGAAGACGCTCATCCTCGGCGGACACGACTTCCACTCGATCACCGAGGTCGTTTCCGGGGTGCTGGAGCGGCCGGCGCCGCTCGGTTGGTGGGCCGTCTTCGGCACGGCACTCCTTGCGCTCGGGGGCCTCGGGATCGGGGTGCCCTGGCTCGTCTGGGAAGGCATCGGCGTCTGGGGCCTCAACGTCCCGGTGGGCTGGGCCTGGGACATCACGAACTTCGTCTTCTGGGTCGGCATCGGCCACGCCGGGACGCTGATCTCGGCGATCCTGCTGCTGTTCCGGCAGAAGTGGCGCACCTCGATCAACCGCGCCGCCGAGGCGATGACGCTCTTCGCGGTGGCGTGCGCGCTCACCTACCCCGGCATCCACGTCGGGCGCATCTGGGTGGCCTACTGGATGGCGCCCTTGCCCAACCAGATGGGCGTCTGGCCGAACTTCCGCAGCCCGCTGCTGTGGGACGTCTTCGCGGTGAGCATCTACGGCACCGTGTCGCTGCTCTTCTGGTACGTGGGCCTCGTGCCCGATCTCGCGACCGAGCGTGACCGGGCGAAGACGAAGCTCAAGCAGTGGATCTACGGAGCCCTGGCGCTCGGCTGGCGCGGCTCGCAGCGCCACTGGCAGCACTACGAGGTCGCCTACCTGATCCTGGCCGGGCTCTCGACGCCGCTCGTGCTGTCGGTCCACTCGATCGTGTCGATGGACTTCGCGGTCTCGCAGCTGCCCGGCTGGCACACCACGATCTTCCCGCCCTACTTCGTGGCCGGCGCGATCTTCTCCGGATTCGCGATGGTGATCACGCTGATGGTGATCTGCCGCAAGGCCTTCGGCCTCGAGCAGATCATCACCATGCGCCACTTCGACTACATGGCGAAGATCATCCTGGTCACCGGCTGGATGGTCGGCTACGCCTACTCGCTCGAGTTCTTCGTCGCCTGGTACAGCGGCAACCCCTACGAGCTGTTCGTCTTCATCAACCGCGCGACGGGCGAGTACGCCTGGGCGTACTGGACGATGGTGAGCTGCAACGTGCTCGTGCCGCAGCTGTTCTGGTTCAAGAAGGTCCGGCAGAACCTCGCGGCGCTCTTCGTGATCTCGATCTTCGTCAACATCGGCATGTGGTTCGAGCGCTTCGTGATCATCGTGACCTCGCTCCACCGCGACTTCCTGCCGTCCTCCTGGGACTACTTCCGGCCGACGATGTGGGACGTGGCGTGCCTCGTCGGCGGCTTCGGGCTCTTCTTCACGCTCTTCTGCCTGTTCGTGCGCTTCGTGCCGATGGTCGCCGCCGCCGAGGTGAAGACGGTGCTGCCGCAGGCCGACCCGCACCACGGCTCGGCCGCCCCGCCCGCGCAGGCGCCCGCGCTGCCGCCCGTGCCGGCGGGAGCTCGCTCCGGGCTGATCGCCGAGTTCGCGAGCCCGGCCGTGCTCTACCGGGCCTGCGAGTCCGTGCGCGACGCCGGCTACAAGCACTGGGACGCGCACACGCCGTTCCCGGTGCACGGCCTCGAGCGCGCGATGGGCCTACAGCGCTCGAAGCTGCCGTGGATCGTGTTCGTGCTCGCGATGGGCGGCGCGCTCGCCGGCTTCCTGCTCCAGACCTGGGTGCACTCCTTCGAGTACCCCACCGTGATCAGCGGCAAGCCGCTGTTCGCCTGGCCGGCCTACATCCCGGTCACGTTCGAGCTGGCCGTGCTGGGCGGCGCGCTGGGCGCCGTCCTCGGCATGTTCGCGCTCAACCGGCTGCCGCGGCACCACCACCCCGTGTTCGGCTCGCGCGGGTTCGAGCGGGCGAGCGACGACCGCTTCTTCATCTCGATCGAGGCGCTGGACGAGCGCTTCGACCCGACCGCCACGCCCGAGCTGCTGCGCCGGTGCGGGGCCGCCCGCCTCGAGTGGCTGACCGCGTGAGGGAGACTCTAGCGTGAGCCACGAGACCGCTTCCGCCCCGGGGGTGCAGCTTGTCCCCGCAGGGCACCGCGTCACTCGGCTCCCGTTCGTCGGCATCGGCCTCGCGACGATCGGCGCGGCCCAGCTCGTCATCTTCGGCGCCCGCCACGCGGAGCGTCTCTACGCGGCGTGGCTCGTCGCCTTCGTGTTCTTCCTGACGATCGCGCTCGGCTGCCTGTACTTCGTGCTGATCCACACGGCGATGCAGGGTTCCTGGGGCATCGTGGTCCGGCGCGTGGCCGAGAACGCGGCGGCCACGCTGCCCCTGTTCGCGATCCTGTTTCTGCCGGTGGCGTTCGGCCTGCACTCGCTCTACCACTGGAGCCACCCCGAGGCCGTGGCGCACGACGCGCTGCTGCGCTTCAAGCAGCCGTACCTCAACCTGCCCTTCTTCTACGCCCGCGCGGCACTCTACTTCGCGGTCTGGTCCGCCATCGCGCTCTGGTTCAGGCGGCAGTCCCGGCTGCAGGACGAGAACAGGGACGCGGCGGCGGCGGCACGACTCAGCCGCTACAGCGGCGCGCTCCTGATCCCGCTCGCGATCACCACCACCTTCGCCGCCTTCGACTGGCTGATGTCGCTGGCACCGCACTGGTACTCCACGATCTTCGGCGTGTACGTGTTCGCGGGCGGGCTGGTGTCGGGCTTCGCCTTCGTGTCGATCGCGGCGGTGGCGCTGCGGCGGGCGGGGCTCCTGCCGGCGCTGAGCTCGGAGCACCTGCACGATCTCGGGAAGCTGCTGTTCGCCTTCACCGTCTTCTGGGCCTACATCGCCTTCTCGCAGTTCTTCCTGATCTGGTACGGCAACATCCCGGAGGAGACGATCTGGTACCGGGTTCGGCTCGCAGGCGGGTGGAAGCTCGTGACGATCGCGCTGGCGGTGGGACATTTCGCGCTGCCCTTCTTCTTCCTGATGCCGCGCGCGATCAAGCGAAACGCCACTACACTGGTGGTGGCCGCGGTGTGGCTGCTGGCGATGCACTTCGTGGACGTCTACTGGCTGGTGATGCCCTCGCTCGAGGGCCTCGGAGTGCAACCCGGCATCATGGACGTGGCGGCCCTGCTGACGGTCGGCGGTGCGTTCCTGGCGGGATTCGGGTGGCTGCTCGTCAAGAGCCCGCTCGTGCCTGCAGGCGACCCGCGGCTTTCGGAGTCGCTCGCGTTCGAGAACGTCTGATCGTGGGATTCGTGGGCCGGCCGAGGCCGGCCGAGGAGGCGAGAATGCGTGGCAGTTTCGTGGGACGGGCGGCGCTCGGCGCGGCCATCTGCGTGGTGGGACAGGCCGCCTTTGCGGGGACGATCACCGGCACCGCGGTTTACACCGGCACGGTCCCGAACCTCAAGCCGCTGTCGGTCTCGGCGGAGCCGGTGTGCGCCAAGCGGCACGCCACGGTTCCGAACGAGGCGCTGGTGCTCGGGGCCGGCAACAGCATGGCCAACGTCGTCGTGAAGGTCGTGAGCGGCTTGCCCGCCGGCAAGACCTGGCCCGCGCCGACCCAGCCCGTGACGATGGACCAGGTCGGCTGCCAGTACGTGCCGCACGTGATGGGCATCATGGTCGGCCAGCCCTTCAAGGTCCTGAACAGCGACGGCATCCTGCACAACGTGCACGCGCTGCCGAAGCTGAACCGGCCCTTCAACATGGCGATGCCGCCGACGCGCAAGGACGCGACCGAGACCTTCACCAAGGCAGAGGGCATGTTCGTGATCAAGTGCGACGTGCACCCGTGGATGCAGTCGTACATCGGCGTCTTCTCACACCCGTTCTTCGCGGTCACGAGCGCCGACGGCAAGTTCACGATCGCCAACCTGCCCGCCGGCACCTACGAGATCGAGGCCTGGCACGAGAAGCTGGGCACGCAGAAGAGCACGGTCACGGTGGGCGCCAGCGACACCAAGACGCAGAGCTTCAAGTTCGCCCCGCCCACGAAGTAGCGGGGCCCGGAGTCGCTTTTCCGGGAACGAGAGGGTCAAGGATGGGTCTCGAAACCGCAGTCGCTCACGGAGCCGCGCACGACGCGCAGCACGAGGAGCTCGGCTTCTGGCGCAAGTACGTGTTCTCGGTCGACCACAAGATGATCGGGATCCAGTACGCGATCACCGGGCTGCTGTTCCTGCTGTTCGGCTTCTGCCTGATGATGCTGATGCGCTGGCAGCTCGCCTACCCGGGGGCGGCGCTCCCGATCCTCGGCACGCTCCTCGGCGAGGCGCGCATGCCCGGCGGCACCATGCTGCCGGAGTTCTACAACGAGCTCGGCGCGATGCACGGCACGATCATGGTGTTCATGGGCGTCGTGCCGCTCGCGGTGGGCGGCTTCGGCAACTTCGTGCTGCCGCTGCAGATCGGCGCCCCCGACATGGCCTTCCCGCGCATCAACATGGCGAGCTACTGGAGCTACTTCGTGGGCGGCTCGGTGATGCTCGCGAGCTTCTTCGTCCCCGGGGGCGCGGCCCAGTCGGGCTGGACCTCCTACTCTCCGCTCGCGGACATCGCGGGCTCCGGCCAGACCTGGTGGCTGTTCGGGATGGTGTTCCTGATCACCTCGTCGCTGCTCGGCTCGATCAACTTCATCGTCACCACGATCCAGCTGCGGGCCCCCGGCCTCTCCTTCTGGCGGCTGCCGTTCTTCGTGTGGGCGCAGTTCGTGACGTCGTTCCTGCTGCTGCTGGCGTTCCCGCCGCTCGAGGGCGCGGCGTTCCTGCAGCTCATGGACCGGCTCGCGAAGACGAGCTTCTTCCTGCCGTCCGGTCTCGTGGTGAGCGGCCAGGTGCTCGAGGTGAGCGGCGGCGGCAACCCGCTCCTGTGGCAGCACCTGTTCTGGTTCCTGGCGCACCCCGAGGTGTACGTGCTGATCCTGCCGGCGATGGGGATCGTGGCCGAGGTGATCGCGAACAACACGCGCAAGCCCCTGTGGGGCTACCGCTCGATGGTGTACTCGCTGATGTTTCTCGGCTTCATGTCCTTCATCGTGTGGGCGCACCACATGTTCATCACGGGCATGGGCACCACGATGGCGGCGTTCTTCCAGACCACCACCATGATCATCTCGATCCCCTCGGTCGTGATCCTGAGCGCGCTCGTCCTGTCGCTGTACGGCGGGTCGATCCGCTTCACGACGCCGATGCTGTTCGCGCTCGGCTTCCTGCCGATGTTCGGGATCGGGGGCCTCACCGGGCTGCCGCTCGGGCTCACCGCCGCCGACATCCACCTGCACGACACCTACTACGTGATCGGCCACTTCCACTACGTGGTGGCGCCGGGCACGATCTTCGGGCTGTTCGCCGGCATCTACTACTGGTTCCCGAAGGCCACCGGACGTCTGATGAACGAGACGCTCGGCAAGATCCACTTCGCGGGCTCGTTCGTGTTCATGAACGTGATCTTCATGCCGATGTTCATCATGGGGCTCGCGGGCGTCTCGCGCCGGCTCTACGACGGCGGCGCCTCCTATGCCCACGCGCAGCCCGTGCTGCAGTGGAACGTGGTCTCGTCGTGGGGCGCCTGGGGCCTCGCGCTCTTCCAGATCCCGTTCATCTTCAACTTCTTCTGGAGCATCTACCGCGGGAAGAAGACGGACGCGAACCCGTGGCACGCCACGACGCTCGAGTGGTCGGCGCCCTCGCCGCCGCCGCACGGCAATTTCGAGACCCCGCCCACGGCGCACCGCGGGCCCTACGAGTACAGCGTCCCCGGCGCGGCTCGGGACTACTCCCCGCAGTGGGAGGCGGCCAAGGCATGAGCATGGAGATTCCCTACACCGTCGACGTCCGGCCCGACACCGGCCTCACCAACGGCAAGCTCGGCATCTGGCTGTTCCTCGCGTCCGAGG
>DATEUE010000151.1:0-8923 GCA_035283305.1 Vicinamibacteria bacterium | reverse complement strand
CGGCGCCGGCCTCGCGGAACACGCGGTCGAGGCCCTCGGCCTCGGCCTGCGTCTTCACCTGTTGCGATCCCGGCACCACAAGCGCCCTCACGCCCGCGGCCACGCGGCGGCCACGCAGCACACGTGCCGCCTCGCGCAGGTCGCTGAGCCGCGAGTTCGTGCACGAGCCGATGAAGACGACGTCGATCTTGCGGCCGAGCAGCGGCTTGCCGGGCTCGAGGCCCATGTAGCGCAGAGCCTTCGCGAGGCCCGCGTCGCCTTTGGGGTCCGGCACCACGCCGCGCACCGGGACACCCATGCCGGGGCTCGTGCCCCACGTGATCATCGGCTCAAGCGCGGACGCGTCGACCTGGAGCTCGCGGTCGAAGCGGGCCCCCGCGTCGCTCGGGAGCCTGCGCCAGCGCCCCACGGCCGCGTCCCAGTCGGCGCCGCCGGGCGCGAACGGCCGCCCCGCCAGGTACTCGTAGGTCGTGTCGTCCGGGGCCACGAGACCAGCGCGGGCCCCGGCTTCGATCGACATGTTGCAGACCGTCATCCGCTCTTCCATGCTGAGCGAGCGGATCGCGCTGCCGCGGTACTCGAGCGCGTGGCCGGTGGCTCCGGCCGTGCCGATGCGGGCGATGAGCGCGAGGATCAGGTCCTTGGCGGTGACGCCATTGGCGAGCGAGCCCGTGAACTCGACCGCGAACGACTTCGGCCGACGCTGCAGCAGGCACTGCGTGGCGAGCACGTGGCCCACCTCGCTCGTGCCGATGCCGAAGGCGAGCGCCCCGAAGGCGCCGTGCGTGCTGGTGTGGCTGTCGCCGCACACGATCGTGGATCCGGGGTGCGTGAGCCCCAGCTCGGGCCCGATCACGTGCACGATCCCCTGCCGCTCGTCGCCCACCGGGAAGAGTGGAATGGCGAACTCGCGGCAGTTGCGCTCGAGCGCCGTGACCTGCTCGGCGGCCGCGCCCTCAGCCGGCGCGCGCCGGCCGTCCGGGCCGCGGCGCGTCGGGATGGCGTGGTCCATCGTGGCCACGGTGCGCTCGGGCCGCCGCACCCGCAGCCCGCGCGCGCGGAGCTCGCCGAAGGCCTGCGGCGAGGTGACCTCGTGGGCCAGGTGGAGATCCACGTACAGGACCGCCGGCGTCTCGGCGGTCTC
The DNA here is from genome assembly GCA_035283305.1 of Vicinamibacteria bacterium. Classification (GTDB taxonomy): domain Bacteria; phylum Acidobacteriota; class Vicinamibacteria; order Fen-336; family Fen-336; genus DATBSL01. The sequence continues at coordinate 7,779 of DATEUE010000151.1, read as the reverse complement.
CGCCGAGACGAGGTGCGCCTCCCAGATCTTGTCCGTGAGCGTGCGGGGGCGGTCCTGCATGCGGCCTCAGGCTGCGGCGCGGGCCTCGCGCGCGGAGGCCACGGCGGAGAGATAGGCCTTGAGCGTCGCCTCGATCGTGTCCTTGCTCGCCGCCTGGCCGAGCGACTCGATCCCGTCGTGGACCACGCGCACCGTCACCTCGGCGACCGCGTCCTTCCCGGCGGTGACCGCGCGCGTGTGCATCTCGAGCAGCTGCAGCTCGAACCCGAGCGCGGCGTCGGCCGCCTTCAGCGCCGCGTCGAGCGGCCCGTTGCCCACCGCCGACGCCTGCCGGCGGTGACCCTCCACCTCCACCTCGACCGTCGCCGTGGGCAGGATCTGGTTGCCGGCGACGACCTGGTAGCGCACGAGCTTCGCCCGCGGCTCGGCGGCGTGCTCGACGATCGCGAGCAGGTCCTCGTCGTAGACGAACTTGGTGCGGTCGGCCAGGTCCTTGACCTTGCGCGTGACCGCCTCGACCTCCTCCGGCTTCAGGTCCACGCCGAGCTGCTTGAGCCGCGACGCGACCGCGTGCTTGCCGGAGTGCTTGCCGAGCACCAGCATCGACTGCGACAGGCCCACGCTCGCGGGGGTCATGATCTCGTAGCAGAGCGGGTTGGCCAGCATGCCGTGCTGGTGGATGCCGGCCTCGTGGGCGAAGGCGTTCCTGCCCACGATCGCCTTGTTGGGCTGGGGCCAGACGCCGGTGACGGTGGACAGCTGCGTGCTCGTCGGCACCAGCAGCTCGCTGCGGATGCCGGTCTCCACCTGCAGCACCTCGCGGCGCACCTTGAGCGCCATCACCACTTCCTCGAGCGAGGTGTTGCCGGCGCGCTCGCCGATGCCGTTGATCGTGCACTCGACCTGGCGCGCGCCCGCCGCAACCGCGGCGAGCGAGTTGGCGACGGCGAGGCCGAGGTCGTTGTGGCAGTGGACCGAGATCACGGCGCCCGGGATGTCGCGCACCAGCTTGCCGACCATCTCCGCGTACTCCGCCGGCAGCGCGTAGCCGACGGTGTCGGGAACGTTCAGCGTGCGCGCCCCGGCCTCGAACACCGCCTGCAGGACTTCCCTCAGGTAGCCGTAGTCGGTGCGGGAGGCGTCCTCCGCCGAGAACTCGACCTCCTCGGCGAAGCTCCGGGCGAGCCGGACGGCCTCGACAGCCTGGCGCAGCGCCTCCTCGGGTGTGAGCTTGAGCTTCCACTTGAGGTGAATCGCCGAGGTGGCGAGGAAGGTGTGGATCACGGGACGCCGCGCGCGCTCGAGCGCGCGGCCGCCGGCCTCGATGTCCTTGGCCTTGCAGCGACAAAGCGCCGCGACCCTGGCGCCCTTCACCGCCTCGGAGATCGCCTGGACCGCCTCGAAGTCGCCGGCGGAGGCGATCGGGAAGCCGCCCTCGATGATGTCGACGCCCAGACGCTCGAGCTGGAGCGCCATGCGCACCTTCTCGGCCGTGTGCATGCTGCAGCCCGGCGACTGCTCGCCGTCGCGCAGCGTCGTGTCGAAGATCGTGACCCGGGCGCTCATCGTACGGCTCCTACCGCCTTGTCGGACGCCTTGCGCACCTCCCCGTCGGCCGTGACCTCGACCGCGTCCAGGAAGGGCATCATCGCCCGCAGCTGCGCGCCCACCTGCTCCAGCTTCTGGGTGCGCTCGGCCGTGCGCGTGGCGTTGAACTTCGGCCGCCCGGCCTCGTTCTCGGCCACCCAGCGCTTCGCGTACTGGCCGCTCTTGATCTCGTCCAGGATCCGCTGCATCTCGCGCTTCGTCTCCTCGGTCACGATGCGCGGGCCGGCCGTGTAGTCGCCGTCCTCGGCGGTGTCGCTGATCGAGTAGCGCATGTAGTTGAGCCCGCCGCGGTACATGAGGTCGACGATCAGCTTCAGCTCGTGCAGGCACTCGAAGTAGGCGATCTCCGGCTGGTAGCCGTTCTTCACCAGCGTCTCGAAGCCCGCCTTGACGAGAGCCGAGGCTCCGCCGCAGAGCACGGCCTGCTCGCCGAAGAGGTCGGTCTCGGTCTCCTCCGCGAACGTCGTCTCGATCACCCCGGCGCGGGTGCAGCCGATCCCCTTCGCGTAGGCGAGCGCCATCGCCTTGGCCTTGCCGCTCGCGTCCTGGTGCACCGCCACGAGCCCCGGCGTGCCCTGGCCCTCCTTGAACACCTCGCGCACGCGGTGGCCGGGCGCCTTGGGCGCTACCATCGAGACGTCGACGCCCGGAGGCGCCGTGATCGTCCCGAAGCGGATGTTGAAGCCGTGCGCGAACATCAGCGTGTTGCCCGGCTTGAGGCCGGGGGCGATCTCGTCGCGGAACAGCTTCGCCTGGCCCGTGTCCGGGGTCAGGATCATCACGATGTCGGCCGCCGCCGCGGCCTCGGCCGGGGTCTTGACCGCGAGGCCGTCGGCCTGCGCCTTCGTCCGCGAGCGGCTCGCCGCCGGCAGACCGACCACCACCTTCACGCCGTTGTCGCGGAGGTTGAGCGCGTGGGCGTGGCCCTGGCTGCCGTAGCCGATCACCGCCACCGTGCGGCCCGAGAGCAGCCCGAGGTCCGCGTCGCCGTCGTAGTAGATCTTCGCCATTGTCGTTCTCCCTCTAGGCCGCCGGCGCCGCTGCGGGCGCGTCTTCCTTGGTCTCGGCGAGGCTGCCACGGATCATCGCCACCTTGCCGGTACGCGTCATTTCGAGGATGCCGCGGGGGCGCAGCAGCTCCACGAGGCCGTCGACTTTCTGTTCATCGCCGGTGACCTCGACGATCACCGACTCGGCCGCCACGTCCACGATGCGCGCCCGGAAGATGTCGACCAGGCTCGCGAGCTCGGCACGCTGCTGGGGCCTCGCGCGCACGCGGATGAGCGCGAGGTCGCGGTCGACCGTGGGCAGGTGCGTGACGTCCACCACCTCGGCCACCGGGATCAGCTTGCGCAGGTTCGCGGCCACGATCGTGGCCGGCACGCGCGCGGTGTCGACCACGATCGTCATGCGCGAGTACTCCTTGTCCTCGGTGTGGCCCACGGTCAGGCTGTCGATGTTGAAAGCGCGCCTGCGGAACAGGCTCGCCACCCGGTTCAGGACTCCGGGCTGATCCGCCACCTTCGCCACCAGCGTGTGCTTCACGAGCGCACCCCCGCGCCTTCCTCGGCCGGCCGGCGGATCATCTCGGCGAGGTCGCTCCCGGCCGCGACCATCGGGTAGACCGCCTCTTCCTTCAGGACCTGGAACTCGATGAGCACCGGTCCCTTCGTCTCGCGGGCCTTCTGCACGGTCGGGGCGACGTCCTTGCGCGAGCTCACCCGGTGCGCCGGGATGTCGTAGGCCGCCGCCAGCTTCACGAAGTCGGGCGAGAGCATCGGCGTCGCGGCATAGCGCTTGTCGTGGAAGAACTCCTGCCACTGCCGCACCATGCCCAGGAAGCCGTTGTTGATCACCGCGATCTTGACGTCGAGCTCTTCCTGCTGCAGCGTCGCGAGCTCGCACTGCGTCATCTGGAAGCCGCCGTCGCCGGCCACCACCCACACCTCCGCCTCGGGCCGGGCCATCTTGGCGCCGATCGCCGCGGGCAGCGCGAAGCCCATGGTGCCGAGGCCCCCCGAGGTGATGAGGGTGCGCGGCGAGTTGTGCTTGTAGTATTGCGCCTCCCACATCTGGTGCTGGCCGACGTCGGTGACGATCACGGCGTCGCCGCCCGTGGTCTGCCACAGGTCGTGCATCACGTGCGGCGCGAGCAGGTGGCCGTTCGACTCGCGGTGCACGATGTCGCGCGAGCGCGTCTCCTCACGTCCCGTCTCGATCTCGCGCAGCCACCCCTCGTGGCGCTTCGCCGGGACGATCGGCGTGAGCGCCTTGAGCGCCGCCAGCAGGTCCGAGACGAGCGCCACGTCGACCTTGACGTTCTTGTTCACCTCCGAGGGGTCGATCTCGACGTGGATCTTCTTCGCGTGCGGGGCGTAGGTCTTGAGGTTGCCGGTCACGCGGTCGTCGAAGCGCATGCCGAAGGCGAGCAGCAGGTCGGCATGCTGGATCGCGCTGTTGACGAAGGCCGCGCCGTGCATGCCCATCATGCCGAGGCAGAGCGGGTGGTTCTGCGGGAAGCCGCCGATGCCGAGCAGAGTGAGCGCCACCGGCACGTCCGCCTTCTGGGCGAACGCGAGAAGCGCCTGCGAGGCGCCCGAGCGGATCACACCGGCGCCGGCCAGGATCAGCGGCCGCTCGGCCTTCGCGATCAGCTCGGCCGCGCGGTCGAGGCTCTCGGCGTCGGGCGGCTCCGGCTCGTGCAGCCCCGGCAGGTGCACGGTCTCGGGGTAGTGGAAGTCCGTCTTCGCCTGCTGCGCGTCCTTGGTGATGTCGACCAGCACCGGGCCGGGCCGGCCCGAGCGCGCGATCACGAACGCCTCGCGCATCGTGCGCGCGATGTGGTGCACATCGGTCACCAGCGAGTTGTGCTTGGTGATCGGCAGCGTGATGCCGGTGACGTCCGTCTCCTGGAAGGCGTCGCTGCCGAGCACCTTCGAGGAGACCTGCCCCGTGATGAACACGGTGGGTGACGAGTCGAGCATCGCGGTGGCGATGCCGGTCGTGAGGTTGGTCGCCCCCGGCCCGGAGGTGGCGATCGCGACACCCACCCGGCCGCTCGCGCGCGCGTAGCCGTCGGCCATGTGGGCGGCGCCCTGCTCGTGGCGCACCAGCACGTGGTGGACGTCGTAGTCGAGCATGGCGTCGTAGGTCGGCAGGATCGCGCCACCGGGGTATCCGAACACGGTGGTGACGCCTTCCTTCACCAGGCATTCCCAGATGATCTGTGCGCCCGTTCGTTGCACGCGTTCCTCCGAGCGTGTGGGCCATAAAGCAAAACCCCCGGGGTTTCCCCCGGGGGTTCGCGTCTGGCCTTGCTTTACTATCGGCCTAGATCACGAGCCCCCCGGGCAGGATGCCCAGCAGCAGCAGTACCAGCAGCGACAGTCGCAGCGACAGGCGCACGGCCACGCCCGAGAGGGCCGACGCACGCGCTGCAGTTTGGGTCGCCATGAGAAATAGACGCCGATAGTGCGCCCGCCGCGGGCCGTCTGTCAAGCCGGCGCTTCGTGGGCCATGAGCCGGATCGATCGGGGTCAGTTGCCCAGGCCGAAGCTGTACAGGGCCTTGTGGGTACGGATGTAGATCCGCCCGGAGGCGATGGCCGGGGTGGCCTGGCACGGCTCGTCGAGCGAGTTCACCGCCAGGATCTCCCACTGCGGGTCCGCCTTCAGCACCGTGACCTTACCCGAGTGGCTGAGCAGGAACACCTTCCCGTCCCCGGCCACCGGGGAGGCGTAGTAGTCGTCGATCGCCTCAGGGCTGCGGCCCGTCTTCAGGACCTCGCCCGTCCGCGGGTCGAGGGTGGTCACGACTCCGCCGCTCTTGACCAGGTACACCGCGCCGCGATAGACGAGCGGCGTGATCAGGTAGGAAAACGACTTCTTGTAGCGCCACAGCAGGTTCGACGCGGTGCGGTCGCCCGCGCTGCCGATCCGGACCCCGGTGACGCCGCGTTCGGCGACGCTCTCCTGCCGCTTCGCGTCCCACTCCGCGCGGACGATGCGGCCGTTGCCGTCGACGTCCAGCCAGCCGAAGTGGTCCTTGTAGTCTTCCTCCTTGCTGAACTCCTCGAGCGTCAGGATCTCGTCCTTGTTCACGTCCAGCTTCTCGCGGAAGGAGTCGAACGGCGGGTACTCCGGCTCGTCGCCGCCCGTGGAGACGGCGATCATGAGATCGCCGAGCAGCACCGGGGAGCCGGCCGGGTAGATGCCCTGGTTGCCCACCCACCACAGGTTCTCGCCCGTGGCCAGGTCATAGCCGTCGTTTCGGCGCCCCCCGGTCACGATCAGCTGGGGCTTCGCCCCGGGCGGGGCGTAGACGGCCGGAGTCGAGTAGCCTTCCGTCACGGCGTTCTTGCGCTCGGTCCGCCAGCGGACGCGGCCTGTGTTCTTGTCGACTGCGATCGCAAACGACCCGCTGCGCTGGTCGCAGACGAGCGCGACGATGTCGCCGTGGACGACCGGGGACGCCGACAGGCCGTAGAAGCTGTCGAACGGCCCGAGCGCGAGCCGCCAGCGCTCCTTGCCGTCGAGGTCGAAGGAAACGAGGCCGAGGTCCGGAAAGAAGACGTAGAGGCTCTCGCCGTCCGTGGCCGGGGTCGGCGTCGCGGAGTCGTTGCCGACGTAGATCTTGTTCGTGCGGCTGCGGGCGATGTCGCGCCGCCAGATCGTCTTTCCCGTCTGGGCGTCGAACGCCAGGGTCGCGAGCGCCTCGCCCTCCACGGCGGTGAGATAAACCCGGTTCCCGACGACGATCGGCGAGGAGCGGCCCATGGGCACGGAGGCGCGCCAGACCACGTTCTTTCCAGGCCCGAACTCGGCCGGCAGGGCCGCCCCGTCGGATACGCCGTCGCCGTGCGGTCCGCGAAAGCGGGGCCACTCCTGCGCCTCGGCCAGCAGGGTGAAGCAGAACGGCAAAGTGAGCGTGAGGACGAAGCGCATGTTCGGGTGCCTTTAGGGGCGTCTGTTTGGTGTCAGCTGAAATCGGCCGGCTCGGGATGCACCCACGGCGCCCGGTACGGCCGGCGCAGCAGGTGGTTCGCCTCGTCGTCTCCCACGACGGCGCCCCTCGCGTGGTCCCACTCGAGCGTCCGGCCGAGGCGCAACGACAGGTTGGCGAGGATGCAGGCGGCGCTCGAGATGTAGCCTTCCTCGATGTCGGCGACGGGCCGCGCGCGCGTCTCGCGGCACGCCAGCAGGTTCTTCATGTGCGCGCGCAGCGCCGGGGCCACGTGCTTCTCGAGCTCCTTCTCGGTCTTGTCCTCCGGGAACTCCTCGAGCTCGTAGCGCACCTCGCGGAAGACGGAAGGCCCCTCGGCCGGCAGGAACTCGCAGCCCATGACGCCCGCCTTCAGGCTGCCCTTGTCGCCGTAAAGCGTCGCCGCCCACGGAAAGCGCGGGTCCGGCGGCTGGCCCCAGGCGCGGTGGTTCCAGATCACCTGCAGCTCGCCGTAGTCGAAGGTGGCCGTCTGCGTGTCGCTGATGTCGAAGCCGGCTCCCGGGTCGATGATGCGCCCGCCCGCGCTGCTGATGCGCTTCGGCATCCCGAGCCCGAGCATGAAGCGCACCATGTCGAACATGTGGATGCACAGGTCGCCCAGCATGCCGTTGCCGTAGGCCATGAACGAGCGCCAGCCACGCGGGTGGACGACGTCGTTGTAGGGCAGGAGCGGCGCCGGCCCGCTCCAGAAGTCCCAGTCGAGCGTCGCGGGCGGCGCCACCCGGTTCGGGCTGCCCCGGCGGGTGCCGTAGTAGGAGTAGATCTCGACCTGGCCGATGCGGCCGAGCCTGCCGGCGCGGACGATGTCGTCGCGCGCCTCGATCAGGTGCGCCGTGCTGCGGCGCTGCGTGCCCACCTGCACCACGCGCCCGTGGCGGCGCGCGGCCGCGAACATCGCCTGGCTCTCGACGACGTCGACGCTCGTCGGCTTCTCGACGTACACGTCGGCGCCGGCCTTCACGGCCTCGATCATCGGCAGCGCGTGCCAGTGGTCGGGCGTCGAGACGATCACGAGCTCGAGGTCGCGCTCGGCCAGCATCGTGCGGTAGTCGGAGTAGCCGCGCGGCGTGGCCTTCGAGACCTGCCGGGCGGCCACGATCTGGGCGGCGCCCTCGAGCTGGGCGCGGTCCACGTCGCAGAGCGAGACCACCTCCGCCGGGGCGACCTGCA
>DATEUE010000150.1:0-13895 GCA_035283305.1 Vicinamibacteria bacterium | reverse complement strand
CCCGCCAGTTTGGGGAAGGGGTAAGGCGGACGCGGCAGGTCCGACGCACACGGTAGAGCAGGAGGCGTGCCAGCGCTCCAGCAACGCGTTTCCCTGGGTTTACGCGAGGCACAGATCCGAAGCGTCCCGCTACTGGACGTGGAGTTCCTGGATCTGGACTAGACTCGCGGCAACTCGATGCCGGAGGTTTCAATGAAGCGTGCGCTTGCGGTCGCCGCGTGCGTCTGGCTGCCGTGCTCGCTCGCGGCGCAGACGGACGAGCCGTTCGGACTGCCGCTGTCGGGCGAGGCCGCCGAGGCCTTCCTGCGAGGGGCCGAGCTCGTCCAGAAGAAGGCGCTGAGCGTGGGCATCACTCACTCGGATCAGTGCACGCTCACGGACGGCACGCGGACGGCCCGCGCGCTCTGGAAGACGATCGACGAGAGCAAGCCCGGCATCACCAACTTCCAGGGCGGCGGCTTCGTGGTGGACTTCGCCGACTCCTGGAAGCACGAGGTCGCCTCGTACGAGCTCGACAAGCTCGTCGGCACGGGGCTCGTGCCGCCGACGGTCGAGCGCACCTTCGATCGGACGACCGGCTCGCTTCAGCTCTGGGTCGAGAAGGCCATCACCGAGGCCGATCGCAAGCAGAAGCAGATCGCACCTCCCGACCTCGAGGCCTGGAATCGCCAGATGTACAGCGTGCGCCTGCTGCACCAGCTCACGTTCAACACCGACGCCCGGAACATCCGCAACGTCCTGAGCGACCCCACGTTCCGCGTCTACGCGGTGGACTTCTCGCGGGCCTTCGCGAACTACAACGACCTGCGCGCGGCGAAGGAGCTCGTGCGCTTCTCGCGCCAGGCGCTCGAGCGGCTGCGGGCGCTCGATCGCCCCACGCTCGATGCGAAGCTGGGCCGCTGGTTGAACGGCCGGCAGATCGCCGCGATGCTCAAGCGGCGCGACAAGATCCTGGCGCTCGCCGAGCGCCTCGTGGCCGAGAACGGCGCGGAGGCCGTCCTCTACTGAGCAGGGCGGGGCGTCTCCAGCGCCCGCTCCTGGTACACCGCTCGCGCCTGCGCGAGCAGGGCGAGCACACCCTGCTTCTCCGCTGCGGTGTTCCAGCCCTGGTGGGCCTCGGCTGCGGCGCGGACGCGGTCGATCCAGGCCGCGAAGTAGACAACGTCGCGGGTCGAGCGCAGCGGGGCGCCGCCCGCGCTCACGTACACCGGGCTCGTGGTGCCGAAGGGGTAGAAGTCGAGGACCGGGTGGCGCGAGCGGTCGCAGTGGGCGCGCGCGACGTACCAACCCGAGCCGAACGCGGGCAGGCTCACGGTCGCGTCGGCGGAGGTGCGATCGCCGGCGAGCGGCAGCGTGGCCACCACCTCGCCGTTGCGAACGATCTCCAGGCGGTCGATCGGCACGACCGAGCGGAGCGACACTTGCGCCTCGAGCGCGTGACGGCCGGCGGGAAGCTCGAGCGCGTCGCCCGGCTCGCTCCAGGGTCCGCTCGAGCCGCGCGGCCTGAGGCCGAGCTGCACGAGCGGGCCGTTCGTCGCCATGCTGCGGCCCGCCTTGAGTCCCGCCAGGAATCGGTCGAAGTCGAGCGGCCCGTCCGTCTTCACGAACACGCGGTTCAGGCCTACCGGGCCCCGCAGCGACGCGTAGTTCGTCATGGCGTCGGTGCCCGCGCCGGCCGGAATCCGGAAGCCGCAATTGAGCAGGCGGTACCAGACGGCGTTCGTGGCGCGGTGGTCGCTGAGGCCGACCGCCTCGTAGAAGTCGAGCTTGCCGAGCGCGGCGTCGACGGGCAGGCCGATCGGGTCGCCCGAGTCGAAGCCCGGCAGCGGATACGCGGCGGGGTCGCCCGCGCGCGAGGGGTCGGGGACGTTGTCGAAGGGATGGACGTAGCCGACGAGCGCGCCCTGGGCGCGGGCGAGGTCGGCGACCCGGGCGTTCGTCGGCTCCAGGCTCCAGGCGGCGGTGCCCGCGTAGCCCGCATAGTCCGGCAGCAGCAGGTGGCTCCGCAGTCCGAGCAGGGACTGATGGCCCCACCAGCTGGTGTGGAACTCCTGGTCGTGGCGCAGAAGCGTGCGGCTCGTCGACACCGCGTCGGGCACGCCCGTGAACCAGGCGACGTCCGGGATCCGCTGCTCCTTGTTGACGATCAGGTTGAACACCACGTGCAGGTCCTCGGCCTCGGCCATCGCGCGCAGCGTGAGCGGCGTCGCGCGGTAGGCGCCGCCATAGTTCATGTGCACGTGCAGGTCGCCGCTCCACCACCCGCGCGCGGGCCAGTCGGCGATGCGCTCGAGGGCGATGGCTTCCGTGCGTGTCTGTCCGGCGACGACGTCGAGCGCGCGGCGCACCGGCTGGTACTCGAGCCCGCGCGTCACCTCGAGCGTCACCGGGCCGGCCGGCACCTCGACCACGGCGCTGCCGGCGCTGTGGAAGTAGCCGAGCTCGATGCGGCGCTCGGCCCGATCGAAGGAGTCGTCGGCGTGGCGCCACGCGCCCTCGGGCACGAAGCTGCGGCCGTCCGGGGTGGTGATCGAGATCCGCGCCGGAACGTAGCGGCCGTCCTCGGTCACGTCGACCTGGAGCCGGCCGGTGGCCGCGAGCCGCCGGCGCTCGCGGATCTCGACCTTCCGCCGCTCGCCGCCCGGGACCCGGATGGTCCAGAGCGCAGGCGTGCCCTCCTGGTTCGACACGTAGGCGATGCTCGTGGCGTCGGGTGACCAGCGCGGCGCCGTCGCGTCGAACTCACCGTACGTGAGCGGGAAGGCGTCGCCACCCTCGGCGGGGACGAGCCAGAGCTGATGCCACTGCCGGCCGAGGTAGGACGCGTAGACCACACGCCGCCCGTCGCGCGCCCAGTCGGGCCGGACCTTCCAGGTGGTCTCCTCGTCGTGGACCTGGCGCAGGGGCGCGCCCGGCTCCGCGCGCATGCGCCACAGGCTCCCGCTGCCCGAGATCCGCCCGCTGTTCGAAACCACGATGAGCTCGCTCCCGTCGGGCGACCAGGTCGGCGACAGGTACTGGTCGAAGCGCGAGTAGTAGTAGCGGGGCAGGCCGGAGTCGCGCTCCTCGGTGAGGCGCACGGACGCGCCGGGGACCCCGTCGCTCACATCGAGCAGGAACACGTGGAGGCGGCGCTCGAATGCCGTCGAGACGAAGGCGATCCGCCTCCCGTCGGGGGACCAGCGGGGATCGAGGTTCACGGCGCCGTTCGTGGTGAGCGGCCAGCGCTTCCCGCTCGCGAGCTCGAGCGCCCACAGCTCGAGCGCGTCGTCCCGGTAGGAGGAGTAGGCCAGGAAGCGGCCGTCGGGCGACCAGTCGGGCTGGTAGTCGTATCCGGGGCCGTCCGTGAGCTGTCGCGCGACGCCCGTCGCAGGGTCCACCCGATGGAGGGCGCCCTCGAGCGAGACGGCCAGCTCGCGACCGTCCGGAGACCACGCGGGCGAGCCGACACCGCTCGTGGCCTGGGGCAGGTACATCTCGCGGTAGTAGTAGTGGAGCGGGACCCGGGCCTGCTTCAGCACCCGCTCGCGGCCGGGCCCGACCGCCTCGGCCGCCCACGCGACGAGCGCCGTCGCGCCGAGCGCCAGCGGCAGGGCGACCGCACGCCTTACGGGTGCCGGGAGCTTCATCTCGCGCGCGATTGTACCGGGAAGCCGCACGCACGCGGGCCGCGGTGCGCTACACTGCAGCACGCAACCGGCGCCGCGGAAGCACGGTGCCGAAGGGGGGGACGATGAAGGCTCGTTGCTGGCTCGTGACGGCCGCGGTGTTGAGCCTGCTGCCGGCGGCAGCCCGCGCCCAGGGGCTGGCGGGCCGCTTCACGATCGCCGCACAGATCGGCACGCAGTCCGAGGTGTCCGGGAACATGGTCCAGAGCACGTCGGGCACCCTCCTCGACCAGCCGGTGAGGATCGACTCGCTGCGCTACCGGGACATCTACGCGCCCGACTGGCGGCTGCAAGGGCTGCTCGGCTTCGGCGTCGGCGAGCGCACGGAGGTCATCGCCCGCGCGACCTGGTACAAGTCGACGGCCGTCAAGGGGATCGAGATCGGTACGCTGGATGACCAGCAGCTATTCGCCTACTTCCCCTCCCAGGAGGAGCCTTTCGACTACGAGGAGGTCGGCTTCGAGGTGGGCTTCCGCTACTACCTCGCGACCCAGTCGCGCCTCAAGTCGTACGTCGCCCCCGTGGTCGGCGTGCGTTTTCTCAACGAGGCCCTCGTGTCGTTCTCCGCGCCCGCGGCGGGGTCTTCGATCCAGAACGTGCCCTTCAGCAAGGAGACCACCGTGCCCGTGTTCGGGCTCGACATCGGCTTCACGTTCGACCTCGGGGAGCGTTTCTACGTGGGAATGGACACGGGCATCCGGTACCAGTCGCCGCCCGGCGAGTTCAACTACCTGCCCGGCCTGGGCGCGATCGACGGCAGCGACGGCCGCTGGTCTGCCCCGGTCGTGGCGGTACTTGGGGTGCGTTTCTAACGCCAAGCCCGGGGGGCTGGGGGGCGGCTTGGGAGCCCCCCAGGTCGTTGTCGTCGGCTTCGTCACCCAGCTTGGTGAGGACCGGCGACGTGAACCGCTTAATCTTGACTATTTCGTAAAGATTGATAGGCTGAGGTTGTCATGAGCAGCCAGGAGATCGACGCCCTCACGCGGGCCGAGTACAAGGCCGGCTTTGTCACCGACATCGAGCAGGAGACGCTGCCGCCCGGCCTCAGCGAGGACGTGGTCCGCTTCCTCTCGGCGAAGAAGGGCGAGCCCGAGTGGATGACCGAGTGGCGGCTCAAGGCCTACCGGCACTGGCTCACCATGAAGGAGCCGACCTGGGCCCACGTGAAGTACCCGCCGATCGACTACCAGGCGATCTCCTACTACTCGGCGCCGAAGCAGAAGCAGGACGGCCCGAAGAGCCTCGACGAGGTGGACCCCAAGCTGCTCGAGACCTACGAGAAGCTCGGCGTGCCGCTGCACGAGCGGGCGAAGCTCGCGGGCGTGGCCGTCGACGCGGTCTTCGACAGCGTCTCGGTCGCGACGACGTTCAAGGAGAAGCTGAAGGAAGCCGGGGTCATCTTCTGCTCGTTCTCGGAAGCCGTGAAGGAGCACCCCGAGCTCGTGCGGCAGTACCTGGGCAGCGTGGTGCCCGCGACCGACAACTTCTTCGCCGCGCTCAACTCGGCCGTCTTCTCCGACGGCTCCTTCGTCTTCGTGCCGAAGGGCGTGCGCTGCCCGATGGAGCTCAGCACCTACTTCCGGATCAACGCCTCGAACACCGGCCAGTTCGAGCGCACGCTGATCGTCGCGGAGGAGGGGGCCTACGTCAGCTACCTCGAGGGCTGCACCGCCCCGGTGCGCGACGAGAACCAGCTCCACGCCGCGGTCGTCGAGCTCGTCGCTCTCGAGGACGCGCGCATCAAGTACTCTACGGTGCAGAACTGGTACCCGGGCGACAAGGACGGCAAGGGCGGGATCTTCAACTTCGTCACCAAGCGCGGCAAGTGCGCCGGAGCCAGGTCGCGGATCTCCTGGACGCAGGTTGAGACCGGCTCCGCGATCACCTGGAAGTATCCGTCCTGCATCCTGCAGGGCGACGACTCGGTGGGCGAGTTCTACTCGGTGGCGCTCGCGAACAACCGCCAGCAGGCCGACACCGGCACCAAGATGATCCACATCGGCAAGCGCACCCGCAGCACGATCGTCTCGAAGGGGATCTCGGCCGGCCACGGCCAGAACGCCTACCGCGGCCTGGTGCGGATCGGCAAGGGCGCCTTTGGCGCGCGCAACTACTCGCAGTGCGACTCGCTGCTGATCGGCGACCAGTGCGGCGCGCACACGTTCCCGTACATCGACGTGCAGAATTCGAGCGCCCAGATGGAGCACGAGGCCTCGACCTCGAAGATCAGCGAAGACCAGCTGTTCTATTTCCGCTCGCGTGGCATCGGGGCCGAGGACGCGGTCAGCATGATCGTGAACGGCTTCTGCAAGGAAGTCTTCAAGGAGCTGCCGATGGAGTTCGCGGTCGAGGCCCAGAAGCTACTCGGCGTGAGCCTCGAGGGCAGCGTCGGCTAGCCTCAGCGAGGGGCGGTAGCCGGCGGCGGGGCGAAGTAGCCCTTTCGCGACAGCAGCCGAACGTCCTTGCGCAGCACCCGGACCTCGACGTGGTGATAGCCGCCGTCCCACGTCTCGGGAGCCGACGGGATCCCCAGCAGGTAGTAGGCCCGCGCAGCGAGGATCCGGTCCATCGCCCACGACCAACCCGCGGGGTTCGCCGAGGTGAACCCGCCCGAGTCCTCCGCCACGGCGTCGAGCACGGTGGCGCTCGCCCGGCTGCTCCCGCCGGGCGCCATGGGGATGAGCGGAGCGACGCCGATCACGCTGCCCTTGCCGGTGATCCAGTCCGGGCTCAGGCTCTGGCTCGGCGAGGGTGGCGTGTCTTCGCCGGTTTCGAAGAAGTAGATCGGTGCCGCGGCGCGTTCGGACGCGCGCATCACACGCTCGTACGCGGCGATCCCGAAGGGTCCGGAGGCCCGGTAGGGCAGAGACGGCCCGATGACGACCAGGGCTCGCGGCCCCGCGTGGCCCTGCAGGGCCTCGAGCGCGGCCACGACGGCCTCGACTCTCCCCCAGTGCAGCCGGCGGGCCTGCTCCGGGTCGCCGAGGGCCGCGTTCAGGTCGGGATGAGCGCGAATCCGGTCGAGCTGCGCGCGCAGGGCCGAGGCGCCGGCGGGCAGCAGCGCGGAAGCCGAAACGCGCGAGGCGGTCGCGATCAACACCGCCCGGTCACCCGCGACGGCCTTCGCCAGCATGCGCCTTGCGACGTCCCGGGCGCGCTCGATCTGTCGAGCCGTCGAGCTGATGTCGTCGATCAGGAAGACGACCGCGCGGTTGGCCGGGCCCAGGTCGGGGGCCTTGAACAGGACGATGGGCCGCCGTTCGCCGCCCTCGACCACCTCGAAGTCCTCGGGGCCGAGGTCGGCGACAGGCCGATCTCGCGAGTCGGCGGCGACGACGTCGATCCAGACGATGTGCGCTTCCACCGGGAAGACCGGCGCGGGCCGCGCGCGTTCAGGCTCCTGCGCGAGCAGGCCGCCCGCCGCGAGCGGCAGCAAAGCCAGGAGCGGGGCCGCGACACGAAGAGTGGTCATCGCCGGAGCAGGTCCCGCTGCGCGTTCAGCACCAGGCCCACGACCAGGCCCTGCCGCAGCATGCGTGCCGCGCGCCCCACCGTCTCGAGCGGGGCGTGTCGCGAGCGGACCACGAACACGAAGCCGTCGAAGTGGTCCTGCAGCAGCAGCGTCTCGGCGTCGGGCAGCAGCGGCGGGCAGTCCCCGATCACGAAGTCGAAGACGCGGTCGGCCGCGTTCAGCAGGGGCGGCAGCCGGTCCGCCGCGTGCGGCTCGAGCGGGCGCGACCGCATGGCGCCGCCCGACAAGACCCAGAAGCCGCCCGAGGGATGGCGCAGCACCGGCACCTCGCTCTTGCCCTCGAGGAACTGGGTGACGCCCACGGCGGGCGCCTGGACACCCAGCTCCCGGTCCGCAGCCGGCCGCTTCAGGTCGAGCTCGAGATAGAGCACGCGCTGCCGCGGCTCGGCCGAGAGCGCGCACGCCAGGCCGAGCGCGACGGTCGTGGCGCCTTCGCCCGGGCCGCAGCCCACGACGCCGACGCGACGCAGCCGCTTGTCGCGGCCGAGCGCCCGTATGCGGGTGGCGAGCACCCGCAGGCTCGCCCCGGGGGCCGCGCGCTTGTCGAGCACGGCCTGCGCCACGGGGCGCGGCTTCACACGCACGCCCGTCTCCTCTTCGAAGGCCGGCAGCAGCTCGAAGATGGGGATCTGGGGGTCTTCCTGGCTCACGTCCGGGACCGTCGCCGCAGGCGATCGTAGAAGCCCATGCGCTCGAGCTCGTCGGCGTGGCGGCGTGTCGCCTGGCGCACCGGCTCGGCCACCTGGTCGTCGTCCCCCAGCAGCGCGGAGGTCGCGAAGTCGTAGCACCAGCCGGCCACGGCCCGCACCGCCCGCCGCGGCAGCTCGCCGCCCCGGCCCACCTCCACCACGACGCGGGCCGCGGGCGTGATCTGGAAAGCACGCAGCGCGTCCTCGGTGACGAGCGCCCGCTCGCGCGTGAGGTGCAGCTGGCGTGCCGTCTCCTCCGTGCCGATCTCCGACTCCGCGAGCTGCGCGACCGCCGAGAGCGTCCAGGCCAGCAGGCCGGCATCGACGCTGCGGCTCTGATCGGACCACAGCACGCGGCGACGGGCCCCGTCGAGCACCAGGTCGTCGAGCCGCCGCAGCGCCTCGTCGTGCTGCAGGTCGAGCTGCCGCCTCACCGTCTCGGCGTCCTCCTCGCGGGCGAGCGGATGCGGCAGCGCCGTCTCGAGCTTGCGCAGCGGCACGCCCTTTTCCGTGATCACGGTGGTGACCGTGAAGTGCGGCTTGGCGACGGCCTCGGTCAGCACCACGAACGAGCGGCCGCGCGTCTCGACGCGCGTGAAGCGCCCGAAACCGAGGCCGGCATCCTTCGGCCCCAACTCGATCCGGCGCGCCTCGGTCTCGGCCGGCGCCGGAGGCGGAGCCTGAAGCCGCACGGGCGTGAGCGGTCGCGTGCGCTGCGCCGTGTCGCTCGACGAGCGACCCGACGTCAGCACCCGCACCGGACCGGCCATGCGCACGACCGGCGCGGGCCCCGGCTCGGCCTCGGGGGCCGGCTCCGCCTCGTGCGTGGGTGCGAGCACGGCGGGCGCTGCGGGTGCGGTTACGGGTGCGGTTATCTCTGCGGTGACGGGCGACCGCACGGGCTCGGGCAGCGGAGCCGGCTCGGGATCCTCCAAGCGGACCGCCGAGGGCTCCAGTATCGGAACCGGTGACGGCTCGAGCGCCCGGGCGGGGGTCGGGTCGGACGCGAGCTGCGGCTCGGCCGGTGCCGACGAGCCCGGCAGCGGCGGCTGCGTCTGCGGCAGGCGCCGCCGCAGCGAAGTGGTGCTCATCGTGTGCGGCGCCCTCACGACCGGGCGTGTCGGCTGCATGTCCTCGCCGAGCGGCCCGCGGATCTGGCGCGCTGCCTGCGGCCGCTCGATGAGCGAGCGCACCTTCTCCGTGAGCTCACGCAGCGGGAAGGGCTTGAGCAGGAACGCGTCGGCGCCCGCCCCGACCACGGCCCGGATGCGCGCCTCCGAGCGCACGGCCGAGAGCGCGATGAACGGCACCGCTTCGAGCCCTGGCACGGCGCGCAGCGCGCGCAGCAGGCTCTCGCCGTCCATATCCGGCATCAGGATGTCGCTCACCACGCAGTCGGGCTTGATCTCGGCGACGCGGGCGAGCGCGGCCTTGCCGGTGGGAAACGAGTGGGTCTCGAACTCCGGGGCCCGGAACGCCCGCTCGAGCAGCAGGCGCACCTTCGGGTCGTCGTCGACGACGATCATTCGGCGAGGCGTCGTCATCTCTTGGCTCGCGTCAGCAGAGACTCCCACGGGATACTCTCAGAGGCCCGAACAGGGTGTCAACGCGCCGCCTGGGCGCCCCCGCTTATCATTGGACCGATGTTCATCGTCGCCTGGGAGGGCACGCCGCCGCCGGACAAACAGGAGTGGACGGCCATCCTGCGCGAGGTGCTCGCCGGCGAGCTCGGGTCCTACCGCGTCGTGTTCCGTCGCGGTGCGCGGGGCTGGCGCTTCGAGCTCGAGTGGCGCGACGACGGGCGCGCGGGAGACGGCGAGCTGGTGGCGAACAGCCCCGACAGCGTGGGCTACAACATCTACGTGAACCTGGCCGGGGGCGGCAAGCCGCTCGACCCGGGCTGGCGGCCGCTGCGTCCGGGCGAAGCGGCTACGGCCGAGTCTTCTTCGCCAGCCGTACCACCGACCCACCCCGCCTCGGGAAAACGAACGAGACGCGGTCGGTGAAGCAGCGCATGTAGTGCAGCCCGCGGCCGCCCCCGCGTGCCAGGTTCATCTCCTGGCACGGGTCGGGCACGGCGTCGGGATCGAAGCCGGGGCCGCGGTCCCGCACCGTGATCACCAGGCTGTCGGGCGTGAGGTGCAGCCCGATGCGCGTGGGTGCGCCGTCCGGGCCGTGGCCGTGGCGGAACGCGTTCACCACGGCCTCGCGCAGCGCGACGCCCACGAAGACGGCCCCGTCCGCGTCGAGGCCCCCGGCGCGACCCATGCAGACCGCGAGCTCCTCGATGTGGTCGAGGGCTGTCTCGGCCGCGGGGCCGGGGTCGAGGACGAAGCGGGCGGACCAGGTTCCGCTGGGGTGGCGGCGAAACCGCCCGAGCCGCAGGGCCTCCGCATCGAGGTCGGCCATCTGAACCACGCCATTATGGACGAGCCCGGCGGGCCGAGGTTCCGCAAAACGACCGAAAGGACCGGGAAAAGTCGGCCTGGCGCGAGTGGCGAAGGCCAGGACAGAAAGAGTGTATATTCGCCGCCCATGGCGGGCTTCAAGGTCAGGCTGGGCGACGGCAGCGAGATCGGACCGATGGACCTGGCCGCCCTGCGGACCTGGCTCTCGCAGGGGCTGATCGACGGCGAAAGCCCGGTGATGCGGCCGGGCTCGCGCAAGTGGGTGGCGCTCGCCATGATTCCCGAGCTCAAGGGCGCGCTCGGGGTGAAGACGGGCAAGGCGAAGGCGAAGGCCGCGCGTGCCAAGAAGGCGGCCGAGCGCGAGGGGATCGAAGAGTGGGACGACGAGCCCACCCCAATCGACCGCCTGCGCGTGCGCGTCGTGTGTGCCCTGCTGCTGCTCCTCGCCGCGGGCCTCGGCTTCCTGGCCTTCCGCCCAAGCGAGGCGCTCTCGGCCTTCGACGGCGCCCCCTGGTTCGAGATCGCCCTGGGAGCGCTGGCACTCGGCCTCGCGCTCGTCCCGGGCTGGGACCTCGCGCGCAAGCTCGTGCGCATCGTCCTGATCCTCGCGGCCTTCGCTCTCTTCCCGCTGGCCGGCATCCTGATCGCCCAGGGCGAGCGTGGAGCGGGCCTGCTCGCGCTCGGCTCGGTGTGGCTGATCGTCTCGGGTCTCGCCGCCCTTCTCCCGCGCAGGATCGGGTTGGCCGGGCTGCTCGTCGCGTTGCTGCCGGTGCTGGTCGGGGGGTACGGCATCTATAATTTCGGCCGCGCGCAGGCCTCGGAGGCGGAGCAGCGGCTGCGTGACTGGTCCACGACCGAACGCCGCTTCGTGGACGACGGGCTCGGCCTCACGCTCGACGCGCCCGACGGCTGGGTGCTGCTGAAGCCCGGCAACCCGCTGGTGAAGTCCCCGAAGGACGCGCGCGTCACGCTCGCGATCCCCCGCCACGGGGGCGCTGCCTACCTCGTCACCGAGCCGGCGCCGCGCGGCGTCGCGACGGCGGACCAGTATCTCGACAAGGTGCAGGAGAGGCGACGCGCCGAGCGGCCTGGCTTCGAGGCGAAGCAGCGGGTCAACGCCATCCTCGGCAGCCTCACCGGCCGGCAGCTCGAGGCCGGGTGGGCCGACGGCGGCACGCCCTACCGCGAGGTGGTGGTGGCCGGCCTCGACGGCTGGACCGGCTTCGCGCTCGTCGCGTGGATGCCCGAGGCGACCGCCTCGCGCACGAACGGCCTCGACGCGCTCGCGCGCGGCTTCGCGGCCCGCGGCCTGCTGGCGGTCCGCCTGCGCGAGGCCGTGGACGCGGCCGTGCTCGCTGTCCCGCACCTGTCGGCGCCCGCGGCCGAGCAGCTGATGGCGCAGAGCGAGGCGCGCGTGCTCGAGCCCGACCAGGCGTTCCGCCGCTCGCTGCAGGCACTCGCCGAGAACATCACCGCGCTCACGCCCGCCGAGAAGACCGAGCTCAGCCGCCTCACCACCGCCACCTACGCCGGGGTTCCCTGGAAGGAACGCGCCAGGCTCGCCGACTACGTCGAGCGCGTCCGCAAAGGTGCGACGACCCCGCCCGACGAGGATCGCGCGATGGCGGCGCTGCTCAAGTCGGCCGAGTCCCGGCTGAGCGGCGAAGGCCGCCTCAAGCTCCAGGGCTTCTACGAAAAAGCCATTCTCGCCAAAAATTGACTTTTTCGTACTGATTGAATAATCTCAGGTTTCCCATGCTTGAGATCCGGAATCTCCACGCCCGGGCCGGCGACAGCGACGTCCTGCGCGGCGTCGACCTCAACGTCCGCAAGGGTGAGGTGCACGCCATCATGGGCCCGAACGGCTCAGGCAAGAGCACGCTTGCTCACGTGCTGGCCGGCCGCCCCGGCTACACGGTCACGGCCGGCCAGGTGCTCTTCGAAGGCAAGGACCTGCTCGCCCTGGCTCCCGAGGAGCGGGCCCGCGAGGGGATCTTCCTCGCGTTCCAGTACCCGGTCGAGATCGCGGGTGTCAGCAACATCTACTTCCTGAAGGCGGCGACGAACGCGATCCGCGCCCATCGCGGCCTTCCGGAGCTCGACGCCGTGGAGTTTCTCTCGCTCGTGAAGGAGAAGGCGAAGACCGTCGAGATCGACGAGGAGCTCGTGAAGCGGTCGGTGAACGAGGGCTTCTCGGGCGGCGAGAAGAAGCGCAACGAGATCTTCCAGATGGCGGTGCTCGAGCCGAGGCTCGCGATCCTCGACGAGACCGACTCCGGCCTCGACATCGACGCGCTGCGGATCGTGTCGCACGGAGTCAACCTGCTGCGCAGCCCCGAGCGCGCGATGCTGGTGGTGACCCACTACCAGCGGCTGCTCGACCACATCGTGCCCGACTTCGTCCACGTGCTGGTCGATGGCCGGATCGTCCGCTCCGGCGGCAAGGAGATGGCGCTCGAGCTCGAGGAGAAGGGCTACTCCTGGCTCGAGAAGGAGCCGGCCGAGGTCGGCGAGAAGACACGGCCATGAGCGTCGTGAGCGCGGAGAAGGACGCCTACCGGGCGGGCTTCGAGCGCTTCGCGCAGTCGCAGGCTGGGGCGTCCGAGCCGGCGTGGCTCCGCGAGCGGCGCAGCGCCGCGTTCGCGCGCTTCGTCGAGACGGGCCTCCCGACGCCGCGCGACGAGGCCTGGCGCCACACGCCGCTCGCGCCGCTCACGCGCGGGCGCTTCGAGCCGGCCGATCCCGCGACACCACCACCCGCGCCCGAGGTGCTGGCGCTGCTGCCGGAGACGGACCCGCGCGGGCCGCGGCTCGTGCTCGTGAACGGACGCCTGTCGCCGGAGCTGTCGCGGATGGGCGCCGCAGGGCCGGGCGTCTCGGCGATGAGCCTGAAGCACGCGCTCGCCTCGCGCCCCGCGAGCCTCGAGCCCTGGCTGGCGCGGGTCGCGGCGGGCGGCGCGACCCCGGTCTTCGCCGAGCTCAACACCGCCCTCGCCGGCGACGCAGCCGTGGTGCTGATCGAGCCGGGTGCTTTGCTCGACGCGCCGGTGCGCATCGAGCACCTCGGCGCGGGCCCCTCGGGCCGCGCCGCGTACTCGCGCACCATCGTCGTGGCGGGACGCGGCAGCGAGTCCCGGATCGTCGAGGTGTTCGCCTCGGGGGCGGCTTCGGCCAGGCTCACGAACGCGGTGAGCGAGATCGTCCTCGACGACGGCGCCCAGCTCGACCGCTGCAAGCTGCAGCTGGAAGGGAATGAGGCGCTCCACGTGGCGACGCTCGCCGTGCGGCTGGGCCGCGACGCCCGCTTCTTCGACCACTCGCTCGTGCTGGGTGCCGCACTCTCGCGCGACGACATCGACGTGCGCTTCGAGGGCGAGGGCGGCGAGTGCGCGCTCGACGGCCTGTTCGTGGTGGACGGCCGCCGCGTGGCGGACACCCACTCGCGCATCGACCACGCCCGCCCGCACTGCTCGAGCCGGGAGCTCTACAAGGGCATCCTCGACGAGCAGGGGCGCGGCGTCTTCAACGGGCTCGTGATCGTACGGCCGGGCGCACAGAAGACCGACGCCTGGCAGATGAACCGCAACCTGCTGCTCTC
>DATEUE010000149.1:0-12108 GCA_035283305.1 Vicinamibacteria bacterium | reverse complement strand
TAGCCGGGGTCGATCTTCTTCCAGCGCCCGTGCAGGACGTTGTCGAAGGCCTGCAGCCAGTACTGCTGGCTTCCCGGCGTCACGCTCGTCCAGGCGCCGCCCGCTCGGACCACCACCGGGAACTCCGCCAGCACCGCGCTGTACTTCGAGAGGATCCCCGCCTCCTTCATCATCTGGACGTTGGGTCCGATGGCCCCGCCGGGCATCGGGAAGTTGACGACCCTGGCGTCGGGCGTCGTGGTGATGGGGTCGAACTCGTACTCCTTGAGGCTCTCCAGCAGCAGGCTCTCGACGTCGTGGATGCGCGTCTCGTCCACGTCGAGCGTGAAGCCGGTGCCCCGCAGGGCGTGCCACATCGAGCGCACGTCGGGCTGGACGGTGCCCGAAGCCAGCGGGCGCACCGAGAGGTCGATCGCGTCGACGCCTCCTTCTATCCCCGCGAGGTAGCAGGCGACGGCGAGCGACGCCGTGTCGTGCGTGTGCTGCCAGAGCGGCATCTCGGGCGGCAGGATCTTCTTCAGCCCCTTGGCGGTCTCGTAGCACGTCTTGGGGTCGGTGGTCCCCGACGCGTCCTTCATGCACACGGAGTCGAATCGCAGCCCGCGGGCGAGCAGCTTCCGGACCACGTCGACGTAGAAGTCCGCGGTGTGGACGGTCGCGTCCTCAAACGGGAGGCCCATCATCGCCACGCACACCTGGTGGTGCATCCCGCTCGCGACGATCGGCTCCCCGGTGCGGACCAGGTTGTCGACGTCGTTCATGTAGTCGAAGTTGCGGTTCCAGGTCGTGCCGTGCCGGCGCATCAGCTTCGCCTGGAGCTCCAGAGTCGCGAGCCGCTGGGTGGTGAGCGTCACACCGGAGACCGAGCGCGTGAGGATCTGCAGGTCCGGCCCGGGACCCACGACACGGCGCATCTCGTCCATGTCGACGAAGGGGTCCTCGCCTCCGTAGAAGTACGGCGCCTGGTAGCGGGCGCCGCCCCCGAACTCGAAGTGGCGGATGCCCGCCCGCGCCGCCGCCTCCATGGCGGGCAGGATCGCCTCGAGCCGCACCTTGCCGCCGAAGGAGCTCTGCAGCCCGTCCCGGAACGTCGTGATCATCACCCGGATCTTCCGGGGCGTGCCGCTCAGGATCATGGGTCCTCCACGATGTCTTTGACCCGCGCCCCGCCGTGCCGCGACGCGACGCAGGCCGCGATCGCCGCGATCACGGCCGGATCAGTGCGTGCGATGCGCGCGGGAAAGGCGAGCGAGACGAGATGGATCACGAGCGCGAGCGCCGCCAGCACCGCGAATACGACGGTGAAGGTTGTGCAGCAGACGGCCAAAAGGCTCAGTCCTGCCAAGGGGAACTCCGCGCCCTTCTGGAATTCACCCTAGAGCCGCTCCCACCGCGCGTCTATCGTTCAAATGGACCACGCCTCCCCGTTTGACCGCCCCGGGTCGCTTGGGCACGGGGGACTGGTTCGGTCGGGCTGTCCGGTCAGAGCCCGAAGTGGAGGCAGTCCTCCGCGAAGGCGAGCCGGCCGCTCGTGACGGGCTTCTCCGTTCCCTCGAGCAGCAGCGAGAGGTCGGCGCCGATGCCGCGCACGGTGCCGCGGATGCACGCCGTCCGGCGCCCGGCGCCTTGCTCCCGCGCGGGGTCCTCGAAGACGCACACCTCGCGGCCGATCACGAGCGAGGCGTCGCGGTAGGGCGCGACGAGGGTCGCCGGGCCGGCCGCTGCGGCCTCGCCCACGCGCCAACCCACCGCCGACAGGACGCAGCTCGTGGCCTCGGCCAGGGTCGCCGTCGTGCCGGAGTCCGCGAGACAGCCGACCGACGGCACGAACGCCGTGGGAGGCACGGGCGGCGCCTGTGCCACGTTGAGGCCGATGCCCAGGACGAGCGCGCTCACCCGATCTCCCTGCGTCTTCGTCGCCGTGAGGGCGCCGCCGATCTTGCGCCCTTCGACGAGGACGTCGTTCACCCACTTGATGCCTGGCCGGAGCGCCCCGCCGCTGAGGGCGCGAACCGCGTCGACGAGCGCCAGCGCCGGCAGCAGCGACAGCAGCGCCACGTCCCGGGCGGCGATGGGCGGCTCCGGAACGACGACGCAGAGGTGGAGATTGCCCGGAGCCGACAGCCACGGCCGACCGCGCTGGCCGTGGAAGCTGCCGGAGAGAGCCAGGCACGCGACCGGCCCGGGAAGCTCCAGGCCACCGTCGAGCCACTCGCGCAGCGTGTCGAACTGGGAGGAAGGCGCCTCCGCGACGACGAGGGCCCGCGTCCAGAAGCCTGACGGGCCGGGATCGTCCCCGGTCCCGCTCCAGAGCGGCCCGCCCGTGCCGAGCGCCCGCCACAGCGCCTCGTCGCTCGGCTGCAGCGAGCCCTCCGTCACCTCGGACCAGCTCCCCGCGCGCGCGAGGCCGGGAAGACGCTCGGGGCAGTCGCTGAGGACGAGCATGGTGTCTTTCGGTTGGCCGCGCGCGTCAGCCCTTGACGGTCAGCACCGCGAAGCGGCGCATCACCCAGACACGGTCGAGCTCGTCGAGGCAGAGCTCGATGAACTGGTTGCCCGTCCCGAGCGTGCCGAGGTGGAGCGCGGGCGCCGCGGTGCGGTTCACCTTGGGGTGGCGCTCGACGAGCTGCCCGTAGCGAGCGTCCGCGCCGAGCCCTTGCCACACACGGGCGACCTGCGGCGGCGGCTCGCTCCAGGCGCCGCGATCGCCGGGCCCGCCGTGGCGCGTGCGGCCGTGCTTTCCCTCCATCTCGACGCGCATCGCGGGGCTCCTTTGGCCGAACGCCAGTGTCTCCCCGCTCGGGTGCGCGCGACAAGGCCCTCGACCCGCCTCGCGGACCTCCGACGACCGCAACTCGGGTCACAATCCGGGTATGTCGGCGGTCGAGCGCGTCGCCCTGGGGCTCCGTGCCCACTCCGGCTGGGCGGTGCTCGTGGCCCTGGGCGGTTCACCCTCGGCTCCCTTCGTCGTCGACCGAAGGCGGCTCAGCCTGTGCGACGGCAGCTTTCCGCGCCAGCCCTACCACGCCGCCGAGGAGCTCGCGGACGCGAAGGCGCAGGCGCTGGTGAGCCGCAGCCTCGAGACCGCACACAAGCTGGCGGGCGAGGCCCTGACGAGTGCCGTCGCAGACCGGCGAGCCGCTGGCCAGGAAGTCACAGGCGCCGGCCTGCTGCTGGGTTCCGGCCGGCCCCTCCCCGGGGAGCTCGCGGCCATCCTGGCCTCGCATCCGCTGATTCACACGGCCGAGGGCGAGATGTACCGCCAGGCTCTGCGCTCGGGATGCGAGCGCGCCCACCTCACCGTCGTGGGGTTGCGCGAACGCGAGATCGAGGCCACGGCCGTGAAGCGGCTGAAGCTCGCGCCCGATGCGCTGCGGGCGAGGATCGCCGGCCTCGGCAAGCCGCTCGGCCCGCCCTGGGGCCAGGACGAGAAGCTCGCGGCGCTCGCCGCCTGGCTCGTCCTGACCCCGGCGAAGAACTGATCTACGCTTGGCTCGCGTGCCCGGACCGACGACACCCCACCGCCGCCACAACCCGCTGCTCGACGAGTGGGTTCTCGTCTCGCCCCATCGGCTCGAGCGGCCGTGGCAGGGGCAACTGGAGACCGAGGGCCGCGAGGTACGCCTCGCCTACGACGCCGCCTGCTATCTGTGCCCGGGCAACGTGCGCGCCCACGGCGAGCGGAACCCCGCGTACAAGACTACGTTCGCGTTCGACAACGACTTTCCGGCCCTACTCCCAGAAAGCGAAGCGCCGGCTGCGGGCGGCGGCGAGCTGCTGGTGTCCGAGCCGGCCGCCGGACGCTGCCGCGTCTTGTGCTTCTCGCCGCGCCACGACCTGACGCTCGCGGAGATGGAGACGGGCGCGATCCGCGCCGTGGTGGACGCATGGGCGAGCGAGACCGAGACGCTCGGGTCCCTGCCCGAGATCCGCCACGTCCAGGTGTTCGAGAACAAGGGCGCCATGATGGGCTGCAGCAACCCGCACCCTCACGGCCAGGTGTGGGCGACGAGCTATCTGCCGCTCACGCCGGCGCGCAAGCTCGCGACGCAGCGCGCGTGGTTCGAGCGCCACGCTAGCGACCTGGTCGGCGACTACCTCGCGGAGGAGCTCAGAAGCGGCGAGCGCGTCGTGTGCCGCAACGAGCGCTGGGTCGCGCTGGTGCCGTACTGGGCGGTCTGGCCGTTCGAGCTGATGCTGGTGCCCGTGCGGCGCGTCCCCGACCTGCCCGCGCTCGCGGGCGACGAGCGCGACGCGCTCGCGGATCTGCTGCGCCGGGTGGGCGTCCGCTACGACAACCTGTTCCGCACCTCGTTCCCGTACTCGCTGGGCTTCCACGGCCGCCCGACGGACGGCGAGCAGCATCCCGAGTGGCGGCTGCACGCCGCCTTCTTCCCCCCCCTGCTGCGCTCGGCGACGGTACGCAAGTTCCTGGTCGGCTTCGAGCTCGCGGCCGAGCCGCAGCGCGATCTCACCGCCGAGGACGCCGCAGCCCGGCTGCGTGAGCTGGGCGAGACCCACTACAGGGCGACATGAACGACATCGACCCCGCGCTCGTGCGACGTGTGACGGAACGCTTCGGCGAGAGCTTCTCGGGCGAGGCGCCACGGCTGGCCACGGCGCCCGGGCGCGTCAACCTGATCGGCGAGCACACCGACTACAACGACGGCTTCGTGCTGCCGATGGCGATCGGGCGCGCGGCGCTCGTCGCGTTCCGCCCGCGAAACGACGGGGTGCTGCGCGCCCACTCGATCGCCTTCGACGAGACCAGGGAGGCGGCGATCTCGTCGCTCGCGGCGCCCGGCGGTCACGACTGGTTCGCGTACGTGGCGGGCGTCTTGTGGGCCTTCGCGTCGGAGGGGCTCCCGGTCTGCGGCCTGGACCTGGTGGTGGACGGCGACGTGCCGATCGGCGCGGGCCTGTCGTCCTCGGCGGCGCTCGAGATGGCAACGGCGCGGGCGCTCGGCGCGGCGACGGGCACGCCGTGGGAGCCGGCGCGGATGGCGAAGCTCGGCCAGCGTGCCGAGAACGCCTACGTGGGCATGAACTGCGGGATCATGGACCAGTTCGCCTCGGCGGCCTGCGAGGCCGGGAGCGCCCTGCTGCTCGACTGCCGCTCGCTCGAGACGCGCGCGGTGCCGCTGCCGAAAGGCGTCGCGGTGGTGGTGATGGACACGGGCGCCCGGCGCTCGCTCGCGGCGAGCGCCTACAACGAGCGACGCGCGGCCTGCGAGCGGGTGGTGGCCGAGATCGCGCGCGGGCGGCCCGGGACGAGGGCGCTGCGCGACGTGAGCGCCGAGGATCTCGAGGCGGCGAAGGCCCGGCTCGACGAGACGGACGCCCGACGCGCGAGCCACGTCGTGGCCGAGATCGCGCGGCCCCTGGCGCTCGCGGCGGCCTTCGGCGAGGGCGATCTCGTGAAGGCGGGACGGCTGATGAAGGAGTCGCACGTGAGCCTGCGCGACCTCTACGAGGTCTCGTGCGAGGAGCTCGACCTCATCACCGGGCTCGCCCGGCGGCAGCCGTCCTGCTACGGCGCGCGCATGACCGGGGCCGGCTTCGGCGGCTGCGCGATCGCACTCGTCGACGCCGCCGACGTCTCTGCCTTCTGCGAGGAAGTGCTGTTCGGCTACAAGGCGAGCTTCGAGCTGCCCGCCGCGCTCTACCCCTGCCTGCCCATGGCCGGCGCCCGCCTGCTGGAGTAGACTCCGGCCATCCAGTCGAGACGACTAGCCTGTCGCTTCGTCCTCGTCAGGGCGGGGCATGGAGGTGCCTGATGGTTTCAATCCCCGAGCTCTGGCTGCCGATCCTCGTCGCCACCGTTCTCGTGTTCGTCGCGAGCAACATCGTCTGGATGGCGCTTCCCCACCACAAGTCCGACGCACGCCGTCTGCCCGACGAGACAGGCGCGATCGACGCGCTCGGGAAGCAGAACCTGAAGCCGGGCCTCTACCGCTTCCCGTGGGCCAACTCGATGGCCGAGATGAAGGACCCGGCTTTCGTCGAGAAGCTGAACAAGGGGCCGGTCGCCATGCTGACCGTACTGCCCAGCGGGCCCTTCAGCATGGGCCGCTCGCTCGGCCTGTGGACGGCCTACCTGGTCGTGATGGGCGTCCTGGTCGCTTACGTGACGGGACGCGTCCTCGGCCCCGGCGTCTCGTACCTCGAGGTCTTCCGCGTGGCCGGCACCGTCGCCTTCATGGGCTACTCGGGAGCGCAGCTGCCGAGCGCCATCTGGTGGGGCAAGCCGATGGGCGTCGCGGTCAAGGAGATCCTGGACGGCCTCGCCTACGCCCTCGTGACCGCCGGCGCCTTCGGCTGGCTCTGGCCCCGGTAGCCCGCGTCGCGTCACCGCACGGCCGCGATCGCCACACGAGCGTCGTTAACGACTCTGGCGTGGCGCCCGACCCGCCGCAACTCCCAGCGCGGACAAGAGCGGGTTCGTCATGAGCGTGGTGACGAAGGCCATGAGCACGAGGATCGAGAACAGCGTGGGAGAGATGACGCCCAGGTCGAGACCGACGTTCAGGATCACGAGCTCCATCAGGCCCCGCGTGTTCATCAGCACTCCGAGCGCCACCGCGTCGCGCCACGCCACGCCGGAGGCTCGCGCGGCGAGGGCAGACCCTCCCAGCTTGCCGATCACCGCCACCCCCACGACAACGAAGGCGAGCGCCCAGGCCTCCGGCTCTCGGATCTGGTCCAGCCGGGTGCGCAAGCCGGTGAAGGCGAAGTAGAGCGGTACCAGCACGACGATCAACGGGCCTTCGAGGCGCTCGCGCGCGGCCTGGGCGAGGTGCTGCTCCTTCGAGAGCAGCAGGCCCACGAAGAAAGCCCCGAAGAGCGCGTGCAGCCCCAGCGCCTCGGTGATGGCGCCTCCGGCGAGGGCGAGCGCTGTGAGCGCGAGGCCCCCGAGCGGCGTCCGCTGGAGCCCGCGCTCGGCCAGGATCCGGGCGAGCACGGGAAGAGCGGTGACACTCATCGCCGCGCCCAGCAAGAGCGCGAAAGCAGCAAAGGGGAGGCCGGGAGGTGCTTCGCCGCCGAACAGGAAGAGCGAAAGCACGGTGCCCAGGGCAAAGGGAACGACGATGCTGACGTGGCCGATCAGGAGGGCGGTGCCTCCGCGCTCGCGCAGCGTCCCCGTGTCGAGATCCAGGCCCACGAGGAACATGTAGAGCACCATCCCCAGCTGGCTGAGGGCGCCGAGCGCCGGGAGGCTCGAGGCCGGAAACAGCGCGGCTGATGCCGCGGGCGCCAGGAGCCCGAGGAGCGAAGGGCCGAGCAGGATGCCCGCCAGCATCTCGCCGATCACCTGGGGCTGGCCCAGGGGGCGCACCGCCAGGCCGCAGGCTCGCGTGGCCAGGAGGACCGTCAGGACCTGCGCGAGCAACAGGCCGAGCGAGGACGAGGCGGTCGGGGTGGCGAGCCCCGCGGGCGGCACCGCTGCGAGATCGGCTGGCGGGATGCCCGAGGCTGCCTGAGGATGGTGGGCCGTACCGAGATGAAGCGCGACGAGGATCGCCAGGAGGGGGAGGAGGACCAGCAGCAGGTGGCCTCGCCGGGTGGGCACCGCGAGACTGTAGCAAGCCCCGAGGTACGAAGTCCCAGCGGCCACAGAACTCGCGGCCGCCGGGATCTCGAAGGTGCGGGCGAAGGCGTTACGTCAGCCGGCGAGCTCGACCGTCCTGATGACGCGATAGGGCCCGCTGGTGGCGTCATGCACAAACCCATACGCTAGAGTGGGTTGCGCGAGGCGTCCCCCCCACGGTAGAGTCTCGCTGCGGGACACGTCGTCCCGGACCTCGAAAAGTCGGCGTCGTGAGCGCACGAGCTTGGGTGTCGGGGCGCGCGAAGACCACGAGCTGGCCCCGGGAGGGGTCGAAGACGTGCTGGCACGCGGCATCCGCAGCTACCACCGCCCGACTCGTATCGAGGAAGCCCAGGACCTTGCGGCCCAGGGCGCCGTGCTGCTGGCCGGCGGCACGCGCGTTCTGACGCGTGAGGTCGAAGTGCCGAACGTGGTGGACCTGGTGGGTCTCGGGCTCACGTCGCTGAGCGTCGAGGACGAAGACCTGCACGTGGGCGCCACCACGACCGTGCAGGAGGTGGCCGAGTCCGGCGCCGCCCATCTCCACTCGGCGGGGCTGCTGCCGCTCGCCTGCCGCACGGCGCTGCCCTCGCGGCTGCTTCGCGGCATGGCCACGATCGGGGGCGAGGCGGTCGCGGCCGATCCCGACTCCGAGCTGGTGGCGGCGCTCGTCGCGCTCAACGCGGTGTTCCTGGTGGCCCATCCCCGGGAGCCGCGCGAGAGCCCGGCGCTGCGCTTCCTGCGCGACCCGCGGCGCGACCTCGCGGGCGGCGGCGTGCTGCGGGCGCTCGTCATCCCGGGAACGCCCGACGGCGCGGCCCTCGAGCGCGTGGCCGCGCTGCCGTCGCTGCCGCCCGTCGTTTCCGTCGCCGTCACCACGACCTTGTCGGGGGACAAGCTCGCGCGCGTGAGGATTGCGGTGACCGGCCTCGACGGCCCACCGGCTCGCGTGCTGGACGCCGAGTCGAAGCTCGAGCGCACCTCCGGCGAGGACGACGTGCTCGAGAGCGCCGCCTCGCTCGTGGCCAGCCACGTGCCGTTCCGGAGCGACGCCGTGGCGAGTGCCGTCTCACGCCGACGCATGGCCCGGGCGCTCGCGCTGCGCGCGCTGCGCGCCGCGATCTCGCGCGCCCGGAGCCGTCTGCCGGCGTCTGCCCCGCACACGCGCCCGGCCCTGCCGCCGCGCGCGCCGGCACCGCTGCCGAACTTCACCTCGGGGCGCGTCGAGCTGCAGCTGAACGGCCGCGCGACCAGGCTCGAGGCCGAAGCACGCACGACGCTGCTCGAGCTGCTACGCTCGGCCGGCGTCTACGGAGTCAAGTCCGGCTGCGGCAGCGGGCATTGCGGCGCGTGTGCGGTGCTGCTCGACGGACGGCCGGTCGCGTCCTGCCTGACGCTCGCGGTCAGGGCCCAGGGGCGGAGCGTCGTGACGATCGAGGGCCTCGGCTCCACCGAGCGCCCGCACCCGCTGCAGGCCGCGTTCGCCGAGTCAGGGGCCGCGCACTGCGGCTTCTGCACGCCGGGCCTGCTGCTCGGGGCCCGCGTCCTGCTCGACGCCGTCCCGCACCCGAGCGAGGCGGACGTGCGCGACGCGCTCGCGGGCCTGTGCCGCTGCACCGGCTACGCGCGTCCGGTGGCCGCCGTGCTGGCCGCCGCGGCCGCGGCGAGCCCCCGCTCGTGAGCCTTCGCCTCGCGACCGGGCAGGCGGCCTTCGCGGGCGACCACGCTCTGCCCGGCATGCTGCATGTGGCGCTGCGGCGCTCGACGGCGGCCCACGCGCGCGTGCGCGCGGCGGACACGGCCGCGGCGCGCCAGCTGCCGGGCGTCGCGACGGCGTTCACCTGGGCGGACGCGCCGCGCGTACTGGGCGACGTGGTGCGCTTCGTCGGCGACCGCCTGGCGGTGGTCGCCGCCGAGGAACCGGAGCTCGCCCGGCGCGCGGCCGAGCTCGTCGAGCTCGAGCTCGAGACCCTGCCCGCCCGGCTCGACGCGGCTGAGGCCGAATCCGACGAAACAGCCGTCGCGGGCCGCGTCAGCGTGAGCGAGGGCGACGTCGAGCGCGCCCTCGCCGAGGCCGAGACGGTGACCTCTGGCGTGTGGTCGCTGCCCTTCACACCCGCGCTCTCGCTCGAGCCGCCGCTCGTGCTCACCTGGCTCGACGAGGACCGCCGGCTGGTGGTGCGCACCTCGGCCGAGTCGCCCTTCCGCGTGCGCGGGGGCCTGGCCGAGCGGCTCTCGCTGCCCGCCGCGCGGATCCGGGTCGTGCGTCCAGCCGTGGCGGGCGGCGGCCTCGGTCGCTCCGAGCTGGCCGTCGAAGACGCCTGCGCCCTCGTCACGTTGCGCACGGGACGCCCGGCGCAGCTGGCGCTCTCGGCGGCCGAGGCGCTCGCGATCGCCCCGGGCCGACCGGCGCAGCGCGTGGCGTTGCGTCTCGGGATGGCGCGGGGCACCATCGTCGGGCTCGACGTCCGCCTGCTCGTCGACCTGGGTGCTACCGACACGGACGCCGTGCCGCTGCTGCGCGCGGCGGCGCGCCAAGCGCTCGGTCTCTACCGGCTGCCGAGCCTGCGCTTCACCGGGGTGGCTGTGCGCACGAACCGCCCGCCGGCTTGTGCCCCACGCGGCTCCGACGCCGGCGTCGCCATTGCCCTCGAGTGCGCGCTCGACGAGGCCGCGCTGCGCGCCGACCAGGACCCCAAGGCGCTGCGGCGCGCGCACCTGCGACGTCCCGGCGATCCCGGCGCGATCGCACTCGCGGCGCTCGGGGAGCCCCAGGGAGGCGACGACGCCCGCCCGATCGCCGAGCTGCTGCGCGAGATCGCGGCTGCGGGCCCGGACACGCGGGGCGCCATACCGGCTGGGCCGCTGCGCAGCGGCCGGGGCCTGGCCGTGGCGCGCCGGGCCGAATCCTCAGCCGGCCAGGCGGGGGCCGCGGCGCTTCGGCTGCTCGACGACGGCTCGTTCGCGCTCGCCGCCGGTCCCTCCGCCGCCGGCAGTGCCGACGAGCTGCTCTACGCCGACACCGCCGCAGCGATACTGGGGGTGCCCGCGCGCCGCGTCGTGTGCGCCGCGCCCGACACCGACTCGGCGCCGTACCTGACCGGCGACGAAGCGCCGGCCAGCTCGGCCGCCGGCCGGGCGGTCGAGCAGGTGGCGACGCTCGCCCGCGACCGCATCCGCGAGGCGGGCGCCGCGCTGCTGGGCGTACCCGCGGCACAGGCAACGCTGGCCGACGGCCGGGTCCGCGACGCCTCGGGACGGACGGTGACCTTCGCGGACATCGGCGCCTCGGCGCTGCGCGCCGGGGAGCCGCTCGCCGTGACCGCGACGCCGACGCAGACGAAGGTCCCGCACTCGCTGGCGGCGGCCGTGGCCGACGTGCGGGTGGACGTGGAGACTGGCGGGGTCGAGGTGCTGAGGCTCGCAGCGGTGGTGGCCGGCGGGCCGTTCGAGGACGCGCGGCAGGCGGCCGCGCAGGTCGAGGGCGCGCTCGTGTCTGCCCTGGAGCAGGCGCTCGTGAGCGGCCGGCCCCCTCTCGCCGCTGCCTGCGACGTGCCCCAGCTCGCGGTGACGTTCGTCCCCGGCGGCGATCCGCTCTCCCGTTTCGGCACCGCCGCCCATGCCGAGGCGGCCGCGCGCGCCGCTCTGGCGGCCCTCGCCAATGCGATCGCACGCGCGAGCGCCACCCGGCCGCGGTCCTTGCCGCTCGATCCGGCCCGGCTGCTCGAGGCGATCACCGAGGCGGAGACCCGAAGCTGAAGCGCCACGAGGTAGGATCAGCCAACCTCGGGAGGAGGACTTGCCCACAGTGCACCGCCAGATGGCCGCGCTCGTCTGCCTCGTCGCCTGCTTGGCGCTGCCCGCTCGCGCGCCGGCCCAGACCTCAGCGTTCCTGCCCGACGCCCGCTTGCGCGCGCTCGTCAACGAGATCTCGGGAGACCGCGCCTACGAGCACGTCCGCCAGTTGAGCCACTACCACCGCACGGGCGGCAGCCGCGACTTCTGGAAGGCGGCCGAGTACCTGCGGGGCGCGGCCGAGGCGGCCGGCCTCGAAGACGTGACGCTGGTTCGGCAGAAATGGGACGGAAACGGCTGGTCGTGCCGCGGCGGCGAGGCGTGGCTCCTCGACCCGCAGCCGTGGAAGATCGCGGACTACGGCGAGGTGGCCGTGTCGGTCGCGGACCACAGCCGCACCACGCACGTGAGCGCGGAGCTCCTGGACGTGGGCGCAGGAATCTCCGAGAAGGACTACGCCGGTCGCGAGCTGAAGGGACGCGTCGTGCTGGCCTCCGGCTCGCTCGCGACGGTCGTGCGCGAAGCCGTGTGGAAGCGCGGCGCACTGGGCCTCGTGTCGTCGATGACCAACCGACCCGAGGCCATCGACGCGCCCGACCAGGTGGCGTGGGGCCACGTCCCGTACCAAGCGAAGGGCGTCGAGGGCGTGAAGGACGGCACGCCGGGAGGCTTCGCGGTGATGGTCTCGCCCCGGCGCGGGCGGGAGCTGCAGAAGCGGCTCGCGG
>DATEUE010000148.1:0-5822 GCA_035283305.1 Vicinamibacteria bacterium | reverse complement strand
GCAGAGCCGCCACGTCGTGACACCCGACGCGGAACGTGCGGGAGTCGTGCGGATCCGGGACGGACGCATCGTCGACGTGGTGGATCCCGCGGCCGTCCCGGCCGGCACGCCCGTCGAGGACCTGGGCGACTCGGTGCTCCTGCCCGGTCTCGTCGACAGCCACGTCCACGTCAACGAGCCCGGGCGCACGGAGTGGGAGGGCTTCGAGAGCGCGACGCGGGCTGCCGCGGCGGGCGGGGTGACGACGCTCGTCGACATGCCCCTCAACAGCAGTCCCGTGACGACGACGCGCGACGCGCTGCTGCGCAAGCTCGACGCCGCCGAGGGACACGGCCACGTCGACTGCGCGTTCTGGGGCGGGCTCGTCCCGGAAGGTGCTACGGCGCTCGAGCCGCTCCTCGACGCCGGCGCGCGCGGCGTCAAGGCCTTCCTGTGCCACTCCGGGATCGACGACTTCCCGGCGGCGGGGGAGAGCGACCTGCGCGCGGCGCTGCCGATCCTGGCCGAGCGCGGCCTGCCGCTGCTCGTTCACGCGGAGCTGGCGACCGATTCGAGGCCGCCTGCCGGCGACCCGCGTCGCTATGCGACGTACCTCGCGTCGCGCCCGCCATCCTGGGAGCGCGAGGCCGTGGCGCTGCTGCTGCGCCTGTGCCGTGAGCTGCGGGCGCCGATCCACGTTGTGCATCTCTCGGCGGCCGCCGCCGCGCGGCTCGTGGCCGAAGCGCGCCGCGAGGGCCTGCCGCTCACGGCCGAGACCTGCCCGCACTATCTCGCGCTCGCGGCCGAGGAGATCGAGGACGGCCGGACCGAGTTCAAGTGCGCCCCACCCGTGCGCGAGCGCGCCAACCGCGACGCGCTGTGGGATGCGCTCCTGGACGGAACCATCGGTCTCGTGGTCTCCGATCACTCGCCCTGCCCGCCGCTGCTCAAGGAGCCGGAGCACGGCGACTTCATGGCGGCGTGGGGCGGGATCGCGTCGCTGCAGCTCTCGCTGCCGGTCGTGTGGACCGAGGCGCGCCGCCGCGGTGTCCCGCTTTCGCGGCTCGCAGCGTGGATGGCGGAGGCGCCTGCGCGGCTCGCAGGCCTCGCGTCCCACAAGGGCCGGATCGCGCCGGGCTACGACGCGGACCTGGTCGCCTTCGACCCCGACGCGACGTTCGAGGTCGAGGGCGCGGGAATCCACCATCGCCACAAGCTCACCCCCTACCTGGGGCGGACGCTCCACGGCGTCGTCCGGAAGACCTGGCTGCGCGGGCGCCCTGTCTTCTCCGAAGGCTCCTTCGAGGGCGCGCCCCGCGGCGCGCTGCTCCAGGTATCGCATGGACAGCACTGAGCTTCCCGATCTCGTCTCGGCGCGCGTCGGCGGGCGCGCGCTCTTCGCGAACGACGAGTTCTTCGCCCCGCGCCACTGTCTGGTGAAGCCGGGGCCAGCCGTCTTCATCGCCGGCAAGTACACGGCGCGCGGCAAGTGGATGGACGGCTGGGAGACGCGCCGGCGCCGGGTGCCGGGCCACGACTGGTGCGTGCTGCAGCTCGGGCTGCGCGGGCGCATTCACGCCGTGAACGTCGACACCAGCTTCTTCGTCGGGAACCAGCCGGAGAAGGCCTCGCTCGAGGCCTGTGATTCCCCGGGACGTCCGACGCGAAAGGCGCTCGAGCGCGCGCAGTGGCTGGAAGTTCTGGCCCCCGCGCCGCTCGCCCCGGGCGCGAGCAATCTCTTCCCACTCACGGGCGCCGGACCCTTCACGCACGTGCGCCTCAACATCTTCCCGGACGGCGGCGTCGCGCGGCTGCGTGTGCGCGGCGAGGTGGCGGTGGACCTCGCGCGGCTGCGCGGGCGCGTCGTCGATCTCGCGGCGATTGCGAACAGCGGGATCGTGCTCGGAGCGAGCGACATGCACTTCGGCTCGAAGGAGCACCTGATCCTGCCGGGCCGGGCGAAGAGCATGGCCGAGGGCTGGGAGACGCGGCGGCGGCGAGGAGCGGGCCACGACTGGGCGGTCATCAAGCTCGGCGCGACCGGGCGCGTCGAGAAGGTCGAGATCGACACCGCGCATTTCAAAGGCAACTACCCCGAGAGCGCCTCGCTCGAAGGCTGCCGCGCGCCGCGCGCGTCGCTCGGTGAGCTGGTTGAGGCCTCGTGGGAGGAGCTGCTGCCCCGCATGAAGCTCCGCCCCCACGCCCGGCACCTCTACTCGAAGGAGCTGCGCTCCCGCGGCCCCTTCACACACGTGCGGCTCCGCATCTACCCCGACGGCGGCGTGAGCCGGCTGCGCATCCATGGACGCATTGAAGCGGCTTGACGCGCTCGCGGAGCCCGATGCGCGCGCGGCGTTCCTGCGCTGCTGCGGCTCGCGGCGCTGGGCGGAGGCGATGGCGCGCGGCCGGCCCTACGCGGACGAGCACGCGCTCCTCGCCGCGGCCGAGCGCGCGGCGGGGCCGCTCGTCCGGGCCGACTGGCTCGAGGCCTTCTCCCACCACCCGCGCATCGGGGATCGCGGCTCGCTCGCGGAGCGCTTCCCGCCAACAGCCGGGTGGTCCACGTCCGAGCAGAGCGGCGTGGCGGGCGCGGGCGAGGATGTGTTGAGCGCGCTGCTCGAGGCCAACCGCGAGTACGAGGCGCGCTTCGGGTACATCTTCATCGTGTGCGCGAGCGGCAAGAGTGCCTCGGAGATGCTGGCGCTGCTGCGGGAGCGCCTGCCCAACCAGCCCGAGGCCGAGCTCGAGATTGCGGCGGCGGAGCAGCGTAAGATCACGGCGATTCGCCTGAAGAAGCTGCTGTCGGAGGGTCCCTGAAGTGAGCGCACTGACGACGCACGTGCTCGACACGGCGCTGGGCCGCCCGGCCCGGAACGTCGCCGTGACGCTCGAGCGGCGCGAGGCGGGCGCCTACATCGAGATCGGCCGCGGCCACACCGATGCCGACGGCCGCTGCCGGCTCCTGCCCCAGGGCGTGTCGCTGCAGGCGGCGGTCTACAAGCTGACCTTCGACACCGGTGCCTACTTCGCCGAGCGGGGTGCGCCGAGCTTCTATCCACAGGTGAGCGTGTTGTTCGAGGTGCGCGAGCCGGCGCAGCACCACCACGTGCCGCTGCTGCTGAGCCCGTTCGGCTACAGCACCTACCGCGGGAGCTAGCTCTTGACCCTCCTCGACTGGACGAACCTGCTGCTGCGCTGGCTGCATCTGTTCAGCGGCATCCTGTGGATCGGGCAGACGTGGCTGTTCATGTGGCTCGACCGCCGCCTCGAGGACGCGACCGAGAACCCGGGTGGCGAGCTGTACATGGTCCACAGCGGCGGCTTCTACGTCGTCGAGAAGCGGCCCGGCCTCGCGTCGATGCCGAAGACGCTCCACTGGTTCAAGTGGGAGGCGGCCCTCACCTGGGCGACCGGCCTTCTGCTGCTCGTCGTCGTCTACTACATGGGCGGCCTGCTCCAGGAGGCCGACGCCGAGCTGTCCCAGGGCGCCGCGATCGCCATCGGCCTGCTGCTGCTTCCCGTGGCCTGGATCGTCTACGACACGCTGTGGCGCTTCGTGCCCACCCCCGTCGCGACGCCCGTGTGCTTCGCCCTGATCGTGGCCCTGGCGTGGGCGCTCGGCCACGTCTTCTCGGCCCGCGCGGCGTACATCCACGTCGGAGCGGCGCTCGGCACGATCATGGCCGCGAACGTCTGGGAGCGGATCCTGCCAGCGCAGCGCTCGATGGTCGAGGCCATCCGCGCAGGCCGGCCGCCCGATCTCAGCCTTGGGGCGCGCGCCAAGGAACGCTCGAAGCACAACACCTTCATCGTCGTGCCGCTGGTGATGATCATGCTGAGCAGCCACTTCCCGACGCTGACCTTCGCGCACGACCAGGCCTGGGCGATGCTCGGCCTGCTGACGCTCGTCGGCTGGGCCGCCGCCTGGCTGGTGCGGCGGCACTGACCGCCCGCATGAGCCAAACCCTGATCGGCCGGACACTCGCCCACTACCGGATCGAGGCCGCGCTCGGTGCGGGCGGGATGGGTGAGGTCTACCGCGCGACCGACACCAAGCTCGGGCGCGAGGTCGCGCTGAAGCTCCTGCCGGAGGCCTTCGCCTCCGACCCCGAGCGGCTGGCCCGCTTCGAGCGCGAGGCCAAGGTGCTCGCCTCGCTCAACCACCCGGGGATCGCCCACCTCTACGGCTTCGAGAGCGCCACTCTCGAAGGGGGCTCACGGGCGCACGTCCTCGTGATGGAGCTGGCCGAGGGCGAGGATCTGTCGGAACGCCTCAAGCGCGGGCCCCTCCCGCTCGACGAGGCTGTTGCCGTTGCGAAGCAGGTCGCCGAGGCCTTGGAGGCCGCACACGACAGAGGCATCGTCCACCGCGACCTCAAGCCCGCCAACGTGAAGCTGGCGCCGGACGGCAGGGTGAAGGTGCTCGACTTCGGCCTCGCCAAGGCCTGGGCGGGCGAGGGCGCGGGAGCATCGAGCTCGGCCGATTTCTCCCGCTCGCCGACGCTCGCGCACTCGAGCACGGCCGCGGGCCTGATCCTCGGCACCGCCGCCTACATGTCGCCCGAGCAGGCGCGCGGCAAGGCCGTCGACAAGCGCGCGGACGTGTGGGCCCTCGGCGTCGTGCTCTACGAGCTGCTGACTGGGCGCAAGCTCTTCGAGGGTGAGACGGTCACGGACGTGCTCGCCGCCGTGGTGCGCCAGGAGATCGACTGGCGGGCGTTGCCCACGGCGACGCCTCTGCTGCTGCGCCGGCTGCTGAAGAGCTGTCTCGAGCGCGACCCGAAGCAGCGCCTGCACGACGCCGCCGACGCTCGCATCGCACTCGAGGAAGTGTTGCGTGGGGGGTCGGAGGCGGACCTGGCCCCGTCCGGGTCGCCGCGAGCGGCCGCCCCGCGCTGGCGCGGCGCCGTCATCGTCGCCTCGGCGCTGGCCCTCGGGCTCGCCGCCGGCTGGATCCTGCGCCGCCGGGCGCCGGAGGTCGCAGCCCCGGACCGCTGGTTGCTGGCCATCCCGGGCGGCGTCGCCCTCTCCGTCACGGAGTACCCCCAGCTCGCGCTGTCGCCCGATGGCCGGCTTCAGGCCGTCGTGGCTCTCGACGAGCGCGGCACCCCACGCCTGCTGCTGCGCAGGGCCGGCGAGCTGGAGCCGCGGCAGCTGCCGGACACCGAGGGCGCGGTCGGGCCGTTCTTCTCGCCGGACGGAGCCTGGATCGGATTCTTTCGCCCCGGAGGCCTGTTCAAGGTCCCGGTCGCGGGCGGACCGCCGGCTCGCATCGCGGAGACCTCGGGCCAGCAGCGGGGCGGCTCCTGGGGCAGCGACGGCTTCGTCTACTTCGTTCCTGACACGATCGTCGGAGTCTCGCGTGTACCGGAGGGCGGCGGCGCCGTGGAGCCGGTCACCCGGCTCGACGAGGCACGCGACGAGCGCACCCACCGCTGGCCCGAGGCCCTTCCCGAAGGCGTCGTGCTCTTCACCAGCGATACGGCCTCGTCCACCGAGTACTACGACGACGCCCGGATCGAGGCCGTGCGGCTGTCGAACGGCGAGCGCAAGGTCCTGGTGGAAAGTGCCAGCATGGCCCGCTACTCACCGAGCGGGCATCTCGTGTTCGCGCGCGGAGGCTCTCTCTTCGCCTTGCCGTTCGACCCGCGAACCCTCGAGGTGCGGGGCAGCCCGACACGGGTTGTGGAGGGCGTGGCGACCGACGTCGGGTCGGGGGCCGCGCAGTTTGCGCTCGCCCGCAACGGCGCCGCGCTCTGGACCCCGGGCGGCTCCACGGCATCGTACGAGCTCGTATGGGTCGATCGCCAGGGGGCCGAGACGAAGACGCAGATCCCGCCGGC
>DATEUE010000147.1:0-2364 GCA_035283305.1 Vicinamibacteria bacterium | reverse complement strand
GAGCGGCTCGTGGCGAGCCGGCCGCGCGTGCTCACGGGCGAGTTCGGCGGCGCGGTGGGCACGCTCGCCGCGCTCGGCAAGAGCGGCCTGCGCGTACAGCGCCGCCTGCTGGGGCGGCTCGGCCTCGGCGTCCCGCGCGTGCCGGTCAAGACCGCGGGCGACCGTTTCGCGGAGTTCTTCCTGCTGCTCGCGATGATCTCCGCGACGCTCGGCAAGATCGCGCAGAACATCTACAACCTGCAGGTGACCGACGTCGACGAGGTGACGGAGTTCGTAGAGGGCAAGGTCGGCAGCACCGCCATGCCGCACAAGCTCAACCCAGTGGCCTCAGGCTCGGTCGTGCTGCTCGGTCGGCTGCTGCGGGCGCGCGCGCCGTTGATGCTCGAGTACGTGCATGCCGAGTGGGAGGACGACCACCGCCAGGGCGAGACCTCGTGGGCGTTCCCGCAGGAGGTGTGCCTGCTGCTCGGGGCCCAGCTGGCGATCAGCCGGCGCCTGCTGACGCGCCTGGTGGTCAAGCCCAGGAACATGCTGCGCAACCTCGACCGGGCCGGGGGCGTCGTGCTCTCCGAGGCGGTGATGATGGCGCTCGCGCCAAAGCTCGGACGCGACCGCGCCCACGAGCTCGTGCTGCGCCTGCACCGCGACAGCCTGAAGAGCGGCGTGCCGTTCCGCGAGGCCGTGCGTGCCCACCCCGAGGTGCGCGCGCTGCTCGGGCCGCGCCGGCTCGGGCAAGCGCTCGACTACCGCAGCTCGCTCGGCCTCGCCGGCGCCACCGTCGACCGTGTGCTCGCCGACTGGCGCCGGCAGCGGGCGAAGAGCGCCCGCCGCCGGCCGTCGCGCGGTTAGAACTGAACCTTCACGCCGAGCTGGAACTGGCGCGGCTCGTACGTCGCCGTGACCGGGAACTCGGACGGGATCGGGTTGTTGGGGTTCCCCAGCGCGTCCGTCGCGACCACCGAGTTGACCCCGCGGACGTTCTCGCGGTTGAACAGGTTCTTGGCCTCGACGAACAGCTCGGCCTTGACCCGGCTGCCGATCGGGATGAAGCGCGAGTAGCGGCCGTCCACCTGGAAGTAGCTGCCGAGCTCGCCGCTCTGCCGCTCGACGTCGTTCGGCCGGTCGGCCGAGATGCCGTCGGCGTTCAGGTCGGTGGCGGCGCGGATGTTGTACGGCAGGCCGCTGTTCGACTGAACGATGAAGGCGAGCAGGTTGTTGTTGGCGAGGGTCGGCCAGAAGCCCTCGCCCGAGACCACGGGCTGCAGCACGCCGCTCACGATGAAGGTGTGCTTCACGTTCCAGGAGGTGTAGCTGTAGTCGCGGCCCTGGTCGGAGGGGTCCGAGATCGCCTCGACGTCGGTGGAGCCGATCACGTAGCGGCCGCCGATGACGCCGTCGTCCTTCGCGTCGGCGTAGGTGTAGAAGGCCGAGAGCTGCCAGCCGTGGCTCATGCGCTTGCTGAGCGAGACCGTGAGGGCGTTGTACTGCGACTCCCCGGTGGAGGTGAGCTCGCGCACGATGTCGAAGTTGGGGTCCACGCGGGTGGCCGCGCTGACGGTGCGCGAGTAGATCGGGCGACCGTCGGGCAGCGTCGGTCCGAGCGGGACCACGTTGCTGTTGAGGAGCGTCGGCAGGCTGCGCCCCGTGGAGTTCACGTAGCCGACGCCGAGCGCCAGGTCGCGCGTCAGCGCCCGGTCGAGCTGCACGTTGCTGAGCCAGGCCCACTGCGTGTCGAACTCGGCCGCCACGGCGCGGATCGAGCGCGACGGCACCACGCCGGGCGGCAGGCTGCTGAGCGTCCCGGGGAACGCCGGAGCCCCCGCCGAGGTCGGCCCGACGCTGGCGGTCAGCAGGCGCGGCGCGCCTCCTTCCAGCAGCGCGTCCTGGTAGGTCATGCCGAGCGGCGACTCGTACATGACACCGGTCGAGGCCCGCAGCACCGTGCGGGAGTCCGCGTCGAGCGACCAGGAGAATCCGACACGGGGCCCGAAGTTGTTCCCGTCCACCCGGAACTCGCGGTTTGCCGCGTAGGGTGCTTGCGGGTCGGCGTCGGGGACCTTGAAGCGGTCGTAGCGCACGCCGTAGATCAGCTTGAGCCGCGGGTTGACGCGGAACTCGTCCTGCACGAAGGCGCTGAAGAAGGTCTGCGAATAGTCGACCGTCGGGTCCCCGATCGCCTGCGAGAAGCGGGTGTAGCTGTGGGGGTTCGCCCCGCTCTTGGCCGCGAGGTACGCGGCCGTGTTCGGGAACACGTACGCGGGACGAATGTCCACCTGCCGCTCGTCGTCGATGAACTGCACGTCGAAGCCGACCTTGAAGCTGTGGCGCCCGCGCAGCAGCGAGAAGTTGTCCACGATCTGCCAG
>DATEUE010000146.1:0-2472 GCA_035283305.1 Vicinamibacteria bacterium | reverse complement strand
GAAGGCCTGCAAGGGGCTCAGCATCCCCGTGATCCCGTCGCGGCTGTCGATCCTAACGCAGGCGCACGGCGGCCGCGCCAC
Organism: Vicinamibacteria bacterium; assembly: GCA_035283305.1. GTDB lineage: Bacteria > Acidobacteriota > Vicinamibacteria > Fen-336 > Fen-336 > DATBSL01. The sequence goes on along the minus strand of DATEUE010000146.1, from coordinate 2,391 downwards.
CTGCCACTACTGCGGCCAGTGCGGGCGCGGCTGCTCGACGGGCTCCAACTTCTCGACGCCTTCCGTGCTGCTGCCGCCGGCGTTTGCCACCGGCCGCCTCACGCTCGTTACGGGTGTGATGGCCCGCGAGGTGACAACCGACGCCGAGGGCCTCGCGACCGGGGTCTCGTACGTCGACAAGGCCACCGGCAAGGACCGCCATGTGCGCGCCCGCGTCGTGGTGCTGGCCGCGAGCGCCTGCGAGTCGGCGCGCCTGCTGCTCAACTCGCGCTCGAGCCGCCACCCGGCCGGCCTCGCCAACTCGAGCGGAGCCGTGGGCCGCTACCTGACCGACAGCGTCGGCACCAGCACCTCTGGCTTCATCCCGTCGCTCGTCGACCTCCCGCCTCACAACGAGGACGGCGTGGGCGGGATGCACGTCTACGTGCCGTGGTGGCTCGACAACCGCACGCTCGACTTCCCGCGCGGGTACCACATCGAGCTCGGTGGCGGGAGGGGCATGCCCTCCTACGGCTTCGGCGCGGGCATCGACCAGGTGCAGGGCGGCGGCTACGGCCAGGCGCTGAAGGACGACTACCGCCGCTACTACGGCGCCTTCGTGGGCTTCAGCGGACGCGGCGAGATGATCCCGAACGAGAAAAGCTACTGCGAGATCGATCCCGAGATGGTCGACCGCTGGGGCATCCCCGTGCTGCGCTTCCACTGGAAGTGGTCGGACGCCGAGCTCGGGCAGGTCCGCCACATGCGCCAGACCTTCGCCGGGATCGTCGAGGCGATGGGCGGCCAGGTGGTGGAGCGCAACCGCTCGCTGCGCTCGCGAACGGTGGCTCCCACCGAGGAAGGCATCTCGATCGGCGGCGAGATCATCCACGAGGCCGGCACGACGCGGATGGGCGCGAGCCCGCGCACCTCGGTGCTCAACGAGTGGTGCCAGGCGCACGACGCCAGGAACGTGTTCGTGGCGGACGCCGGGCCGTTCGTGAGCAACGCGCACAAGAACTGCACCTGGACGATCCTCGCGCTCGCGATGCGCACGGCCGAGCACATTGCCGACGAACGCAAGAGGGGGACCCTGTGAGCGAAGCGCCGAAGGACAAGGGCGACGCGACGAGCCCGGGCGGTATGCAGCGGCGCGAGCTGCTGAAGCGGGTGGGCTCGATTCCGCTCGCGGCCGGCTTCGTGCTGTCGGCGGGCCGGCTGCAGGCGGCGCAGGAGCACGTCCACAAGCAGGCCGCGAAGGCCGGCAAGGCCAAGCCCTACACCCCGAAGTTCTTCACGGGCGGCGAGTGGGCGACGGTGCGCGTCCTGGCCGACGTCATCATCCCGGCCGACGCCCGCTCGGGCAGCGCCACCGATGCCCTCGTCCCGGAGTTCATCGACTTCATCCTGGACGACCCGCTCGCCGAGGTGCGCGACCGCGAGCGGCTGCAGACGCGGGTCCGCGGCGGCCTGGCGTGGCTCGAGCGCGAGTGCACGAAGCGCTGCGGGAAGGGCTTCGTTGCGGCTTCGGCTGATGAGCGGCGTCCGCTGCTCGACGACATCGCCTGGCCTGAGAAGGCCCGACCCGAGATGGAGGCCGGTGTGGCGTTTTTCACGCTGTTCCGCGACCTCGTGGCCTCGGGCTTCTGGTCGAGCAAGATGGGCACGGACGACCTGCGCTTCATGGGCAACACGTTCGTGGCCGAGTGGAACGGCTGCCCGCCCGAGGTTCTCGCCAAGGCAGCTGTCGAAGGCTAGCCGCTCGGGACTCGAGGTCGGACGGCGTATCCTGAGCTCGTTGTGGGTTCCTGGAGGTCCGTCATGAGGCGCTGGCTCTCGTTCGTCCTTCCCTGTCTGGTCGTTCTCGTCGCCCCCTCGGCCACGGCCCAGGAGGGCTACACGCCCCCGCCCGCCAACCTTGCCGCCCGCGCCTGGTTCCAGGAAGCGCGCTTCGGCCTGTTCATCCACTGGGGTGCTTACGCCGTGGCGGGCGACGGCGAGTGGGTGATGCACAACAAGCGCATCACGGTCGCCGAGTACGAGCGCGACTACCCGCCCGCCTTCAACCCGGCGAAGTTCGACGCCGCGGCCTGGGTGCGGATGGTGAAGGCGGCGGGCATGAGGTACATCACGATCACCTCGAAGCACCACGACGGCTTCGCGATGTGGGACTCGAAGGTGAGCGACTACGACATCGTCGAGCGCACGCCTTACGGCAAGGACGTGCTCCGGCAGCTCGCAGACGAGTGCCGCAAGCAGGATGTGAAGCTCTTCTTCTACCACTCGCAGCTCGACTGGCACCATCCCGACTACTTCCCGCGCGGTCGCACCGGGCGCTTCTCGGCCCGTGACGACAAGGGTGACTGGTTCCGCTATCTCGACTACATGGACCAGCAGCTCAGCGAGCTTCTG
>DATEUE010000145.1:0-4841 GCA_035283305.1 Vicinamibacteria bacterium | reverse complement strand
TCGCGCGCACGAGGCGCGGCGGGCGCGGGTCAAGCGGCGCGCCCGGGACGTCGGTGTCGGTCGCCAGGGCGCCTCCAGGAGCCGGGATCGGTCGGACGCGCGATTGTAGTCGAGCCGTTGACGGACTCACCCGCCGCCGCGCAGAATCCAGAACGGCACGGCCATCGGCCGCGATCATCCGGGCGGCGCGAGCCGCTCACTGGAGGACTCATGAGCAACGCAGCAGGCGTCTCGCGCAGGGACTTCGTGGCGGCGGCGAGCGGCGTGGCGGTGGCCTCGCTCGTACCCGGGGCCGCGCGCGGGGCGGCGAAGCGCCGCCGCTATGCGATCGTCGGCACCGGCGTTCGCGGCATCGGCATGTGGGGCCGACCGCTGGTCGAGCGCTACGCCGACGTGCTCGAGTTCGTCGGCCTGTGCGACGTGAACCCGCTGCGCGTGGAGTACGCCAGGAAGGCGATCGGCGCCGCCTGCCCCACCTTCACGAGCCTCGACGCGATGCTCGAGCAGGCGAAGCCCGAGCTGCTGATGGTCACGACCGTCGACACGACGCACGAGGGCTGTATCGTCAAGGCCCTCGAGCGCGGCGTGGACGTGCTCACCGAGAAGCCGATGGTCGTGGACGAGACGCAGTGCCAGTCGGTGCTCGACGCCGAGAAGCGCACCGGCCGCAAGATCGGCGTGACCTTCAACTACCGCTACGCGCCGAAGCACCAGAAGATCAAGGAGCTGCTGCAGTCGGGCGCCATCGGCCGCGTCACGTCCGTCGACTTCTCCTGGTACCTCGACACCAGCCACGGAGCCGACTACTTCCGCCGCTGGCACCGCCTGCGCTCGCAGGGCGGCTCGCTCTGGGTCCACAAGTCCACCCATCACTTCGATCTCGTCAACTGGTGGCTCGACGCCGACCCGGTCGAGGTCTCCGCGTTCGGCAGCCTGCAGCAGTACGGCAAGCAGGGGCCCTTCCGCCACAGCCACTGCCGGCCGTGCCCGCACAAGGCCGAGTGCCGCTACCACTGGGACATCACGAAGAGCCCGCGGCTCGTCTCGCTCTACGTGGACTGCGAGAAGGCCGACGGCTACCTGCGCGACGGCTGCGTGTTCAAGGAGGACGTGGACATCCCCGACACGATGAACGCCGTCGTCAAGTACTCGAACGGCGTGCAGATGAGCTACTCGGTCAACACCTTCATGCCGATCGAGGGCTACCGCCTCGCCTTCAACGGGACCGAGGGCCGGCTCGAGGTGCGCGACTTCGAGCGCCAGCCGTGGGCCGCGCCCGAGACCGAGATGCACGTGATCAAGAACTTCGGCGAGCGGCAGGAGATCGTGATCCCGAGGGCCGAGGGCGGCCACGGCGGCGGCGACGACGTGCTGCGCGACCTGGTGTTCCGCGGCATCACGCTGCCGGAGCACATGCGGCTGCCGGGATCGCGCGCCGGTGCGATGTCGTGCCTCACGGGAATCGCCGCGCGCAAGAGCATGGACGCGGGCAAGCCGGTGCGCATCGCCGATCTCGTCCGGATCTGAGGGCCTGCGGTCCGGGGGCCTGGGTCAGGCCGTCGGCGGCTTCGACGTTCCCGTGGCGCTCGGGTCGCTCGCGGGCGCGGCAGCCGCAGCGGCCGGGCTGCCACCGCCGGCCTGTGGCTCCGCTGCGCCGACAGTGGGCGGGGGCGAGGCGGCCTCGAGCTTCGCGTCGGGCTCGTCCTCGGGCACGTAGCTCTCGACGAGCGCCGTGAGCACGGCCGCGACGACCGGCCCCAGCACGATCCCGATGAAGCCGAAGGCACTCACGCCGCCGAGCAGGCTGATGATGAGCACCAGCGTGCTCATGCGCGCCGAGCCCGAGAGCAGCAGCGGGCGCACCACGTTGTCGACGTTGCCGAGCACCAGCACGCCGACGAGCGCGAGCACGATGCCCTTCACCAGCGAGCCGGAGACGGCGAGCCAGATCGCCGCGGGCGCCCACACCAGCGCGGCGCCCACGGCTGGCAGCGTGCTGAGCACCGCGATCAGGCCGCCCCAGAGGGCCGCCCCGTCCACGCCCAGCAGCAGAAACGTGAGCCCCCCGAGCACACCCTGGATCACGGCGACCGCGAGCATCGAGGTGACGCTCGCCGAGACGATGTCGCGTGTGAGCGACAGCAGCCGGTCGTTCTGCTCGCGGCCGAAGGGCAGCAGCCGACGGGCCGCACGGGTCATCTCGGGCGCGTCCTTCAACAGGAAGAACAGGATGCCGAGCGTGATCACGAGGCCGAAGACGAAGGAGACGGCCCGGCTCACGATGGAGCCGGCGCGGCTCGCCGCCGCGCTCGCCAGGCCTCCGAGGCTGCTCGAGAGCTTCTCGATGACCTCCTCCTCGGACGGCAGGAGCGGCACGCGCGTGTGCAGCCACTCCCAGGCCACGGTGAAGAGCCCCATCGGCCCGCCGCGATTGCGCAGCTGAGCCTCGACGTAGGCCACGACCTGCGGGCCCTCGCTCACCAGCATCCCGATCGCGACGAGCGCCGGCACGATCAACACGAACACCACCAGGAGCGTCAGCAGGGCGGCGGTTCGCATGGCTCCGAAGCGCTTCGCCAGGCGCGCCTGGGCCGGTGCGAGACAGATCGCGAGCACCACGGCCCACCCGATCTCGCCCAGGAATGGGCGCACGATCTGAAACGCGAGGTACGCGATCAGCAGGACCGCCCCGTAGAAGACGAGGCTGGTGAGGCTCTGGGCCTTGCTCGGCTGGCTCACCTTTGTCCCGGCATGCACGGGAAGTATCCCCCGGAGCCTGCGCCCGAGACAACCCGCCGAGTCGCCGCGAGTGCGAGTGCTAACATCGGGCCGCTTGCGCTTCGTCCCGCTCCTCGCCCTGCATCTCCTCACGCGGCTCCGCGGGCTCGGCCTGCTGCCGATCTTCCTCGACGAGACGCTGCACGTGCGCTGGGCGCTCCTGATCGCGCAGGGCGAGAAGAGCTGGGACGCCACCTGGAAGTGGGGACGCGCCCTCACGATCTGGCTCGGCGCGCTCGTGAGCCCGTGGGCCGAGCACCTGCTCTACGCGAACCGGCTCGTGAGCGTGGCGCTCGGCGCCGTGACGCTCGTGGCGACGATGGAGATTGCGCGACGCCTGCTCGGCTCGCGTGCGGCCCTGCTGGCCGGGCTCTTCTACGTGCTCTGCCCCTTCACGCTCTTCCACGACCGCATGGCGCTCACCGAGGCCGGCCTCTCGGCGTTCACCGCCCTCACGCTGCTCTTCAGCATCCGGGTCGCGGAGTCGGGCCAGCGGCGCTTCGCGGTGCTCGCGGGCCTGGCCTTCGCGCTGGCGGTTCTCGTGAAGGCGCTCGGCGTGCTGGCCCTGCCGATCCCCGCCCTCGTCGTCCTGCTGCTCGGCCCCGTGCGCGCGCGCCTCGGCGCGCTGGCGCTCGCCTACGCCTGCGGCCTGCCGCCCGCGGCGTGGGCCTTCCGCAAGTTCGTCGCCACCGAGAATGCCCAGCACATGGCCGAGCTCTTCACCGGGGGCGGCGGGGCCTTCGCCGGCCGGCTCGCGTCGAGCCTGGCCGAGGGCTTTGGCTGGCTGTGGACGTGGTGCACTCCCCCGCTCGTGCTCCTGGGCCTTCTGGGCGCGGCACTCGCCATCGCCCGCCGCGATCGCAAGACTCTGCTGCTGGCCCTGCTCGCGGTCTACCCGCTCGTCGCGTTCTCCAGCGTGCTCTCGTGGCGGATGCCGCGCTACCTGCTGCCGGCCGCGGTCCCGCTGCTGGTGCTCGCCGCGGGAGCCCTCGACTGGCTGGTGACGCGGCTTCTCGCCTGGACGCCCGAGGCCGCGCGGGAACGGCGACGCCCGTGGCTCACCGCCGCGGCCGCGGTGCTGGTGCTCCTTCCCGCGCTGCGCCTCGACCGGGCGCTCTGGACCGATCCGGCGCGGGCGGCGATCCCTGCGGCCGACCGTTTCCAGTACGTGCTCGGCTGGCCCTCCGGCTACGGCGTGCGAGACACCGAGCGGCTGGTGCGCGACGAGCTGGCGCGCCACCCGGGCGGTCTCACCGTGGTCGTCCACGCCAACCGCTATCAGAACCTGCGCGTCACGCCGCTGGTGCTCGGCCTCGCCTTCGCGCGCGAGCCGCGGGTCAGGCTCGAAGACTGGAACTTCGCCGACCCGACGGCGCTTGCGGCCTTCGAGCGCTGGGCCGCCGCGGGTCCCGGGCTGCTCGTCGTGCCTCGCGCCGATCCGGCCGCCCCGGCCCCGGACCCCTCGACCTGGGCCCAGCTCGCGACCCTCTTGGCCCGGACCACCAAGCCCGACGGGGCGGCGTGCGACGACGTGTACCGGCTGTGCGCCCCTGGGGGCTGCACGGCGGGAGCGACCCCGGGCCGGTGAGGGCCGACTTCGGCTACCCTTCCCACCGCTCACCGCTCGAGCCGGCCCCGCAAACGAGGAGGTCCCGTGCAGATCACACGCATCCGCGCCTATCGCGTGGCGTTGCCGCTCCACGAGGGCAGCTACAAGTGGTCGGGCGGCAAGTCGGTCTCGGTGTTCGACAGCACGGTGGTCGAGGTCGAGACGGACAAGGGCGTCACGGGCTGGGGCGAGGTGTGCCCGCTCGGGCCCTTCTACCTGCCCGCCTTCGGCCCAGGCGCGCGCACCGGCATCGCGGAGATCGGCCAGCACCTGCTCGGGCTCGACCCGCGCGAGCTCGGGGTCGTGAACCAGCGCATGGACGCGGCCCTCAAGGGCCACGCCTACGTGAAGTCGGCGATCGACATGGCCTGCTGGGACATCCTGGGCAAGGTCGCGGGCCTGCCGCTGTGCGTGCTGCTCGGCGGCCGCCACGGCGACGCAGTGGAGCTCTACC
>DATEUE010000144.1:0-4008 GCA_035283305.1 Vicinamibacteria bacterium | reverse complement strand
GCGGCGTCGAGCGCGCCCGCGGCCTGGATCGCGAGGCCGATGGCTTCGGCGAGCGGGATCGGGCCGCGCTGCACGAGCCGCTTGACGGTCTCGCCCGTGCAGAGCTCCATCACGATGAACGGGTGCCCGCCGTGCTGCTCGATGTCGTGGACGATGCAGATGTGCGGGTGATTGAGCGACGAGGCGAGCCGCGCCTCGCGCTCGAAGCGCGCGAGCACGCCGGGGTCCGCCGCCAGCAGGGCCGGGAGGAACTTGAGCGCGACGTCGCGACCCAGGTGCAGGTCGTGGGCGCGATACACGACTCCCATCCCGCCGGAGCCGAGCTCGGCGTCGATGCGGTAACGCGAGACGGTCTCGCCGATCATCGGGTTTCCATGATAGACCGGCCGGCTCCAAGGGCCGGAGACGGCGCGCGGGCCGACTACGGAGGATTTGTGAACGGGCCAAGGGACCAACGGAAAGAACAACGGAGACAACGAACGGGCGGGACTAGCTTTTCGGGGGGCTAAGCGCCCCCCGTGCCCCCGCTGGAGTGGGGCCGCGCGCCCCCCTTGCCGCCGCTGGAATCAATGCTTGAAGTGCCTGACGCCGGTGAAGACCATGGCGAGGCCGTGCTCGTCGGCGGCGGCGATCGTCTCCTCGTCGCGCACCGAGCCGCCCGGCTGGATGATCGCCGTGGCGCCGCTCTTGGCGATCTCGTCGACCCCGTCACGGAACGGGAAGAAGGCGTCCGAGGCCACCACCGTCCCGGCGAGCGGCAGCACTGCCTTGTGCGTGGCGATGCGGGCCGAGTCGACGCGGCTCATCTGCCCCGCGCCCACGCCGACCGTCTGCCGCGCGTTCGCGTAGACGATCGCGTTCGACTTGACGTGCTTCACTACCGTCCAGGCGAAGAGCAGCGCGCCCCACTCCGCGTCCGTCGGCTTGCGCTTGGTGACCGCCTCGCAGCGGTCGCGCTCGAGGCGGTGCAGGTCCCACTGCTGGGCCAGCATCCCGCCGACGACGCGGCGCAGGTCGAACCCGCTCACCTTGTGGATCCCGGTCGCGTCCATGTTCATCACGCGCAGGCTGGTCTTCTTCGCGAGCACCTTGAGCGCCTCCGACTCGAAGCCGGGGGCGATCACCGCCTCGACGAACTTCTCGGAGAGCCGGCGGGCGGCCTCGGCGTCGAGCTTCACGTTGAAGGCCATCACGCCGCCGAAGGCGGAGGTCGGATCGCACGCCCAGGCGCGCTCGTAGGCCTCGAGCGGGCCCGCCCCCAGGCCAGTGCCGCACGGGTTCGTGTGCTTGACGATCACGCAGGCCGGCTCGTCCAGCTCGGTCGCGAGCCGCCAGGCGGCCTCGAGGTCGAGGATGTTGTTGAACGAGAGCTCCTTGCCCTGCATCTTGCGCGCCGCCGCCACCGAGTAGAGCGTCGAGCCGAGGTCGCTGTAGAAGGCCGCGCGCTGGTGCGGGTTCTCGCCGTAGCGCAGGTCCTGCACCTTCTCGAAGCCGAGGTTGAGGCGGTAGGGGAAGGTCTCGTCGGCCTCGGCCGGCACGAAGCTTCCCTCGCGCAGCTCGACCTGCGAGAAGTAGGCGGCAATCGCCGCCTCGTAGCGGCCGGTGTGGCGAAAGGCCTTCTGCGCGAAGTAGAAGCGGGTGGCCGCGTCGATGCCGCCCGCGCGGTCGAGCTGCTCGAGCAGCAGCGGGTAGTCGGCCGGGTCGACCACGACGGCGACGTGGCGGAAGTTCTTGGCCGCGGCCCGCAGCATCGTCGGCCCGCCGATGTCCACGTACTCGAGCGCCTCGTCGAAGCTCGCGCCCTTCGCGACCTTGTCCTCGAACGGGTACAGGTTGACCACCACCACGTCGATCGGGGGAATCCCGTGCTTCTCGAGCGCCTGCGCGTGCTCGGGCACGTCGCGTCGCGCCAGGATCCCGCCGTGGATCTTCGGGTGCAGCGTCTTCACGCGCCCGTCGAGGATCTCCGGGAAGCCGGTCGCCTTCGAGACGCTCGTGACCTTGACGCCGGCCTCGTCCAGCTCCTTCGCCGTGCCGCCCGTCGAGAGCACCTCGAAGCCGCGCTCGACGAGGCCGCGGGCGAGCTCGACGAGGCCCTCCTTGCGGGAAACCGACAGCAGCGCTCGGCGCGTCATGGGGCCTCCGGGTGGGGCTCTGGGACGACCTCGCGCGCCGCGGGCATCCGGGTGGTGTCGCCGTTGGCCTCGCGCCAAACCGCGAGCCAGGTGGCGGCCGTGGCGGTGACGGCCCGCGAGTAGGCGAGCGAGGAGACCGCCCAGGCCGGCGAGCGGTAGTCGAGGCGCCGATGGTCGACGACACGGCCGTCCTTGAAGAGCTCGCCGCGGACTACGGGCACCTGCGCGCGGCTGCGGTCGACGAGCGACTGCCAGAGCGCCGGCAGCTCCTTTCGCGTCAGCTTCAGGGCCGCGCGGTCGTCGAGCACCACGGGCATCCGGCCCAGGTTGGCCGTGAAGAGGGCGTAGTACTCGCGCGTGAGGCCGGGCGGCCAGCCCTCGGGCCCGACCGACAGCACCGGGTCCGAAAGGTCGGCCGGGATCCGCAGCAGCCCGCCGAGCCGCACCAGGCCCTCGCTCACCTGGCCTTCCTTCAGCAGCCGGAACGCCGCGTCGGCGTGGGCGGCGAGCGCCGCGAGCGTCTCTTCGCGGAGCCGGCCCGAGGGCAGGTCCTGCGCCAGGGCGCGCGCGAGGTCGGGCGGGAAGCGGCGCGCCTCGTCGAGCACGAAGCTCTCGCGCTCGCCCAGGAGACGGCTGAGCGAGCGCGGCAGGAGCTTGCGGGCGTCGCGAGACAAGGCACCCATCGTCTCGGCCGGCCAGGCCGCTGCCGGGCGCGGGGCGGGCAACAGGATCAGGATTACGGCAAGCGCTCGCCTCACGACCTCACTTCACGACCTTGGCCTTGAGCGACACCTTTCCGTCCTTGGTCTCGAGGCGGAAGTCGACGGCCTGGGCGCCCTTCTCCTGCTGGATCTTCTGCGCTTGCTTGGCAATCAGCGCCTGGAAGCTGTCGAAGGCCGGCGTCTGCGTCTCGCCGGTCCTTCGCCTTTCCTCGACGAACTTCTCGTAGAGCGCGCGCACGGCCGCCACGTCGCGCGAGGGGTCGGTCACGCGAAACTCCTGCGGCGTCTCGGGCTTGAAGGACAGGTTGAGCGGGGGTCCGGCCGGCACCATCTTCTCGGCCTTGAGCCCGTGCATCCCGTAGAGCCGGCCTTCCTCGCGCGCGCGGAGCCTCTTCTGCCACAGCTCGTTGAACGTCGTGTAGCGCGCGGTCAGCCCCTGGAAGCGGAAGCGGTCGCCGTTGTTGCGGATCTCCGCGTTGGAGTGGCGCTTGAGCAGACTGTCCACCTGCGTCTGCAGCTCCGACGGCGGCTTCTTCTCGGCGCCGTTGAAGAACAGGTCCCACTTGACCTGCAGCTGGCGCAGCATGACTTCGACGCGGTCGAGGTCGTCCTGAAGAGCCACTAGGCCTCGCCTCCGACGAACATCCAGACGAGCGGCAGCCACAGCTCGTGCGCGTAGGGCAGCTTCTTGCCGTCCACGCGCAGCTCGAGGTCGGGCCGCTGCTTGACGATCTCGTAGAGCCCGAGCAGCGTCCTCGCGGCGCCCGCGTCGAAGGCGGCGTGGTACGAGACGCCGTCCCGGCCGGGCTCCTCGCGGTAGACCGGGGACTGGCGCGCCAGCGCGAGCGCGGGCGCGAGGCCCGGCCCATCGAAGCGGTCGAAGCGCAGGCCGATGCGAAACGGCCGGGGCCGGCGTCCCGGGTAGAGAAGGTCGGCCATCTCGTCGCTGAGCTGCGAGATGTCCTGCTCCTCCTTGGGCACGACGCGCGGCAGTCGGTCGGCGAAATCCGGAGGACGCTCGCGACCCATGGTCGCGAGGATATCATGTGTGTTCTTGCCCATGCCCGCGCCCACCCCGGTCGATCCGCGCCGGCTGCTGCCTTCCGTCGACCAGGCGCTCCAGCGGCCCGAGCTCGCGCCGCTCGTCGCCG
>DATEUE010000143.1:0-2176 GCA_035283305.1 Vicinamibacteria bacterium | reverse complement strand
TCCGAGCTGGCGGTGGAGCTGCGGCGGCCACGCGAGGGCGCGCCGCCCCGCTCGCGAGCCCTCCCGAGCGGAGACGGCGTCGTCCTCGACCCGGCCGAGACGACGGACTGGGCGCTCGTCCTCACCAGCGCGCACGAGAAGACTGGCTGGGCCGAAGGCATGACGCTGCGCTTCGAGGATCGCTACTACCGGCTCGCCAGAGCGCAGGCGCCCTCGTCCGAGGGCGCGTCCTGGACGTATCGCTTCGTGTCCTGGCCGGAAGGCGAGGTCTTCCGGCGTCTCGTCGACTACGAGCAGGACCTGGCCGCCCGCCAGGAGGCGGCGGGGAAGAAGCTCACGGGCCGGCTGTCACGCTGGCTGGGACGGCGCGAGTAGGCCGCGCGTCTTGGATCGCGCTCAGCTGTCCGATCTCGGCTTGCTCGCTCTCCGCTTGCGCCTCACAAGGCCGAGACTTCCGAGACCGACGGCCATCAGGCCGAGCGTCGCGGGTTCGGGGACAGGCTCCCCATAGAACGCGACCTCGCGAATCTCGATGCGTTCTCCATGGACGCTTGCGAGGTTGCTCAGCACATCCAGATCGACACGGCCCACTCCGAGAACCGTCGACGCGAAGTCGTACTGGCCCGCCGACAGCTGACTCACCGGTGCAAAATAGATCGGCGAGCTCGAGATCAGCACGTTCGCCTCATCGAAGAAGTGCAGCCGGAACGTCTCGACCCCCTCATGAACGACGTTGATGTCGTTCCACAGCAGGAAGCTGCTCAGGTTGAAGGTGCCGACGAGGTCGAGGTGGATCGTCCCGATTCTGCCCGTTTCGCCGGCGAAGCCATTGAACAGCGGCGGGAGATCGGCCGTGATCCCGTCCGTGATCTCGGTGATCAGCCAGACGCGCCCTGGCAGGCATTCGACGCAGCTCGAGAGCGTTGTCGTGGGGACGATGTCTCCTGCGCCGATCAGCACGGCGGAAGCAGGGGTGGCCGCCGCCAGGCACCACACAGCGAGCCCTCCCGACACCAGAGCCGGGAGCCGGCCGAGGACGCCGAACGCATTTCGCATCAGATCCCCCATCTCGCGCACTACCACTTCTATTCGCGGTTCAGCTCTGAGGACGGACCGGGAGCGGACGCGGCTCAGGCGTGGAGCGCACGGAACGCCCCGTTGAGTGGCAAGACCCGGGCCGCGCCTGATTCGACGGCATTTGCGGCCGCTTCGGTGAGCGCTCTCCCCGTCCTCTGTAAGGCCTCGCGACACCGTGCCTTCAGCCGAAGGCACGCGCCTGGCCTCGCAAATCGCTCAGCGGCAGCGGGTTCAGAGTCAAGCCGTGCCGTGTCGGGGAACTTCACACAGGGTGCGCTTGCGAAGGCCTCGTCAGGCGACGGCTTCGCTCGCCCCCCTGGGCGCGGCCGGGGGCTCGACCCAGCGACAGCCCACGGCGCCACGACTCGCCACCTCGGCTCGGGCGGTGGCGGCGGGATTCGCTTCGTAGAAGGTCGGCGGCTCGTACGTCCGGCCGCGGCGCAGGCGGCCCTGCTCGCGCCACAGCGTCGCGAGCACCACGGGGCCGACGAGCCGCGCGGCGAACCGCGCCCTCCACCCGAACTCCTGCTCCACCGCGAGGCGGGTCGTCCGCAGCCGGGCCGCGAGCGCCGGGTTCGTGCGTGCGAACCAGCGCTCGGACGCCCACAGCGCCCCCGCGTACTGCGTGGGAAGGTCCTTCGTCTCGAAGGCGATCCGCTCACGAACGCGTGGGTCGGGGTGGTCCTTGAGCGCGAGCCAGCCGCGCAGCAGCGTGCGCGCGATGCGGGTGACGCTCGGCCCGTTCACCTCGAAGTCGCGGCGGAAGGCGCGCAGCAGGTACTCGGTCTCCTCGCCGTTTCTGATCCGCGGGTGCCGGAAGTTGAAGCGGAGCTGTCCGTGCGTGTCGGCGTCGGGGCACTCCTCCTGCGTCAGTAGCGTGCCGTTCGCCCGGTGCTCTGCGTAGAGCGGCGTGCCCGGCACCGGCGTGTACAGCATGAACTGGTGGAACTCGGTGTCGTGCGCGACCGCGTGGTCGATCGCGCGGTCGATGTTGTCGGCGCCGTGCTCGGCGAGGCCGATGATGCTCGAGCCGAGGACCCGGATCCCCAGGCCCTGCAGGCGGTGCACGAGGGCCTGCGTGTCCGTCCCCTTCAGCTTG
>DATEUE010000142.1:0-12552 GCA_035283305.1 Vicinamibacteria bacterium | reverse complement strand
CCACCTGCGCCTGGGGCCAGCGGCGGGCCCGCGGCCCTCGTCGCCCCGCCGGGCCGCCGGCTCCTCGCCGCCACCGCGCTCGTCGCGCGGGCGCTCGCCGCGACCCTGGCTGCGGCGGGCACGGCATACCTACTCGGGCCTTTGGGCCTGGTGCGCGCCGCACGCTCGCTCGGCGCGCCCGCGCTGCTCGTGTCCGTGCTCGAGGCGGCGCTCGTCAGCCTCGCCGCCATGGTCGAGCGCGCGCGGGCGATGCTCCGCGCGCGAGAGGCGCGGCGCACCAGCCACGGGGCGTGGGGGCTCCTGCTGCGCGAGCCGCGCGCGACGCTCGCGGGCTTCGGGCGCTTCGGCGGCGCGCTGCTGCTGCGGACGCTGGAGCGCGCCGAGGCCCAGGAGCGCGCCCGGCTCGCGCGCGGGGCCGACCTGCCGTGAACGCCAAGCCGGCGACGCTCGAGGTGGAGGGCCTCGCCTACCACTACCCGGACGGGCACCAGGCGCTGCGCACGGTGTCCTTCCGCGTCGCGGCGGGCGATCGGATCGCGCTGCTGGGGCCGAACGGCGCCGGCAAGTCGACCTTGCTGCTGCACCTCGCGGGGCTGCTCCCGGAGCGCCAGCGCTACCTGCACCGCCACGATCCCGCCGCCCCGGCCCACCGCCACGACGTGCAGGGACGGGTCGCGATCGACGGCGTGACGCTGGCGCGGGAGACGATTCCGATGCTGCGCGCGCGGGTCGGCATCGTGTTCGAGGATCCGGAGGACCAGGTCGTGGGCCTGACCGTGGAGGAGGATGTCGCCTACGGGCCGCGGGCCCGCCGCTGGCCCCAGGCGCAGGTGGACGGCGCCGTGCGCGACGCGCTCGCGGCGGTGGGCCTTGCGGGGTGCGAGTCGCGCTTCCCGCATCACCTGAGCGCCGGGGAGAAGCGGCGGCTGTGCCTCGCGGGCGCCCTGGCGTGCCGCCCGGGGCTGCTGCTGCTCGACGAGCCGTCCTCGGGACTCGACCCGCGCGGCCGTCGCGAGCTCGGAGAGCTGCTCGCCGGTCTCGAGGCCACGCAGGTGGTCGCGAGCCACGACCTGTCGTTCGTCGAGCGCCTCTGCCCGCGCGCGATCGTGCTCGACGGGGGCGCGGTCGTCGCCGACGCCGCCACCGCCGAGCTGCTCGCCGACCGCGCGCTCTTGGCGCGCCACGGTCTCGCCTGAGCGGCGGCTAGTCGAGCGCTTTGGCGAGCGCCGCCTCGGCCTCCGCGTGCAGGCTCGGCGGCGCCCCGTAGAACGCACCGCGCGCGCGCCCCTGCCGGTCGAACACGAACAGTGTGGGCACGGCGCTCAGATCCCCGAAGGCACGGGCCATGTCGGGCGTGCCCATCCCGAAGCGTAGAGGCGCCCCGAGCTCGTCCCGGATGCGGCGGACGTCGGCTTCCTCGGACTCGATCGCCGCGGCGAGCACGACCACGTCCTTCGGGTGCCTCCGCTGCAGCTCGCCCAGCCAGGCGAGCGTGCCGCGGCAGGGCGGGCACCAGGTGGCCCAGAACTCGACGAGCACCACCTTGCCCGCGAGATCGTCCGGCGTCACGGGCCGGCCGTCGAGATCGACGAGTGCTATCGCCGGGAGCCTCGGGAGCGGATCCGCGTCGGTCGGGGCCGCCCCCGCGCGCGCGGACTCCTTGTCGCCCGCCAGGACGAGCTTCAGCATCCGCGCGAGGTCCGCCCGGAAGCGCTCGTGGCTCTGGGCGCTCTTCAGGGGCGCGTAGCGGCCTTCCGCCTTGCCCTCGCCCTTGCCGAAGAAGCCGAAGTCCTTGGGCGTCGCCGAGGCCGCGCACGAGCGAGGCGAGCTCGCGCTGCGCGAGCGCCGCGCCGATGTAGTAGAGCCCGGCGTCGGGCACGGTGTTCTGCCCGTAGTCGAGGCTCGCCTCGTAGTAGACGCGCACCTGCGGCAGCGCGGCCTCGGCGATGGCGCGCGCGGCGGCCGGCGTCACCGCGTCGAGCGCGTTTGCGGCCGGCGGAGCGAGCTGCGCCTTCAGCAGCTCTCCGACGCGCCGCACGTCGTCCCAGATCTCGCCCTTCGCCGTGCTGCTCTGGAGGTAGGCCTTGAGGCGCGCGATCTCCGCGGCCAGGGGGTCGTCCATCGCCTGCCCCCCCGAGGCGTCCCGCGGCGACGTCGGGACCGCGAGGAAAGCCGCGAGCAGGAGCACGCCGAGCGCGCCGGTCCGAGCAGCTGCCTTGTGCATGCCGCGAGCCTCGCACGGAACCGTGAACAAAGGCTTGGACTCTGGATCTCGCGGACGCTTGACCCTCCGCGGTGCGGGACCTAGCATCGCCCTCAAGCCCCCGTGAGCAAGATCCTCGTCGTCGACGACGACCGCACCACCCGGCGCCTGCTGGCGCTGCAGCTGCGCGGGGCGGGCTACACCGTGGCGGAAGCGAGCGACGGACGCCGGGCGCTCGAGCGCGTCCGCCGCGAAGCGTTCGACCTCGTGCTGCTGGACGTGTGGATGCCCGGCATGGACGGCGTCGAGGTGCTCGAGCGGCTGCGCGACGCGCCCTCGCCTCCCCGCGTCGTGATGATGACGGCGGACGACGCCTCCGAGACGCTGCTGCGGGCGATCCGCCAGCACGCCTACCGCTACCTCGCGAAGCCGGTCGAGCCGGCGCAGCTCGTCGAGGTCGTGCGCTCCGTGCTCGCGGCCGGCCCCGAGCTGCGGCCGATCGAGGTGGTCTCGGCGCGACCCGACTGGGTAGAGCTGCTGGTGCCGTGCCAGCGCGAGTCCGCCGAGCGGATCCGCGAGTTCCTGGCGCGGCTCGACAGCGACCTGCCGGAGGACGTCCGCACGCGGGTGGGGCAGGCCTTCGGCGAGCTGCTGATGAACGCGATCGAGTGGGGCGGCAAGCTGGACCCGACGAAGACCGTGCGCATCTCCTACCTGCGCGCGCGGCGCATGCTGCTCTACCGGATCCAGGACCCCGGCCAGGGCTTCAGCTTCGAGGGCCTCGAGCACTCGGCGCTCGCCAACCCGCCCGATCGGCCCACCGAGCACATGCTGGTACGCGAGGGCAAGGGACTGCGCCCCGGCGGCTTCGGCCTGCTGATGGCCCGCCAGCTGGTCGACGAGCTGCTCTACAACGAAGCCCAGAACGAGGTCGTGTTCATTAAGTACTTGGACTGATTTCCCGGGGGGCTCGGGTCGCACCGGGGGGTTCGGGGGGGGGCGGGATGCCCCCCCGCTCGCTCAGTCCAGGAAGTCCCGGCCGTTCTTGGTTCGTTCCCGTTTCGTTCGTTCCGTCCTCTAGCCCCGCCTCCGCCCCGCCGGTCGTCCCTTCGCGGGCCGCGCGCGCGCACGCTTCACCGCCTTGCCCGGTCGCTTCGCCGCCTTGCCCGCGCGCTTCGCCGGCTGCTTCCGCGCGCTCACCAGCCGCCGCAGCTCGCGCCTTACCGCCCGAAGCTCCGCCTCGAGCCGCTCCAGCGCGGCGGGCGCCTCGTCGAGCTCGGCGGTGTCGCCGAGCTTCTGCAGCTCGAACGCCGCCTCCACGGCCCCCCCGGCCCCGAAGTTGGAGACGGCGCCCTTCAGCGTGTGGGCCGCGGCACGCAGCGCGCGCGCGTCGCCGGTGTCGATCGCATGCTTGATCTCGCGGAGTCGGCGCGGCGCGTCGGCGAGGAAGATCCGGGCCACCTCGGCGAGCGCGCGCGTGTCGCCGCCCACGCGCTCGAGCAGCCGCGCGCGGTCGATCACGGTGTCCGGGGCGAGCCGCTCGAGCACCGCCACGAGCTCCGCGGCCTGCAGCGGCTTCGCGAGGTAGGCGTCCATGCCCGCCGCCAGGCAGCGCTCCGCGTCTCCCTTCATCGCGTGCGCCGTCAGCGCCACGATCGGCACGCGCCGCGGCGTTCCCCGCTCGCGCTCGCGGATCGCGGCCGTGGTCTCGAAGCCGTCGAGCTCGGGCATCTGCACGACCATCAGCACCAGGTCGAACGCCTCGCGAGCGAGCGCCGCCAGGGTCTGGCGGCCGTTCGCGACGACGAGCGCCCGGTGGCCCGCACGCTCCAGCATGCCCACGGCGACGCGCTGGTTCACCTCGTTGTCCTCGGCGACCAGCACGCGCAGCCTGCGTCCGGCGGGGCGCGAGGTCGGCACGCGCTGCCGCGGCTGGGCGGACGGAGCCCGAAGCGCTTCGAGGATGCGCTCGAACAGATCCGACTGCTTCACGGGCTTGATCAGGTACGAGGAGACGCCGAGCGCGATCGCGCGCCGCTCGTCTCCCGGGCGTGGGCCCGAGGTCAGCATCAGCACGCGCGTGCGGGCGAGAGCCCGGCGACGCCGGATCCGCTCCGCGAGCGCGAAGCCGTCCATCTCCGGCATGTTCGCGTCGAGCAGCGCCAGCGGGAAAGGCCGGCCCCGCGCAGCGGCGCGCTCGAGCGCGACGAGCGCCTCCTTGCCTCCGGCCAGCAGGGTCGGACGCATCCGCCAGTGAACCAGCGTCTCCTCCAGGATGCGCCGGTTGGTCGCGTTGTCGTCCACCACCAGCACGCGCACGCCGCGAACGTGGGAGGACGTCTCGCCCGCCGGCTGCGCCGGCGCGGACGCGAACGGCACCTCGAAGTGGAAACGGCTGCCCTTGCCCGCGGCGCTCTCCACCTCGAGCCGGCCGCCCATCGCCCCGACGATGCGGAACGCGATCGCGAGCCCGAGGCCGGTGCCGCCGTACTCTCGGGTGGTCGAGCCGTCGGCCTGGGCGAACGCCTCGAAGATCAGCCCCTGCTTCTCGGGTGGGATGCCGATGCCGGTGTCGCTGACCGCGAAGGCGAGTGCAGTTGCGTCGGCCTCGCGCGCCTTCGCCTCG
Source organism: Vicinamibacteria bacterium (assembly GCA_035283305.1). Lineage (GTDB taxonomy): Bacteria > Acidobacteriota > Vicinamibacteria > Fen-336 > Fen-336 > DATBSL01. The sequence goes on along the minus strand of DATEUE010000142.1, from coordinate 7,723 downwards.
ACCTCGACCAGCACCTCGCCCGTGGCCGTGAACTTGATCGCGTTCCCGACCAGGTTGACGATCACCTGCCGCAGCCGCGCCGCGTCGCCCACCACGAGCGTTGGCACCTCGGGCGCCACCCGCGAGACGAGCTCGAGCCCCTTCTGGTGCGCGCGCACGCCGAGGGTGCGCAGCGTGTCGCCAACCAGCTCGCGCAGGTCGAACGCCGCGGGCACGAGCTCGAGCCGCCCCGCCTCGATGCGCGAGAAGTCCAAGAGGTCGTTGATCAGGCCGAGCAGCGACTCCGCCGAGTCCTTGAGCGCGACGAGGTACTCGCGCTGCACGCTGCGCAGTGCGGTGTCGAGCAGCAGCTCCGCCATGCCGATCACCGCGTTCATCGGCGTGCGGATCTCGTGGCTCACGTTGGCGAGGAAGTCGCTCTTGGCCCGGCTCGCGGCCTCGGCCGCCTCGCGCGCCTCCAGCAGCTCTTGTGCCGCGCGCTTCTGCTCCGTCACGTCGCGCGCGACGCAGTAGATGAGCCCCTGCTCGACGAGGGGCGCCGTCTTCCAGGCCAGCCAGCGGTAGGAGCCGTCGGGACGGCGGTAGCGGTTTTCGAACACCAGCGTGCCCTGGCCGGCGGTGATGCTCTCGGCTTCCTCGACGGTGGCGCCGCGGTCGTCGGGATGCACGAACTCGACGTAGGGCCGGCTCATCAGCTGCTCGAGCGAGTAGCCGAGCGTCTCCTGCCAGGCGGGGTTCAGCCGGCGGAAGTAGCCGTCGAAGCCCGCGATGCACAGCATGTCGCGCGACATCTGGAAGAGAGTCCGCAGCTCGCCCTCGGCGCGCTTCCTCTCGACGAACTGCCCGATCTGGCTGCCCACGGTCGCGAGCAGGTCGAGCAGGCCCTGGTCGGGCTCGCGGATGTCGCGGCTGAAGAACTCCAGCATGCCCAGCACGCTGCCGCCGAGCACGATCGGGAAGCCGAAGGCGCCGTGCAGCCCCTCGCGCGCCGCCGCGGCCGCGCGCGGGAAGTTGGTGTCGCGCGTGACGTCCTCGATCCACGCCGGACGGCCGCTGTGCCAGACCCGCCCCGGCAGCCCGATCCCGAGCGCGAACGGCGTGCGTCGCGTGAGGTCGTCGAACTCGGGTAGCGAGACCGAGGGCGGGTGCCACGTCTCGAGGCAATGGATCGCGGCCTGCGCGGGGTCGACCATCCAGACGGCGCCGTGATCGCAGCCGAGGATCTCGCCGAGCGCCCGCAGGATGCGGGGGGCGGCCGTCTCCAGCGAGTCCGACTCGCCGAGCGCACGGGCCGTCTCGAACTGGGCGTGCAGCTGGCGGATCGCGTCCGCCTGCGCTTCAGTGCTCATGGGTTCCGTTCGTCCCTGGGTTTCGTGGGCCGAGATGTTACACCCCGTGCTCGTGGCATATGATCCGCCGGCTCTCACGCCCGAGGATCAACGACATGAACGCTGGAAGCGCCCTGCTGGTAGTCGCCGTCGCCGGCTTTTCCGTGGCCGAGGTCGTCGCCGAGGACGTGGACCTCGCGGTCGTCCACCGCATCAAGTCCGAGGCGTTCGAGAACGGCAAGGTCATGGACCACTTGTTCTTTCTCACCGACGTGGGCGGGCCACGCCTGACGGCGTCGCGAGGCGAGCGCCAGGCGGCCGACTGGGCCGTCTCGCGCCTCAAGGGCTGGGGCATCTCGAGCGCCCGCACGGAGCCATGGGGCCGCTTCGGCCGCGGCTGGCAGCTCAAGCGCTACGCGGGCCACCTGCTCACGCCCAGCTACGCGCCGCTCCCCGGCGTCCCGCGCGCCTGGTCGGGAGGCACGCGCGGCCCGGTGACGGCCGACGTGGTGCTCGCCCCGGTGTTCCAGGCCTGGCAGGAGGAAGAGCGCTCCGACCCCGCGAAGATCGAGGCGCGGGTACGGGAGTACATGACGCGCCAGCGCGGGAAGCTCGGCGGCCGCATCGTGTTGATCGAGCCGCAGGTCGACTCGCAGCCGGCCACCGCCGCGGCCGTGACCCGCTACGACGAGGCCGAGCTCGCCAAGCTCGCGGCCGCGCCCGATCCGTTCCCGACGCCGGCCCTCGAGTGGCCGCTCACCCGCCTGCCCGAGGACCCGAAGAAGCGCCGCGAGCTCATGGCCCGCCTGCCGCTCGAGGCGAGCGAAGACTACTGGCAGCGGCTGTCGCGCGCCTGGGACCCGCTGTGGACCTTCCTGCGCGAGGAGGGTGTCCCGGCCGTGCTCGCGCGCGACGCGTGGGGCCGCGGCGCCGGCGGGATCCTCTTCGCCGAGGAGGCCGGCTTCTGGCGCGCGGGCTCGCCCGTGCCGCCGCCGGTCGTGGTGATCACGCCCGAGAGCTACGGCCGCCTGACCCGGCTCGTGGAGCGGGGCCAAGCCGTCCGCGTGGAGCTGGAGGTCGACGTCGAGCTCGACGAGCAGGATCGCGACGCCGCCAACGTGATCGCCGAGCTGCCTGGCGGCAGCAAGGCCGGCGAGGTGGTGATGATCGGCGCGCACCTCGACTCGTGGCACGGCGGCACCGGGGCCACCGACAACGCCGCAGGCTGCGCCGTGATGCTCGAGGCGATGCGGATCCTGAAGACGCTCGACCTGAAGCTCGACCGCACGGTTCGCCTCGCGCTGTGGACCGGCGAGGAGCAGGGCATCTACGGCTCGCGCGCGTACGTCAAGCGCCACTTCGCCGACCCTGTCACGATGCAGCTCCAGCCCGACCACGCCAGGCTCGCGGCCTACTTCAACGTCGACAACGGCACCGGCAAGATCCGCGGCGTGTACCTGCAGGGCAACGACATGGTGCGGCCGATCTTCGACGCCTGGCTCGCGCCGTTCGCCGACCTGGGCGCCCGCACGCTCACGATCCGCGACACGCACGGCACCGACCACCTGCCGTTCGACGCGGTCGGCCTGCCGGGCTTCCAGTTCATCCAGGATCCCGTCGACTACTCGACCCGCACCCATCACTCCGACCTCGACGTCTACGACCACGTGCAGCGCGCGGACCTGATGCAGGCGGCCGCGATCGTTGCGTCGTTCGCATACAACGCCGCGACGCGCCAGGAGCTCCTGCCGCGCAAGCCGCTGCCGAAGCCGCTGCCTCCGCCAAGGACCGAGCCGCTGCGGTGACGCCGGCGGTCGCCTCGCTCCTCGCGCTGCTGCTGGCGATCGCGCTCAGCTTCTCGGCGCGCGTGAACGTGGGCGTGGCCGCGCTCGCCCTGGCCTTCGGCCTGGGGCTGTTCGTGCCCGGACTGCGGGCGGAGACCGTGGCCGGCGCCTTTCCTTCCTCGCTGTTCCTCACGCTGCTGGGCGTGACGCTGCTGTTCGCGGCCACCGAGGCCAACGGCACGCTCGCGCGCGTGGCGCGCCGCGCGGTGCGGCTCGCGCGCGGCGACGCGCGTGTCGTGCCCTGGCTGCTGTTCGCGGTTGCGTTCGGTGTGTCCGCCGTCGGTCCCGGGGCGGTCCCGAGCGTGGCACTCATCGCACCGCTCGCCGCGGCCGTGGCTTCGCAGATGCGAATCTCGCCGTTCCTCGGAGCCCTTTTCGTGGCGAACGGCGCCAACGCCGGCAACCTGTCGCCCCTCAGCGCCGTCGGCATCATCGCGAACTCGCGCATGGCCGAGGCCGGCCTCGCCGGCCACGAGAGCAAGGTCTTCGCCGCGAACGCCCTGGCTCATCTCCTGCTGACCGGCGCGGCCTACGCCTTCTGGCTCTGGCGGCGCACGGCGACAAGCGAGGCGACGCTCACCGCGACGCCCGCGATCGAGCCTCTCGACGCGCGGCAGCGGCTCTCGTTCGTGGTGATCGGCGCCTGGGCCCTGGGCGCCGTGATCTTCCGCCTACCCGTGGGCCTCTCGGCCCTCGCCGGTGTCGTGTGCCTCTTCGTGCTCCGCGCCGCCGACGAGCCGGCGACCCTGCGTGCCGTCCCCTGGGGGGCCGTCCTGATGGTGACCGGCATGAGCACGCTCGTGTCGCTCGTCGAGAAGACCGGCGGGATGGAGCTGTTCAGCGGGCTGCTCGCCCGCATGGCGACCCCGGCGACGGTGAACGGCGCCATGGCGTTCGTCACCGGCCTGATCTCGATCTGGAGCAGCACCTCGGGAGTGGTGCTGCCCGCGTTCCTGCCCACGGTGCCCGGCCTGCTGGCCCGCCTCGGGGGCGGCGACCCGCTGGCGGTCTCGCTGAGCATCAACGTCGGCTCGTCGCTCGTCGACGTGTCGCCGCTGTCCACGCTCGGCGCGCTGTGCGTGGCCGCGGTCGAGGATCCCGCGACGGCACAGTCGCTGTTTCGCCGGCTGCTGGCCTGGGGCCTGTCGATGACGCTCGTAGGGGCGCTGCTCTGCCAGCTCTTCGCCACGCCCTTCGCGATGCTTCATTGACACCTTCCCGCCGGGCTGCATAGCATGCCGGCGTCCAGAGGAGCGTCCAGATGGCGGAAAAGAACCCGATCAACCGCAGGCAGTTTCTCGAGAAGTCCAGCCTGATCGCGGCCGCGGCCGGTGCAGCGGGCGGAGCCCGCGCGGCGAGCGCGCAGATCAACAACTCGGCCGCGGTGAACCTGACGCCCGTGCGGCTCGGCTTCATCGGTGTCGGCATCCGCGGCACGCTGCTCATGGAAGCGGCGGCCGGCATCGCGGGGGTCGAGATCAAGGCCGCCGCCGACTGCTACAAGGGTCACCTGCAGGCGGCCCAGGAGCTCGTCACGCCACCACCCGCGATCACCGGCGACTACAAGGAGCTCCTCGCCCGCGCCGACATCGACGCGGTCGTGATCGCGACCCCCGACCACTGGCACCTGCGGATGACGCAAGAGGCGCTCGCGGCGGGCAAGCACGTCTACGTCGAGAAGCCGATGACCCACCGCTGGGAGGAGGGCGAGGCCTTCATCGCCGCCGCCGACAAGAGCGGGAAGGTCGTCCAGGTCGGCAGCCAGTACATGAGCATGGGCTGCGCGCAGAAGGCGTCCGAGCTCATCAAGAGCGGACGGCTGGGCCAGGTCACGCTCGTGGAGGGCCGCTTCCACCGCAACAGCGCCACGGGCGCCTGGTACTACCCGATCCCGCCCGACGCCTCGCCAGAGACGGTCGACTACAAGGGCTTCCTGGGCTCGGCTCCGCCGCAGGACTTCGACCTCAGGCGCTTCTTCCAGTGGCGGCTCTTCTGGGACTACTCGGGCGGGCTGCCGACGGATCTGTTCGTGCACCTCGTCACCGCCACCCACCAACTGATGGGCGTGCAGGAGCCGGAGAGCGTCTTCAGCTTTGGCGATGTGTACCACTGGAAGAACTACCGCGAGGTGCCGGACCAGATGACCTCGATGGTGAAGTACCCGGACGGCTTCGTGCTGCGGCTCTCGAGCACGGCCAGCAACGGCCACCCCGGGCCGCTGCTCACGATCTACGGCAGCGAGGGCACGCTCGAGTACACCGGCGGCTCGTTCAAGCACTTCTACGAGCCCCGCACCGAGGGCTTCGCCTACTCGACGCACTCCTGGCCCAAGGCCACGACCGCGAAGTTCCGGGAGCTCATGAACCTGAACGAGAGGTTGACCCCGCTCGACGGACCCGCCTCGGCGGAGCCGGTCGAGTACAAATCGAGCGACGAAGACTCGACCCGCGCCCACCTCCGCAACTGGATCGACGCGATCCGCAGCGGCGGCAAGCCGATCGAGGACGTTCGCTTCGGCCACCACGCGGCGCTCGTCGGCCACATGTGCAACCTCTCGTACAAGGCGGGCAAGCCCGTCCGCTGGAACCGGGCGACCCGCAAGGTCGAGGTGTAGATCGAACGGCTCAGTGTGGCTCATTGAGCCCCCCGTTCGGACGGGTCCGGAATAAGGGTGGACCGACCCGGAGGCAAACATGCTCCGCTCCAACGGAGCTCTTGGAGACTGGACGTTCGAGGGTCTCGCCTGGAGCGCCCGAGCCCTGGGTGGTATGGCACCCGTCCGCCGCGTCCTGGCGGACCGCATCGAGAGGCGCATGCGGTCGCGAGCGGATCGTCCCGCCGCGGCGCTGCGCCACCCGCTGGCGGTCGAGCAGGACAAGGTGGCGCTCAGCCTGGCGCTGCTCCAGGTCGCGGAGCGCGGTCTGGCCGAGGGGCGGCTGGGACGGCCGGCGATCCGGGCCCTGCTGAAGACGCTCTTCACCGACGTCCTCGTGCACCGCGGCGACGAGAACGCCAAGGACCGCTTCCGCGCGCGGCACCGGGGCGCGACACCTCCCGATTTCCTGACCATCAGCCCCGGCAAGGCGTGCAACCTCGCGTGCGTGGGCTGCTACGCGAACTCCGGAGAGCACGGCGAGAAGCTGGACTGGGCCACCGTCAACCGCATCGTCCGCGACGCCCACGAGGAGTGGGGCACGCGCTTCTTCGTGCTCTCGGGCGGGGAGCCGCTCGCGTGGCGCGAGAGTCACAAGGGAGTCCTCGAGCTGGCCGAGGCGCACCCCGACTGCTTCTTCATCATGTACTCGAACGGGACCCTGATCGACGACGCGCTGGCGCGCCGCCTGGGCGCGCTCGGGAACCTGAGCCCGGCCCTTTCGATCGAGGGGATGAAGGCCCGCACCGACGCGCGGCGGGGCGAGGGAGTCTTCGACCGCATCGTGGCCGCCGCCTGTCGCCTGCGACGCGAGGGCGTGCTGTTCGGGATCTCGCTCACCGCCACGCGAGAGAACGCCGAAGAGATCCTGTCCGACGAGGTCCTCGCGACGTTCGTCGACGGGCTGGGCGCGCTCTACGCCTTCGTCTTCCACTACATGCCGATCGGGCGCGCGTGGACGCTCGATCTCATGATGACGGCGGAGCAGCGCTATAGGCTCTACGAGCGCACCTGGTCGCTGATCCGCGAGCGCCACCTGTTCGCGGTGGACTTCTGGAACGGGGCCACCGGCTCGAACGGCTGCCTCGCCGCGGGCCGTCCCGGCGGCTACTTCCACATCAATTGGAACGGGGACGTCAGTCCCTGCGTCTTCTTCCCCTACTCGCCCGTGAACATCCGCGAGGTCTACGCCCGCGGCGGCTCGCTCGACGAGGTGTGGGAGCAGCCTTTGTTCGCGGACATCCGGCGCTGGCAGCGCGAGTACGGCTACCGCGAGGCGCACGAGAGCTGCCCGCACTGCCAGAACTGGATCGCGCCCTGCATCATCCGCGACCACCACGCGGACTTCCGCCGGATCATGGCGGCGCACCAGGCGCGCCCGACCGACGAGGAAGCGCGTCTGGCGCTCGAGGACCCGCAGTGGCACGCGGGGCTCGAGCAGTTCGACCGCGAGTTCCGCGCGATCACCGACCCGCTGTGGGAGCGGCAGTACCGCAATGGCTCGAAGGGCATCGCCCCGGGCCCGATGAAACGACTCTAGTGAAGGCCATCCTGCTGACGAAGCACGGGCGACCCGAGGTTCTCTCGGTCGTCGAGGTGGCGGAGCCCGTGCCCGAGCGGGACCAGGTCCGCGTGCGCGTCGAGACGATCGGCTTGAACTACGCCGAGGTGCTGTCGCGCCAGGGGCAGTATGGATGGGCCCCGCCCCTGCCCTACGTCCCCGGGATGGAGGCCTACGGCGAGGTCGAGGCCGTCGTGCGCAAGCGTGGGGAAGATCGTGATCCATCACTGACCCACGGTGCCGAGCGACACCTCGTGCATCGCGGCGAGAGCGATGTCGATCGCCTGCCCGACGAAGGGTGCCGGGTCCGCTACGGCAGCGTGCCCCGAGGGATTGC
>DATEUE010000141.1:0-13010 GCA_035283305.1 Vicinamibacteria bacterium | reverse complement strand
CGCACGTCGAGCGCCAGCGACACCGCGTGCCGCCCCATCGACTCGATCTCGGCCTGGGTGTCCGCGCAGCTTCGGGCGTCGCGGGCCGTGAGCACGAGGTCGGCCCCGAAGCGGGCGAGAGCGCAGGCGAGCTGGCGGCCGAGGCCGCGGCTCGCGCCGGTGACGATCGCGGTACGGCCCTCGAGCTCGAACGCTCCGCGTGTCTTCATGGCTGCAGGATCACCTTCATCAGGCCCGCCTCGCGGGCGTAGAGCCGCTCGAACCAGGCCGGGCCTTCCTCGAGCGGTGCGATCCGGCTGATCAGCCCGTCGAGGCGCACGGCCCCGCGCGCCAGCAGCGCGAGCGCCTCGGGATACTCGCCGTTCGAGGCACAGGTGCCGAGGAGCGAGAGCTCGCGCGTCACGATCGCCTGCAGGTCCACTTCGACCCGCGGCGTCACGTTGCCGATCAGCACCAGCGTGCCGCCCTTCCTCAGGCTGCGCACGGCGGTCGCGATCGGCGCGGCCGCGCCCACGGCCTCGAGTGCTACGTCGACACCGCGGCCGCCCGTGAGCTCCAGGATCCGCGCCGGGACGTCGTCCCCGGCGACGAACGTGACGTCGGCCCCGAGCCGCGCCGCCTGCGCCAGCCGGCCCTCGTCCAGGTCGACGGCGACGACGCTCGCACAGCCGGCCGCCTTCGCGACCTGCAAGGTCAGCAGGCCGATCATGCCGCAGCCGACCACGAGCGCCCGGTCCCCCGCCGCGACACGAGCCCTCCGCACGGCGTGCACCGCGACCGACAGCGGCTCGACCATCGCCGCCTGCTCGAACGGCACCTTGTCCGGGACGCGGCACACGATGCGCTCCGGCACCACGACCGCCTCGGCGAACGCTCCGTCCTGGCGGTACTCGCCTGGGGCGACGCCCACCACGCGCCGGCTGTCGCACAGGTTCGCCTGCCCGGAGCGGCAGAAGCCGCACACGCCGCAGTGGATCGTCGAGTCGAAGGTGACGCGGTCGCCCGGCCGGAACGCCCTCACCTCGGCTCCGACCGCGTCCACCACGCCCGCAGCCTCGTGACCCATGATCAGCGGCGGAATCCGCCGGCCGCTCGAGCCGTCGTAGCCGTGCACGTCGCTGCCGCAGATCCCGCATGCGTGCACGCGCACGCGCACGTCCCCGGGCCCGGGCTCGGGACGCGGCACGTCCCGGATCTCGAGCCGCCGGTAGGCCGTGAGCACGAGCGCCTTCATCTCACGATCGCTTCAGGCCCATGGCGCCCAGGCGGGCCGCGACGGCCTCTTTCACCTGCACGGCCTGCTCCGCCACGTTCGCGGCGGTGAAGCCGTACTTCTCCATCACGACGTTGCCCGGGGCGGACGCGCCGAAGCGGCCTTCGATGCCGACCACGGCGCCGAAGGGGCCCACGTAGCGGTCCCATCCCTGGGGCACGCCGGCCTCGACGGCCACGCGCGCGAGCACCGACGGCGGCAGGATGGTGTCGCGGTACGCCTGCGGCTGGGCCTCGAACAGCTGCCACGAGGGCAGGCTCACCACGCGCGCCGCCACGCCGCGCCCGGCCAGCAGCCCGCGCGCCGCGACCGCCACGTGCAGCTCGGAGCCCGTCGCGATCAGGATCACGTCGGGTGGCCCCTCGCTGTCGATAAGCACGTAGCCGCCGTAGGCGACGTCGTCGGTGCCGGCCAGGACCGGCAGCGCCTGCCGCGTGAGCAGGAGCGCCACCGGCCCGCGCCGGGTCATCGCCACGCGCCAGGCGCTCGCCGTCTCGTTCGCGTCGCCGGGGCGGATCACCACGAGGCGCGGGATCGCCCTTAGCGACGCCGCCTGCTCCACCGGCTGGTGCGTCGGCCCGTCCTCGCCCACCCCGATGCTGTCGTGGGTGAAGACGAAGATCGAGTGCAACTTCATGATCGACGCCAGCCGGATCGACGGGCGCATGTAGTCGGCGAAGGTGAAGAAGGTGGCCGAGAACGGGATCAGGCCGCCGTGCAGCGCGATGCCCGAGCTGATCGCGGCCATCGCGTGCTCGCGCACGCCGAAGTGGATGTTGCGCCCCGCGTAGCCCCATTCCCCTCCGACCGCCCCCTGGCGGTCGTCGACCTTGAGCGCCGGGCTCTGGAAGTCCCCCGCGCCCTTGAGCGCGGTGTCGGTCGAGGGGTTCAGGTCGGCCGAGCCTCCGACGAGCTCCGGCACGCGGGCGGCGATCGCGTTGATCACCTTCCCGCCCGCCGTGCGCGTGGCGATCGGCTTGTCGGCGGTGGTGAACGTCGGGATGTCGGCGTCCCAGCCCTTCGGGAGCCTCCCCGCCATCACGCGCTCGAATTCCGCCGCGGGCTCGGGATGGGACGCGCGGTAGGCGTCCCAGCGCTTCCCCCACGCCGCCTCCGCGGCCTGGCCCCGCTCTACGCTGGAGCGCAGGTGACCAAGCGCGTCCCCGGGGATGAAGAACGGCTCCTCGGAGGGATAGCCCAGCTTCCGCTTCGTTTCGATCACCTGCGCCGCGTCGAGCGGCGAGCCGTGCACGCCGAAGGTCCCCTGCTTCGGGCTGCCGAACCCGATCTCGGTGCGCACGATCACGAGCGACGGCCGGTCGGCCACAGCCAGGGCGGCGTCGGTCGCTCGCGCGATCGCGGCCAGGTCGTTGCCGTCGGGGAGCGTCTGGACGTGCCAGCCGTAGCCCTCGAACACCTTCGCCACGTCCGTCGTGAACACGAGGTTCGTCGAGGCGCCGAGGCAGATGTGGTTCGAGTCGTAGTAGCAGACGAGCTTGCCGAGGCCCAGGTGGCCGGCGAGCGAAGCGGCCTCGTTCGCGACGCCCTCCATCAGGTCGCCGTCGCCGGCGAGCACGAACGTGCGGTGGTCTACGATCTCGTGCCCCGGCCGGTTGAAGCGCGCAGCAAGGTGACGCTCGGCGATCGCCATGCCGACGGCGTTGCCGAAGCCCTGGCCGAGCGGGCCGGTCGTGGTCTCGACGCCCGCCGTGTCGCCGTGCTCGGGGTGGCCGGGGGTCTGGCTCCCGAGCTGGCGGAACTGCTTCAGCTGCTCGAGCGGCAGGTCGTAGCCGGTGAGGTGGAGCAGGCTGTAGAGCAGCGCCGAGCCGTGCCCGGCAGAGAGCACGAAGCGGTCGCGATCGTGCCAGTGCGGGTTCTTCGGGTTGTGCCGCATCGTGCGCGCGAACAGCGAGTAGCCGACCGGCGCGGCGCCGAGCGGGAGGCCGGGGTGACCGGAGTTCGCCTTCAGCACCGTGTCGATCGAAAGCGCGCGGATGGTGTTGACTGAGAGCTCGTCGAGCTCGAGTGCCGTCGCGGTCATAGGCTGCACAGGATACCGTCCTAGGCGTTGTAGGTGGAGGCCGACGTCGTGCCGCCGCGGCCGGTCCAGTTGGTGTGGAAGAACTGGCCGCGCGGCTTGTCGACGCGCTCGTAGGTGTGAGCCCCGAAGTAGTCGCGCTGGGCCTGCAGCAGGTTCGCCGGCAGCCGCCCGGCCCGGAAGCCGTCGAAGTACGAGAGCGCCGTCATGAACGCCGGCACCGGCACGCCGTTCACCGCCGCCGCCGCCACCACGCGTCGCCAGGCGTCCTGGCTCGCGAGCACCTTGTCGCGGAAGAAGGGGTCGAGCAGCAGGTTGGAGAGCGTCTTGTCCTTGTCGAAGGCCTCCTTGATCTTGCCGAGGAAGGCCGAGCGGATGATGCAGCCGCCGCGCCACATGAGGGCGACGCCGCCGTAGTTCAGGTTCCAGCCGCGTTCCTTCGCGGCCGCGCGCATCAGCGTGTAGCCCTGCGCGTACGACACGATCTTCGATGCGTAGAGCGCCTGGCGGATGTCCTCGACGACGGCCTTGCGGTCGCCTGCAAACCTCGGCGTGGGGCCGGAGAGGACCGCCGACGCCGCGACGCGCTCCTCCTTGATCGCCGAGAGGCAGCGCGAGAAGACGGCCTCGCCGATCAGCGTGAGCGGGACGCCGAGCTCGAGCGCCTCGATCCCGGTCCACTTGCCGGTGCCCTTCTGACCCGCGGTGTCGAGGATCTTGTCCACCAGCGGCTGCCCGTCCGTGTCCGTGTAGGCCAGGATCTCGCGGGTGATCTCGATCAGGTAGCTGTCGAGCTCGCCCTTGTTCCAGTCGGCGAAGACGTCGTGCATCTCGGAGGCGCGGAGGCCCACGAGCCGGCGCAGCATGTCGTAGGCCTCGCAGATGAGCTGCATGTCGCCGTACTCGATGCCGTTGTGGACCATCTTCACGAAGTGGCCGGCGCCGTTCTCGCCCACCCAGTCGCAGCAGGGCGTGCCGTCTTCGGTCTTCGCGGCAATCGCCTGGAAGATCGGCTTCACGAGCGGCCAGGCCGCGGGCGTGCCGCCGGGCATGATCGAGGGGCCCGTGAGCGCTCCCTCCTCGCCGCCCGAGACGCCGGTGCCCACGTAGAGCAGACCCTTCGCCTCGACGAGCGCGGCCCGACGCATCGTGTCCGGGTAGTGGGTATTGCCGCCGTCGATCAGGACGTCGCCTGGCTCGAGAAGCGGCAGCAGCTGATCGATCAGGTCGTCGACCGCCTTGCCGGCCTTGACCATCATCATGATCTTGCGCGGCCGCTTGAGCCCCTTGACCAGCTCGTCCAGCGAGTGCGCCCCGACGATGCGCTTGCCCTTGGCGCGGCCGTTCACGAAGCTGTCCACCTTCGACGTCGTACGGTTGAAGCACGCGACCGTGAAGCCCCTGCTCTCCATGTTGAGGATCAGGTTCTCGCCCATCACGGCGAGGCCCACGAGGCCGATGTCTGCCTGGCTCATCTTGGTGTCTCCTTGCGCCAGCGGGGGCACGGGGGGCGCTCAGCCCCCCGAGAGCTCGTCCCGGAGCGTCGTGTCATTGTCTGTTCGTTGCGCCTTGTGATTGCTTCGGCTGGTCCCACAGGCGTCTAGCGCTGTATCCGGGCGGATCCGCCCTTGGCGAAGGCCCGGACCTGCTCGACGCTCGCCATGGTGGTGTCGCCCGGGAACGTCGTGAGCAGCGCGCCGTGCGCCCAGCCGAGCTTGAGCGCCTCCTCTGGCGGGGCCCCGCTCAAGAGGCCGTAGAAGAAGCCGGAGGCGAAGCCGTCGCCGCCGCCCACGCGGTCGAGCACGTCGAGCTCGGCGGCGGGTGCCACGTGCGTCTTTCCGTCGATCCAGGCGACCGCGCCCCATGAGTGGCGGCTCGTGGAGTGCACCTCGCGCAGCGTGGTGGCGACGATCTTCACCTGCGGGTGCTTCTTCACGACGGCGTCGATCATCCCGAAGAACGTGCTCGGGTCGAGCTTCGACTTCGCGGCGACCTCGGGGCCGGGGATGCCGAGGCCCTTCTGCAGGTCCTCCTCGTTGCCCACCAGCACGTCCACGTTCTCGACGATGCGGGCGACGGTCGCGACCGCGCGCTCGGCGCCGCCGGAGATTCTCCACAGCTTCTCGCGGAAGTTGAGGTCGAAGGAGCAGACGGCGCCCGCGGCCTTGGCGGCCCCCATGCCCTCCACGATCACCTCGGCGGTGGTCGGCGACAGCGCCGCGAAGATGCCACCGCTGTGGAACCAGCGCACGCCGCCCGCGAAGATCGCCTTCCAGTCGAAGTCGCCCGGCTTCAGCAGGCCCGCGGCTTCGTTCGAGCGGTTGTAGAACACGACCGGCGCGCGCACCCCGAAGCCCTGGTCGGAGTAGACGGTCGCTATGTTGGGCCCACGCACGCCGTCGTGCGCGAACCGCTTGTAGAACGGCTGGACGCCCATCGCCTTCACCCGCTCGGCGACGAGCTCGCCCACCGGGTAGTCGACCATCGCGGTCACGATGCCGGTCTTGAGGCCGAAGCAATCGGCGAGGTTCGCGGCACAGTTGAACTCGCCGCCGCTCACGTGGATCGCGCAGCTCGTGGCCTTGCGGAACGGGATGATCCCGGGATCAAGCCGATGGACGAGCGCCCCGAGCGAGACGAAGTCGATAGCACCCGTGGGCTTGATGTCGAGTCCGTACTTCATACGTTTCTCCCTGATGGCTTGACGCGGTAGAGCATCTCCCCGGCGCGCGGGACCACGAGCGTGTCGGGGTCGCGCGCCCACGCCTCCGCGTCCATGCTCTTCGGATCGAGGTAGCCGAGGTTGATCTTCTGGCACAGCTCGCGCGGGATCCCGCTCGCGAGCGTGACGCGGATGCGCGGTGTCTCGATGTTCGTGGCCGGGTCGAAGCTCCCCTGTCCCTTCACGTGCGTGGAGTGGGCCAGAATGCCGCCCGGGACGTCCTTGAAGCGCTCCCACTGCTTCAGGAAGTAATCCTTGCAGTGGTAGCCGATCTCCTCGATCAGGCGGCCGTGGGTGTGGCTGACCTCACGGACGTGAGGCGCGTAGATCACGACCTCGCCGCCGTCCGCGATCGCCGGCTCCATCTTGTACATGCCCTTGCCGGCCACCCACAGGTCGTCGTACATCGCCGGCATGATCGAGAGCGCGCGCTTCACGGGCCGATCGAGCCAGACCACGTGGCGCCGCGAGCTGAGCTCGGCCGCCTCCGACCAGGTCTCGCTCACGGGGCCGCAGTAGATCCCCGCGACACCCTCCTGCAGCACGACCGGCGCGAGCAGCGACACGGGACGGTCGAGCAGGCGCGCCGCCCGGTCGATCACCGCGCGCACCGGCGTCGTCTTGGTGCCGATCACCTCGTAGTTCGTGATGAGCGCCCCGAGCCAGTGGGTGAAGTGGATGATCTCGGGCCCGGCGATGCCCGGGAACAGGTACTTGTTGCCGCCCGAGAAGCCGACGACCTCGTGCGGAAAGACCGGCCCGCACACGAGCACGTGGTCGTACTCGAGCGGCAGCTTGTTGAGCACCACGGTCACGTCGCGGCTCAGCCGGCCGCCGGTCAGCTCCTCGATCTCGCGGGCCGGGATCGTCCCGAGCGTCGCGAAGCTCCCGGGGTCGTCCCAGCGGTGGTTGAAGATGCGCCGCTCTCCGGCACGGCCGTCGTTCACGCTGCGCCCCACCAGTTTCGAGAGCTGGGCGTCGCTCATCGGCGCGTGGGTGCCGAGCGCCACCAGAAAGTCGAGGGCGGCCGCGCGCGGCGCCAGCACCTGCTCCAGCACGTCGAAGAGCAGCGGCATCGGCATGGTGCGCGTGCCGTCGGGAATCAGCGCCAGGACACGCTTGCCGTCGAGCGGCAGCTGCGCGAGGCCCTCGCGCGCGACCGCTCGGACCTCGTCGGGCGACAGGAAGCCGGTGTCGAGCCCACGGCCGACGACGCGCTCCGCCAGGACCGTCATCGAGCGAACGGCTGCAGGTGCTTGACGAAGTGCTTCTCGAGGTTGGCGGCGTAGGACTCGGGGTTGGCGCGGAGCAGGGAGAAGAGCCGGTCCTTGAAGCGCAGCGAGCCGTCGGGGTTCGTCTCCTTCAGCACCGAGCCGAACGTGACGTGCAGGATCTCGCGCGCGTGGAAGTGCTCGAGCAGGCCCGGCAGCTCGCTCTCCGGCACAGCGGCGGCGGCGGGCGCTTTCGCGAGCTCGGCCGAGACGTGGTAGGTGGCCTTGTCGGTCTCGTAGCGCTCGCGCGCGAACGCGTAGATCGCGCGGAACATCCCGGGGTCGAGGGCCGCGAGAGTGCGCAGGGCCTCGAGGTAGCTGGTGCCCGCCGTCTTCAGGTGGACGAGGCCCTTCGCCAGCCGCGCGGCGATCGGGTAGACGCTGAACTTGTCGGAGCCCGAGTGCAGACTCAGCTTGTACGGGCCGAAGTGACGGGCGATCGCCGCCTGCGCGGCCACGTCCTTCTCCAGCTCGGCGAGGTCGCCGATGTAGTCGACGCCCTTCTCGAAACGGCCGACGAAGCGTGGGGCGAGGCTCACCCACGCGACGCCCAGCCGCCGCAGCTCGCTCGCGACCCAGTAGTGCTCCGCGGGCGAGGTGGGCGTGTCGGTCTCGTCGACGGAGACCTCGAGCTCGACCGGACGCGTGCCCGCCGTCTTCAACAGGTAGCGCGACATCTTCGCGACGTGCGACACGGCCTTGCCGTACTTGGCCGCCGCCCGCAGCACCACGGCTTCGTCGAAGGCGACCCGCAGGTGCTCGACGGTAAAGCTCTGGCCGACGTAGCGCTTGCGCAGGCCCGCCTCCGAGTCTTCGAGCTCGGCCCACGGCAGCGCCGCGACCTTCGTCCGCAGGGTCGCGAGATCGTCCGTGTCGGCGCCCGAGTCCACGTGCGCGCTCGGATCGATGGTGAAGAACGTGAAGCCCACGGCCAGGGTCGCGTCGATGTCCTCGGTGGTCTTCAGGTGATCGGCGTCGGCGCCGGTGCCGTCCTTCCAGCCCTCGGCGAACATCCCCCAGGTCGCGTCGTCCATCACCTCGACCGGCGTCCGGTTCGTGCGCGCCATCTCGCGGATCGACTGCTGCGGGAAGATGGGCGCGATCCCCCCGCCGACCCGGCGCACCGCGCGCACGTGGCCGGGGGTCGCGAGGCCCAGGCGGTCGCCGAGCCCGGCCGAAGTCTGCGTGTCGAGGGTTCGCGGCCGCAGCCACGCCAGCCGGCTGCGCAGCGCGGCCGCGTTGCCGGGCGACGTCGGCCCGACGAGGATCCCGTCGCTGCGGTCACCCTCGAAGCCCGCGAGTGCGGCCTCGGCGCCGGCCTTGGGCGCGATCACCAGCTTCGTCGTGCCGCCTTCTCGGGCGAGCGCCCACTCGGCCGAGGCCGCCTCGACCTTCGATGTCGGGAGAAACTGCAGGCTCAGCGTGCTCAGTCGTCCGCTCACGGCGCCACCATCCTTCCCAAAACGACCTGTCCGCGGAGCCCAAAGCATAGGTTTCTTCACGCCTCGCGTCAATCGGTGGTCTGACCGCAGCGGTGTCGCGCCGAAGGCTCGGAACGGGGTTCTCGCCCGGCCCCGCGAGCCGGCCGGCCGGTGTGCCAATTGCACTGAATCAACGACCATTTACGTCGATACCTCGATCTCGTGGCGTGCCTCGTCCAGTCCGACTTGACAGGCGGAGTGGCGGGCAGTACAACTTCGCGCTGGCACCTGGAGCGAAGGGAAATGGTATGACCAGACACCTCACGGTCGCCGCAATCGTGTGCGCCCTCGGGGGCGGAGCCCTGCTCGCGCAGGATTCCCGGCTGCCGCTCGTCGAGGTGCGCGAGGTGCCGGGAGCCGAACGCGTCGAGGTGAGCGTGGACGGGCGGCCGTTCACCGCCTACGTCTGGCCGCAGCGGCTCGCCAAGCCGGTGCTGTACCCGATCCGCTCGGCGCGCGGCACGCTCGTGACGCGCGGCTTTCCGCTCGATCCGCGGCCGGGCGAGCGCGTGGACCACCCGCACCAGGTGGGGCTCTGGTTCAACTACGGGGACGTGAATGGCGTCGACTTCTGGAACAACTCCGAGGCGCTCTCCCCCGCCGAGCAGGCGAAGATGGGCCGCATCCTGCACCGCCGCGTGGTGAGCGCGAGCGGCGGACGCGGACAGGGCGAGCTCGTGGTCGCGGCCGAATGGCGCATGCCCGACGGCTCGACGGCGCTCGCCGAGCGTACGCGCTTCGTGTTCCGTGCCGAGCGCGACCTCCGGGGCATCGAGCGCGTCACCGAGCTCGAGGCGGGCAAGGCGTCGGTGCGCTTCGCCGACAACAAGGAAGGTGTGCTCGGGCTGCGGGTGGCGCGCGCCCTGGAGGAGCCGTCCGACAAGCCGGAGCTGTTCACCGACGCCTCCGGAAAGGCGACGGCGGTGCCGGTGCTGGACAACGCCGGCGTCAACGGCACGTACACGAGCAGCGAGGGCCTCACGGGCGCGAAGGTGTGGGGCACGCGCGGCCGCTGGACGGCGCTGTCGGGCCGCGTGGGAGATGAGGACGTCGTGCTGCTGATGGTCGATCACCCGAAGAACTCCGGCTACCCCACCTACTGGCACGCGCGGGGCTATGGTCTGTTCGCGGCGAATCCCCTGGGCCAGGCCGCCTTCAGTGGCGGCAAGCAGACGCTCGACTTCACCCTCGCCCCCGGTGCCACGGGCACCTTTCGGCACCTGCTGCTCGTACTCCCCGGCCCCTTCTCCCGGGAGCGCGCGGAGCAGGCGGCCACGGCCTTCGCCAAGTAGACAAGCGGTGGCGCTCCAGGCGGGGTTCGTCGGCTGCGGCAACATCACCGACACGCACGCTCGCGCGGCGCGCGAGGCAGGCCTCGGAATCGCCGCCTTCCACGGCCGCGACCTCGCGAAGGCCGAAGCGCTCGCGGTGCGCTTCGGCGGGCGTGCGTTCGCCCGCTACGACCAGTTCCTGGCGCACCGTCCGATGGACCTGGTGGTGATCGGCAGCCCGTCGGCGCTGCACGCGGATCAGGGCATCGCTGCTGCCGAGCAGGCGCTGCACGTGCTGGTCGAGAAGCCGATCGACGTCACGCTCGCCAAGGGCCAGGCGTTCGTGGCCGCGGCCGAGCGCACGGGCGTCCGGCTCGGGGTGCTGTTCCAGGACCGCCTCAAGCCCGAGCTCGTGCGCCTGAAGCAGTTCGTCGCGCAGGGCGGCCTCGGGCGGGTGCTGCTCGCCTCGGCCCGCGTCAAGTGGCACCGTCCGCCCGAGTACTACTCGGCCTCCCATTGGCGCGGCCGCACGTCGCTCGACGGCGGCGCCGCCCTCATCAACCAGGGGGTTCACACGGTGGACCTGCTGCTGTGGCTGCTCGGGGACGTGAAGCGGGTGAAGGGGCTCACGGCCACCACGCTCCACGCGATCGAGAGCGAGGACGTGGCGCTGGCGCTCCTCGAGTTCGCCTCGGGGGCGTCCGCGACCCTCGAGGCGACGACGGCGGCGTGGCCGGGCTACCCGCGCCGGGTCGAGATCTCGGGGACCGAGGGGACGGTGGTCGTCGAGGGCGACAGCGTCGTCGCCGCCGACCTGCGCCGCGCGGCACCCGAGCTGGTTTCGGCGGGAGCCGAGGGTGCGGCGAGCGCCCAGACGGCGACCGTAGCCGACGCGGCGCCGCACCGGCGGATGATCGAGGACTTCGTGCGCGCGATCGAGACGGGGACCGCCCCGGCCTGCGACGGGCGCGAGGGGCTGCGCAGCCTGGTGGTGGTCGAGGCCGTCTACCGGGCCGCCCGCGAGGGCGGCGTGGAGGTCGCATGACACCCGCGCGCGCCCTGGCACCGCCTGAGATCACGAGCGTGCGCGACCGCGTGGTCGAGCACGTGCGTCGCCTGATCGAGAAGGGAACGCTCGGGCCCGGCGACCGGCTGCCCGGGGAGCGCGACCTCGCCCAGGAGCTGGGCGTGAGCCGCCCCAGCGTGCGCTCAGGGCTCGAGGCGCTCGAGGCGATCGGCGTCGTGGTCTCGCGCCGCGGCGCGGGGACCTTCATCGCCGAGGGGCCGCCCGACCTCGGGATCGAGCCGCTCAGCCTGCTTGCCTCGCTCCACCGTCTGACCGCGGGCGAGATGTTCGAGGCGCGCCTGGTGCTCGAGGTCGGCGTCGCGGGCCTCGCCGCGCGGCACGCGACGGCCGATGCGCTCGCGACGATGGCCGACGTGGTGAGCGAGATGTTCGCCTCGCTCGAGGACCCGAAGGCGTTCCTGGTCCACGACGTGCGCTTTCACCGCGCCGTGGCGGCAGGCTGCGGCAACCGCGTGCTGGCGGCTCTGATGGAGATGGTGTCGGCGCAGTTCTACGAGCTGCGCAAGCAGACGATCGGCCGCGCGCGCGACCTCAAGGAATCGGCAGAGATGCACAGGCGCATCTACCGGGCGATCCGGGCGCACGACCGCGAGGCCGCGCAGGCGGCCATGACCGAGCACCTGGAGGCGGCCCGGCACGCCCAGACTCTGGAGACGCCGGAGCGCGAAGACTAGGAGAAGACGAACGTGGGCCATCCTTCTCTCGATCTCGCAGGACGCATCGCCGTGGTGACGGGCGGGACCGCCGGAATCGGGCGCGCGCTCGCGCTCGGTCTCGCAGACGCCGGCGCAGACGTGGTCGCCTTCGCGCGCACGGCCGAGGCCGTGGAAAAGACGGCGGCGGAGATCGAGGCGCGCGGCCGCCGCACGATCCGCGCCACGG
Organism: Vicinamibacteria bacterium; assembly: GCA_035283305.1. Taxonomy (GTDB): domain Bacteria; phylum Acidobacteriota; class Vicinamibacteria; order Fen-336; family Fen-336; genus DATBSL01. The sequence continues at coordinate 985 of DATEUE010000141.1, read as the reverse complement.
CCGACGTCACCGACCGCGCCTCGCTCGAGCGGGCGCGTGACGCGACGCTCGCCGCCTTCGGACGGATCGACATCCTGGTGAACTGCGCCGGCCGCATCAAGCGGACGCCGATTCTCGACCTGCCGGAAGAGGAGTGGAACGGCATCCTGGAGACGAACCTGACTGGAACGCTGCGCGCCTGCCAGGTCTTCGGCCGGCCGATGCTCGAGCGCGGCGCCGGACGCATCGTGAACATCGCCTCGCTCAACTCCTTCGTCTCGTTCCTGGAGGTGGCGGCCTACGCCGCGAGCAAGGCCGGCGTGTCGGGGCTCACGCGTTCGCTCGCGGTCGAGTGGGGTCCGAAGGGCGTCATCGTCAACGCGATCGCGCCGGGCGTCTTCCGCACCGCGCTCAACGCGCAGCTGCTCGACGGCACGGAGCGCGGCAAGGAGCTCCGGATGCGGACGCCGCTCAAGCGCTTCGGCCAGGTCGAGGAGCTGGTAGGCGCGTGCATCTTCCTCGCCTCGGACGCGGCGAGCTTCGTGAACGGCCAGGTGATCGCCGTCGACGGCGGCTTCCTCGCGAGCGGGGTGAACCAGTGAGCTTCGAGTCGGCCGGCAAGTACCGCTGGGTGGTGTGCGCCCTGCTCTTCTTCGCCACCACCGTCAACTACATCGACCGCCAGATCCTCGCGCTGATCAAGGAGTTCCTGGACGCCGAGCTCGGCTGGTCGAACGAGACCTTCGGCTGGGTGAACGGGGCTTTCCAGCTCTCCTACGCGGTGGGGCTCTTCATCTTCGGCTGGTTCGTGGACCGCTTCGGGACGAAGATCGGCTACGCCACCTCGATCGTGCTGTGGAGCCTCGCCGCGATGGGCCACGCGCTCGTCGGGTCCGTCAACGGCTTCTTCGCCGCGCGGGTGGCTCTCGGCGTGAGCGAGGGCGGGAACTTCCCCTCGGCGATCAAGGCCACCGCCCTTTGGTTCCCGAAGCGCGAGCGAGATCGG
>DATEUE010000140.1:0-19561 GCA_035283305.1 Vicinamibacteria bacterium | reverse complement strand
GCTCAACGACGCGGTGCTGTCGTGCATCGGCCTCTACGAGGGGCGCCTGCGCGACTGGTTCCAGGAGGCGCTCTCGCGCGGCCAGAAGTACCTGCCGGGCATCCGGCGCGTGTTCGCCGAGGAGGGCATCCCGCAGGACCTGGCCTACGTCGCGCTCGTCGAGAGCGCCTTCAAGACGAGCGCCTACTCGCGCGCCAAGGCGAAAGGCGTCTTCCAGTTCGTGAGCGCGACCGGCAAGCGCTACGGCCTCGCCGTCGACTGGTGGGTTGACGAGAGGAGCGATCCCGAGAAGGCGACCCGAGCGGCCGCCCGCTACCTGAAGGACCTCTACGGCCTGTTCGGCGACTGGAACCTGGCGCTCGCCGGCTACAACGCGGGCGAGGGCAAGGTCCTGCGCGGCATGGCGCGCTACCGAAAGCAGGACTACTGGGACTTGCGCAAGACCCGAGCCCTTCGGCCCGAGACGAAGAACTACGTGCCGCTGATCCACGCCGCGATCGTGGTCGCGAAGTCCCCGGAGCGCTACGGCTTCGTGATCACGAAGGACACGCTCCCAGAATGGGAAGAAGTCGCCGTGAAGGGCGCCTACGACCTGCGCGTCGTCGCCGAGTGCGTGGGCGAGCCGGTCGAGACGCTGCGCGGGCTGAACCCGGAGCTGCGGCGCCTGGCGACGCCGGCTGACCGCAGCTACGACCTGCGCGTGCCGCCCGGTCGGGGCGAGACCCTGCGGCAGTGCCTGGCGGACCTACCGGCGGACAAGAAGGTCGCGTACCGCAAGCACGTGGTGCGGCGCGGGCAGACGCTCGCTTCGATCGCGCGCGCGAACGGCGTCTCGGCCCAGGCGATCGCCGAGGCGAACCTGATCGTGGCGCAGCGGCGGCTGCGCCCGGGCACCGAGCTCGTGATCCCGGTCCCGGCCAACAAGGCCCGCGTGGTGACGGCGCGCCGCGAGGCGTCGCAGGCATCCAAGGGCCGCGACCACGTGCGCTATCGCATCCAGCCGGGCGACACCCTCAGCTCGATCGCAGGGGAGCACGGCACCACGGTGCGGCAGCTCCAGGCCTGGAACGGGCTTTCGGGCACCCGCATCACGGCCGGCTCCGTCCTCAGGATCCACACCGACACCTCGCGCGACTGAAGCGCCCGGCGAAGGCCGCGCGAGCGGACCCGCCCGGGCATCCTGTCGTCGTAGGCTGCTTCCGTCGCGACGGCCCTCTCCCGCCGTACGTGCGAGGGGGGAGCCATGCTGGCCACGTCGCTCACTGCGGCCCTGCTGGGGGTCGAGGCGCACCTCGTGACGGTCGAGGCCGATTCGGCGCCCGGCTTCCCGCGCTTCACGATGGTCGGGCTCGCCGACTCGGCGCTCAAGGAAAGCGAGTCCCGCATCCGCGCCGCGCTCCGCAACTGCGGCATCCCCTTCCAGTGGGACCGCCGCATCACGGTGAGCCTGGCACCCGCGAGCCTCCGCAAGGGCGGCTCGTCGTTCGACCTGGCCACGGCCCTGGCCCTGCTCGCCGCCGACGCGAGCCTCGTCCTGCCTCAGCTCGGCCGCGTGCTGCTCGTGGGCGAGCTTGCGCTCGACGGCAGCGTGCGGCCGGTGGCAGGGGTGCTGCCGATGCTGCTGCTCGCCCGGCGCCACGGCCTCGCGGGCGCAATCGTCCCGGCGGCGAGCTCTCGCGAGGCGGCGCTCGCGCCCGGGCTAGCGGTCTTCCCGGTCGGCGCCCTGGCCGAGGCGATCGGCCTCCTGTCGGCCGAGGAGCTGCCTCCCCCACCCGCGCCCTCGTCGGTTCACGGCGGGGGCGGCCATTCCGGCTTCGACCTCGCGGACGTGCGCGGCCAGGCGCTCGCGCGCCGAGCGCTGGAGATTGCGGCGGCGGGAGGACACAACCTGCTCCTGGTCGGTCCGCCCGGCTCCGGCAAGACGATGCTGGCGCAGCGGCTCCCGGGGATCCTGCCCCCGCTCGCGGAGGCCGAGGCCGTGGAGACCGCCGCGATCCACTCGGCAGCCGGGTTGTCTGCCGAAGAAGCCATCGGGCGGCGGCCGTTCCGGAGCCCGCACCACTCGGCGACGGGACCGGCGCTCGTGGGCGGTGGCCAGCGGCCGCGCCCCGGGGAGGTGAGCCTCGCCCACAACGGGGTCCTCTTCCTGGACGAGCTCGCGGAGTTCCGGCGCGCCACCCTCGAGGTCCTGCGCCAGCCGCTCGAGGACGGCTACGTGACCGTCGTTCGGCACCTGGGAGTGTGTCGCATGCCGGCGCGATTCCAACTCGTGGCGGCGCTCAACCCCTGTCCGTGCGGGAATGCCGGCGCGGCCCGGGCGGCCTGCCGCTGCACACCCGGGGACCTGCGGGGCTACCTCGGCCGGCTCTCGGGGCCCCTCCTCGATCGGATCGACCTGCACGTCGCCGTCCCAGCACCCAGCTTCGACGAGATGGCCGGACCCCCGGCCGAATCGACCGGCGCCGTGCGGAGCCGGGTGGTCGCGGCTCGAGACCGGCAGGCCGCACGGACGCAGGGCGGCAACCCCTCGTGTTCAAACGCCTTCCTTCCGTCGGCCTCGCTTCGAAAGCTGGTGCGGCCGGAGGCGGACGGTCAGAGGCTGCTCCGGCACGCCGTCGATCGTCTTGGCCTCTCGGCCAGGGGACTCGACCGGATTCTCCGGGTGGCACGAACGATCTCGGATCTCGCTGATTCTGAAGATATTAAGTCAGATCACCTGGCGGAGGCACTGCACTTCAGAAGAAGCCTGGACGACGCTACCTTGACGCCCATGTGACCCCGTGCTAGCTTCAACCGTCTTTGACGGTGGAGCGGGCGCCCCCCAGGAGGCGGCCGGTACTGGGGGTGCGCCAGAGCGTCCAGCACGGATGCCGATGGCTCGGAGTGGTTGATGGCCAACGAGTTCTACACGCTGATCGTCGTCCCGCACGCCAAGGCCCGTTTCCGCAAATTCCAGGTTTCCGTACGACTGACGAAGTGGGTGCTGGGCGCGCTCGGCGTCATGGGACTCATCTTCGCCGGCATCCTCGCCCACTACACCTGGATCGCCGTCGAGGTCGCCGAGGTCCGGCGCCTGCGGGTCGAGAACCTGGCGCTCGCCGCCAAGGCCCGCGCCTACGAGGAGAACGCTGGCCAGCTCCAGGCGAAGGTGCTCCAGCTGCAGAACGTGGTCACGAAGCTGGGGCTGATGGCCGGGGTCGAGGAGAGCCTGCCGGACGCGGCCGTCGGCGGCGTCGGCGGCCTGTCCCGCAACGAAACCCTGCCGCCGTCCGTGGACATCGCCTCAACCCTCGAAGAGCTCGACACCACCGTGTCGACCCTCTCCAACAAGTCGAACCGCCTCGAAGCGTACTTCCGCGACCAGAAGGAGCTGTTGGCGTCGACACCCTCCATCTGGCCGCTGCGGGGGTACCTCTCGGCCGGATTCGGCAACCGGCCTGACCCTTTCACCGGGCTGCGGGACTTCCATCCTGGGATCGACATCTCGGTCCCGCGTGGGACGAAGGTGACGGCCCCCGCCGACGGCGTCGTGGTCTTCGCCGGCGCGCGAGCCGGCTACGGCAACGCCGTGATGATCGACCACGGATTCGGGGTCGTCACGCGCTACGGGCACCTCGAGGGCTTCAACGTCCGCCCGGGCCAGCGGGTCAAGCGGGGCGACGTGATCGCCTTCTCCGGCAACACGGGCCGCTCGACGGCGCCCCACCTGCACTACGAGGTGTGGGTCAACGACCAGATGCGCAACCCGATCGAGTTCATCCTCGACGAGTACAGAAGTTTCGGGTAACGCTCCGGGGGGCACGGGGGGGTGGGATACCCCCCCGCTAGCCAGTCCAGGCCGTCGGGCTGTTGTGCGTTTCCGTGTCCGTTTCCCGTGCTCCCTCGCCGATCCCCCCTTGCCCTTCCCGCTACCCCCCCATGACGTCCCATTGGGGTCCCCTTAGCTGTTATCCTTTCGGGATCACATGTTGAACACCCTGCTCACCCGTATTGTCGGAACCAGGAACGAGCGCGAGCTCAAGCGGATCCGGCCGATGGTGGCCCAGGTGGGAGCTTTCGAGCCGGAGCTTCAGAAGCTCAGCGACGCGGCGCTCGCCGCCAAGACCGTGGAGTTCCGGGAGCGCCTTTCGCGTGGCCAGAGCGTCGACGAGCTGCTTCCGGAGGCCTTCGCCGTCGTGCGGGAGGCCGGCTGGCGCGTGCTCAACATGCGCCACTTCGACGTCCAGCTGATCGGCGGCCTGGTGCTGCACCGCGGGATGATCGCGGAGATGAAGACCGGCGAGGGCAAGACCCTCGTCGCGACGCTCGCCGCCTACCTGAACGCGCTCTCCGGCAAGGGCGTCCACGTGGTCACCGTCAACGACTACCTGGCCAAGCGCGACTCCGAGTGGATGGGCCGGCTCTACCGCTTCCTGGGCCTCAGCGTCGGGGTGATCCAGCACAGCATGGACGACCAGGAGCGGCAGCTGGCGTACGCGGCCGACATCACCTACGGGACGAACAACGAGTTCGGCTTCGACTACCTGCGCGACAACATGAAGTTCGACCTCGGGATGTACGTGCAGCGCGGCCACCACTTCGCGGTCGTCGACGAGGTGGACTCGATCCTGATCGACGAGGCGAGGACGCCGCTCATCATCAGCGGTCCCGCCGAGGAGTCGACGGACAAGTACTACCGGATCGACCAGGTCATCCCCAAGCTCAAGCCGGGGGCTCGCATCACCGGCGACAAGAAGGCCGAGGAGCGGGCCGAGCTCGAGAAGACCGGCGACTACATCGTCGACGAGAAAGCGAAGACCGTCACCCTCACCGAGATGGGGATGGCCCATGCCGAGAAGCTGCTGGGGGTGAAGAACCTCTGGGAGCCCACCAACATGGACGTGCTGCACCACGTCAACCAGGGGTTGCGCGCCCACACGCTCTTCCACCGCGACGTGGACTACGTGGTGAAGGACGGGCAGGTCACGATCGTCGACGAGTTCACCGGCCGGCTGATGCCCGGCCGCCGCTGGTCGGACGGCCTGCACCAGGCCGTGGAGGCCAAGGAGAAGGTCAAGATCGAGCGCGAGAACCAGACGCTCGCGACGATCACCTTCCAGAACTACTTCCGCATGTACGGGAAGCTCTCGGGCATGACCGGGACCGCCGAAACCGAGGCGCCCGAGTTCGACAAGATCTACAAGCTCGAAGTGCTGGTGATCCCGACCAACCGGCCCCTCATCCGCGTCGAGAACCCCGACGTCGTATTCCGCACCGAGCGCGAGAAGTTCGGCTCGGTGGAGCACGAGATCGAGGAGCTGCACAAGTCCGGCCGGCCGGTGCTGGTCGGCACGATCTCGATCGAGAAGTCGGAAGAGCTCTCGACGCTCCTCAAGCAGGCCAACATCAAGCACGTGGTGCTGAACGCCAAGTACCACGAGCGCGAGGCCGAGATCGTGGCCCAGGCGGGCCGCTTCGGGGCCGTGACGATCGCGACCAACATGGCCGGCCGCGGCACGGACATCATCCTGGGCGGCGTGCCGGACCACCGCGTCAAGGCGGTGCTGCAGGAGAAGCAGGCGGGCGGGGAGCCGGAGAGCCCCGCCACGGTCCAGGCCGCGGTCGAGCAGGTGCAAGGCGAGATGACCGGCGAGTTCCGCCGCGAGCTGCAGCAGCGCAAGCTCACCCCGGAGGCGCGCCAGGATCTGGCGCGGCGCTACCTGGGCCTGATGGCGTCGTTCTCGCCCGATCACCCCTCGGTGATCGCGGTGCGCGCGCACGCCACCGCCGGAAGCGCCCTCGCCCGCTGCCTCGACGGTGCCCGCGATCTGCCGCGTGCCGCCAAGGAGCGCATCTCGAAGTCGTTCTATCCCGAGATCGAGAACCCGGTCGACTTCCTGTCCGTGCACCCGATGAAGGCGGCGCTCGACGCGGTGATCGGGAGCGCCGAGCTCGGGCCGGTCGAGGCGCTGCTCGAGGGGAACGAGCGCGAGCGCGTGGTGGCGCTCGGCGGCCTGCACATCCTCGGCACCGAACGCCACGAGGCGCGCCGCATCGACAACCAGCTGCGCGGACGCGCAGGGCGCCAGGGCGACCCCGGCTCGTCGCGCTTCTACCTCTCGCTCGAGGACGACCTGATGCGGATCTTCGGCTCCGAGCGCATCAGCGGGCTGATGCTGCGGCTGGGGATGGAGGAGGGAGTCCCGATCGAGCACCGCATGGTCACGCGCTCGATCGAGCGGGCGCAGCGCCAGGTCGAGGCGCAGAACTTCGGCGTGCGCAAGCACCTGCTCGAATACGACGACGTGATGAACAAGCAGCGCAAGGCGGTCTACGACATGCGCCGCATGGTGCTCGAGGGCAAGGACACCCGCGAGCACGTGCTGCGGCTCGTCGACGAGATCGTCGAGTGGTACGTGGACAGCTACTGCCGGGAGAAGGACAGTCCGTCCAACTGGAACCTGGAAGGCCTGCAGGGCGCGCTCAAGGAGACCTTCGGCCTCGAGGCGACACTCGCCGACCTCGGCAGGCTCGGCCGCCACGAGATGGGCCCGCAGCTCGGCGACGTGATCAAGAAGCGCTACGCGCAGCGCGAGCAGGCGATCGGCGTCGAGCGCATGCTGTTCCACCAGCGCATGCTGATGCTGCAGATCGTCGACACGCAGTGGAAGGACCACTTGTACTCGCTCGACCACCTGAAGGAGGGCATCGGGCTGCGCGGCTACGGCCAGCGCGACCCGCTCGTCGAGTACAAGAAAGAGTCGTTCCAGATGTTCCAGGACCTGATGGACCGGATCGACGAGGAGATCCTGCGCTGGAGCTTCCTCTACCAGCCGGTGGCCGGGCCGCAAGCCGCGCGCGAGCCCGTGGCCGAGCCGGTCCTGGCGAGGGCGCGCGCGCAGGCCCCGGAGCGCGCCCGCGAGCCCGAGCTGGCGCTCGCCGGCGTAAAGACGGTGTCGCGCAACCTCTCCTTCAACGACCCCTCGGCGACGCCTTCTGCGTTCGCCCACACGGCGCAGCCGCGCGAAGCCTCGGGCGGGACCGACGAGGTGCAGACGGTGCGCCGCGAAGGACCGAAGGTGGGGCGCAACGACCCCTGCCCCTGCGGCAGCGGGAAAAAGTACAAGAAATGCCATGGAAATTAGGCTGAGCGAGGCGCTGACGTTCGACGACGTGCTGCTGGTGCCGCAGCGGTCGGACGTGGTGCCGGCGCAGGTCGACGTGCAGACGCGGCTCACCCGCAAGATCGCGCTTCGGATCCCGATCGTGTCGGCCGCGATGGACACCGTGACCGAGGCGCACCTCGCGATCGCGCTCGCGCAGGAGGGGGGCTTAGGCTTCATCCACAAGAACATGACGATCGAGGCCCAGGCGGCCGAGGTCGACAAGGTGAAGCGTTCCGAGTCGGGCATGATCGTCGACCCCGTCACCGTCGCTCCCGATGCCCCGGTCGCCGAGGCGCTCGCGCTCATGGCGAAGTACCGTATCAGCGGCGTGCCGGTGACGGTCGGACCGAAGCTCGTCGGGATCCTGACCAACCGCGACCTGCGCTTCGAGACCCGCACCTCGCTCAAGGTGTCCGAGCTCATGACCAAGGACCACCTGATCACGGTCGCCGTGGGCACGACACTCGAAGAGGCGAAGGAGATCCTGCACAAGCACAAGGTCGAGAAGCTGCTGGTGGTGGACCGCGACTTCAACCTGAAGGGCCTGATCACGGTCAAGGACATCCAGAAGCAGATCAAGTACCCGAACGCCTGCAAGGACTCGCTCGGCAGGCTGCGGGTCGGCGCCGCCGTCGGGGTGGCCGGCGACACGCTCGAGCGGGTGGCGGCACTGGTCGAGGCCAAGGTGGACGTCGTCGTGGTCGATACGGCCCACGGGCACAGCCAGGGCGTGCGCGAGACGGTCGAGAAGGTCCGCCTCGCCCACCCGGAGCTCGAGCTCGTCGCCGGCAACGTAGGCACCTACGAAGGCGCCGCCGATCTGATCGCGGCGGGCGTGAGTGCCGTCAAGGTGGGCATGGGACCCGGCTCGATCTGCACCACGCGTGTCGTCTCCGGCGCGGGCATGCCACAGATCACCGCGATCGCCGAGGCGGCGCGCGCGGCAGTCGCCAGCGACACGCCGATCATCGCGGACGGGGGCATCAAGTTCTCGGGCGACGTGACCAAGGCGATGGCCGCGGGCGCCGCCTCGGTCATGATCGGCTCGCTGTTCGCGGGCACCGACGAGAGCCCGGGCGAGCTGATCCTGCGCCAGGGCCGCTCGTTCAAGTCCTACCGCGGCATGGGCTCGATCGGCGCGATGAAGGCCGGCTCGCGCGACCGCTATTTTCAGGAGCCGGAGGCCGCGAGCGACAAGCTGGTCCCCGAGGGCATCGAGGGCATGGTGCCCTACAAGGGGTCGATCTCGGCGATGGTGCAGCAGCTCGTCGGGGGCCTGCGCTCGGGGATGGGCTACTGCGGCGCCGCGAGCATCGCCGAGCTGCAGACACGCGCCCAGTTCGTGAAAATCTCCTCCGCCGGGCTCAAGGAAAGCCACGTTCATGATGTCATCATCACCAAGGAAGCGCCGAACTACCGGCTGGAGTAGCGCCGGGGCCCTCGCGCTCGTGACGCTCGCCGTGCTCGTGGCGCAAGCCTGCACGGGCTCGCGCGAGCTGTTCGTCACCTACTTCAACGGAGACCACGGCGTGTCGCTGCGGCACCCCGCCAGCTGGCGCACCGACCAGGCCGAGCAGGAGGGCGTCTGGTACCGCTACTTCCTGGCGCCGCCCGCGGGCCCGCAGAACCGCTCGCCCGTCTCCGTGACGCTGCTCTCGGGGCCGGCCGCGGGCACTCTCGACGAGTACGCCGAGAGATACCTCGCGGGGCACGCGGCACCGACCACGCACGCCGAGGAGCGCCAGGGCGTCGCCGGGAAGTCGTGGACCTTCGCGGCCACCGACGGCGCCACTCGCTACCGGCTGCTGCTGTTCAGCTTGCGCGACAAGCTGGTGGGCCTCTACCTGCAGGGCGACGCCGCCGCGGTCGAGAGCCAGGCGGCGGCGCTCGAGGAGGTCTGGTCGAGCTTCACGTTCGAGCGGCCCGAGCGCTACCCGCGCCGTGAGTGGAAGGAGCAGAAGGCCTCGCTCGGGATCCCCGAGTCCTGGCGCGAGACCCGGGCCTTCTCGGGCGGGGGAACGCTGCTCGCGCAGTACGTGAGCCCCCCTCTCGCCGCGGACAAGGGCCGCGGCGGCACGGTACACGCCTCGCTCTCGGTCACGCTCGAGAAGGTCGCCGAGGGGGGCGGGCTCGAGCCGTACTACTTGTCGACGCGCGCGAGGCTGGGCGAGAACTTCCAGGTGGTGAGCCACGCCGCCTTCAAGGGCGGCTACGTCGACGTGATGCGCGTCGAGACGCCGGTGGCGATGTCGTACGTCAAGCGCTACTACTTCGCCGAGGCCGGCCGCGGCTGCTCGCTGAGCTTCGAGGCCCGCGAGGACGTGTTCCAGCGCGCCTCGCGCTGGGCCGACTACATCGCCTCGACGGTGCGCTTCGGCGACGCGAAGACCGACCCGAAGGGGGACGCGAAGTGAGCACGGCGCTCGCCCGGCTCGGCAACGGCCTCGCCCGCCTCCTCGGCGGGCCCGACCGGCTCGAGGTCGTGGTCGGAGCACGGGGCCCCGAGGGTGACTTCGAGATCCCGAGCGGCTACGACGGCACCTGGGAGACCACGAGCGCGGGCGGACGCAGCGGCCTGCGGCCGACCGAGTCCGCCTACTACCTCTACGCGCTGCTGCCCGAGGGCTTCAGGCATCGCGCCGGCAGCGGCGTCCACGTCGAGGTCGAGTACTGGGGCGCCCAGTACGGGGAGTTCCGCCTCCAGTACGCCTCGACCGACCGGGGCGCGACCGAGCAGGTGCTCTACAAGCCCGCGGAGCAGCGCTGGCAGCCGGACGCGGTGGGGCTCGAGCGCTGGAGGCGCGCCGTCTTCCATCTCCCCGATCTCGATCCCGCGCGCACGCAGAATCTCGGTGCCTCGTTCCGCTTCGAGTTCCGGCGCGAGCTGCTGCTCCACCGCGTGAGCGTCAGCCTCACGCCACCCGCCGACCTCGCGAGCTTCCCGGCCACCGCGCCGGTACCTGAGCTGCGGAAGCTTCCCGGCCGCTTCTACCCGATCAACTACCTGTTCGTGGAGATCACGAACGCCTGCAACTTCAAGTGCACCTGGTGCCCCGACGAGATCATGGACCGCAGGCGCGGCTTCATGAAGAAGGAGCGCGTGTTCCGGCTGGTGGACGAGATCGCGGAGAAGCGCTCCTGGCTCGGACCGCTCTTCCCGGTGAAGCTGCATCAGATGGGCGAGCCGATGCTCCACCCCGAGCTGCCGGAGATCGTGGCCTACGCCGAGGCGCACGGCGTCCCGGTGGAGCTCAACACGAACTGCGGGCTCATCACCGCGGAGCGCGTGGACGCGCTCTACCGGGCGGGCCTCACCAACCTGATCCTCTCGTACCAGACGCCGGACCCCGAGACGTTCAAGACCAGGAAGGCCCCAAAGCTCGTCTTCGACGAGTACCGCGACAAGGTGCGCATGGCACTCGAGCGCAAGATCGCGCTGGGCGCGCGCACGAACATCGAGATCGACATCATGAACACCAAGTACGCGGACGGCTACACGATCGTCAGCGAGGACGAGCAGGCGCTCGCCTTCATCCGCGACTGGATCGGTTTCTGCCGAACGCTCGAGGCCCGCTACGGGCAAAGGCCGCGCGAGCACGACCTCGAGAAGATCCGCGAGGCGCACCTGCTGGACAAGGACGAGAACGGCAGCCGCTACGAGCTGCTGGACGGCGTGCACCTCGTCTGGAAGCGCTGCCACACCTGGGGCAACGTGATCGGCGGGCACAAGGTGGAAGGGGTGGTCGACACCTATTGTCCGGCGCCGCACGACCAGTTCGTGATCCTGTGGAACGGCGACGTCGTGAGCTGCTGCACCGACTACGAGGGCCGCACCAAGACCGCGAACGTGTTCGCGAGCTCGGTCGAGGCCGTCTGGAAGGGCGAGACGCGGGCCAACCGCCTGCGCGACATGGGTGAAGGGCGCCTGCTCGACGTGTGCGCCCGCTGCCAGGGGCTCAAGTAGCGTGGCGCTCCGGTTCCGCCGCTACCCGTGGTCCATGGCTGCAGCTTCTCGGATCAGGCGCACCGTCGCCGTCGCGGTGGCGCTGTGGCTCTCGCTGCCTGGCATGACCGACGCCCAGTCGGTCCCGGCTTTCGCGGGCCGCTACCGGTTCGTCCTCAGGGTGAGCCCCAGCTGTCCGCCAGGCATGCAGGTCGGCCCGGTGAGCGTGGTGATGGACGTCGTCGAGGTGCGGGTCAGCGCCGGGTCGGAGGTGTCGGGGCAGTCCGCGTCGCCCTCCGAGGTTCCCAACAACGGTCGCTTCGTGCTGCTGCGCCAGGGCAACCGCTTGCACGGCGCCTTCGGAGCCCACACCCAGTACTTCGGCCTCGACACCGAAGGCATCTACCGGGTTTGGATGCAGGTGATGACCGACGGGGTGGCGACGACGTCTTCGATCGGCCGTGCCCGAGCCAGCGGCACCGCTTTCGGTGAGGTGGAGCTGGGCCTCGCGGGCGATCCCACGGGCACACCGATCGACAACGGCAAGGGCAACTGCGGGTTCGCGACCACGGGTCATGAGTGGTCGCTCGAGCCCGCTTGAGGTGATGCGATGAGTCGTCTGCTCCTGGGTCTGGCGCTCCTGGCCGCCGCGGCCGGCCCCGCCTCCACGCGGCTGCGCGTGAAGGCGAGCCCGGCGGTGGCGCCCTGCGTCGCCGCCGCGGCGGCCGTCTACGAGCGTGCGACCGGGAACACGCTCGCCGTCGAGACGGCGGCGCTCTTCGACGCTGCCTCGACCGACGGCGCCGACGTCGTGGTCGCCGCGGACGCCGAGCTCAACCGCATCATCGAAGGCGGCGCGACGCACCCGGACCTCGACGTGGACGTGGCCACAATCCCCTGGGTGCTCGTCGGCGCGAGCGGAGCCGGAGAGGTGAGCGCACAGTCCCTCGGGCAGACGCAGACGCGCGTGCGCGTGATGGGCGGCGTCGTCGGACACGAGGCGTCGCGCAGCCTCGCCCGCCAGGGACTCGACCCGGCCCGCGTGACGCGGCTGCGCGAGCCGCTCGCGCCGCTGCGGCTCGAGCCCGGCGAGGCCGCCGTCGTGCCGCTGAGCCTCGCGGGCTCGCTTCCGGCGACGCGCCTCGACGTGCCGCCGCTCACGGCTCGTGCGCTCGGCGTGCGTGCGAGCCCGCGCAAGGACGCGATCCGCGCGTTCCTCGCCTTCCTCGCCGGCGAGACGGGCAACGCGGCGTTCCGTGCGTGCGGCCGGACCGACGCCCGGTGAAGCGACGGGCCTGGCTGCGGCCCGTTCCGTTCCTGCTCGCGGTGGCGTGCGGGCCGACCAGTCCGTCGCCATCTCCCTCGCCACCCAACACCTGCGTCGGGACACCGTCCACCTACGCCCGAGCGGTCTCCGACTGGTGGGTCCCCCGCTGCTCGCTGGAGCAGGACATCTTCAACGACCCGCAGACGGCGCTCGGCCCTCCCGACGCGGCTGGCTTCGGCCCGGTGTCCTACACCGGCTTCATCAGCCTCGGGTTCGGCGGCCGGGTGACGCTGGACCTCGGGGGATGCCTCGTCGACCGCCCCGGAGACGACCTGCGGGTGTTCCAGGCGGTCTCGGGCGAGCCCGTCTCGGTCTACGTCTCGCCCTCGCCCGACGGCCCGTTCACCCTGCTCGAGGCCCGCAAGGCCTGCGGCAATCGCGTGGACGCCGTGAAGGGCTACTGCGACTTCGACCTGGCGACGGCCGGCGTGACGCAGGCCCGCTACGTGCGAGTCGAGGACGGCGAGCTCTTCCCCTGCCCCGGCGGCACGAAAAGCGAGGGCGCGGACCTCGACGCGGTCCAAGCGCTCGGCGTGGCGACGACCGCGCTCGACTCGCCGCCGCGCTGACGGCAGCGACGGCTGCTCAGCGTCCTCGGCGGGTCGGCCCGGCCTCGAGCTCCCCGAGATCGCGCCAGGCCGCGGCGTGGCCGGAATCGGCGGAGAGCACGAGGCGTAGCTGGATGATGGCCCGCCCCGCCAAGCCTCCCTTGCGGTAGTAGGACGCGAGCGCGTAGCGCAGCTCCGTGTCGGAAGGCTCGCCTTCCAACAGCTCGACGAAGAGCCGCTCGACGTCCTTCTGGAAGCCGGCCTCACGCCCGAGCGTGAGAGCCAGCAGCCGCCGCGGCCCGCGCGCCGCGGGGTGCTCGGCGACCGCCTCGCGCAGGATCGTCACCGCGCGCTCGCGATGGCCCCGATCGAGGAAGCCGCGGGCCACCTTCTCCGCCTCCTCGGGCCCGCGCGGGCCTTCGGACTCCGTCTCCGCCTCGGGTTCGGGCGCTGCCCAGGCGGGCTCCGGAGCCCGGGGCGACGGGGCGGGCGCCGCCGCCGGCCGGGGTATGGGCGCATCCTCGATCAGCCCACCCCACAGCAGCGCGTGGACGGCCCGCACGAGCTGCGGCCGGGAGTGCGGCAAGGACAGAAGGTCGCCGATCGAGGCGCCGCGCGCGCACAGCGCGAGCGCCGCGCGCTCGGCGGGCGAGCTCTCGACCTGCTCGTAGTCGAAGGGGGCCGGCGAGACGCGCCGCAGCCGGCGAGCGGTGTCGCCGAGCGCCCGCTCGAGCCGCTCCGCGTCGGGGAACAGGCGCATGCCCAGCAGCAGCAGCCGGTTGGTGCTGAGGTCGAGCGCCTGGTCCGCCGGGATCGGCCGGTCCATCCGCTCGCGCCGCAAGGTGCCGCTCGTCCAGCGCAGCACCGAGAGCACGATCCTCTCGACCTGCGCCGCGAGCGCGCCCGACAGCTCCTGGGGAGTCAGGATCCGCGACTCGACGAGGACGTAGCCGAGCGGGTAGCCGGACGCCTCGACCTCGCGCATCGCCGTCCGGAACTGAGACTCCGAGAGCCGGCCCGCGCGGAACAGGCACGCCCCGAGCCGGTCTTCCTCGACCGTCGAGGCGGCGAAGACGATCTCGCCCTCGAGGAAGTAGAGGCCCTTCGACACCTCGCCCTGGCTCAGGGCAAGCACCCCGGACCAGCGCTCGTTGCGCACGCGGGCGATCTCGTCCGCCACCAGCGCGCGCGACAGGTCGGCTACAGCGGCCCCCGGCCCCACGCTCCCCCCAAGCCTCGTCCCTATTCGCAGCCCTGCTGCACGTAGCCCATCGCCTTGAGGTTCTCGCACGCCACGGCGCTCAGCCGCTCTTCCCCCGAGCGCCCCTCGAGCAGGCGCCGGGTGCGGACGAGCTGTGCGTCGATCCTCTCACGGAACAGCTCCAGCTCGCGCCGCTCTTGTCGCATGGCCTCCGCGAGTGTGCCCGAGGCGTCGCGCGTCTCGCCGGGGTCCGTCGTCCGGTCGAAGAGCGCATAGCGCGTTCCGCCCTCGGCCGGCGTCGCCACGATCTTGAAGCGCGTGCCCCAGGCGCCGAGCAGGTTGCGGTCGTTCTGCCCCGGCAGACGCGCGCGACCGGCCACCGGCTCGTCGCGCGCCGCCCCCAGCAGGCTCACACCCGCGAGGTCCGGGGGATACGAGACCTTGAGCGCATCCAGCAGGGTCGGGACGAAGTCGAGCGTCGTCGCGAGCACCTGGGAGCGACGGCCGGCCGCGATCCCGGGGCCCGCGAGCAGCAGGGGCACCCGCATCGACGGGTCGAACAGGTTCTCGCCGTGGTCGAAGAAGTAGTCGTGCTCGCCCAGGCTCTCGCCGTGGTCGGAGCTCAGCAGCACCAGCGTACGCTCCCGCACCGCCGACGCGTCGAGCGCCTGCAGCACGCGACCGACCTCGGCGTCGACGGCCGCGATCTCGCCGTCGTACTGCGCCACGTACCAGCCGAGCCTGCGCCCGGCCCGCTCCCACTGGCGCGGGACGCCGCCGTGGAATCCCGCCACGGGCGAAAGTACCGGTCCGCGCGCTGCGCCGGCGTCGAGGAAGGCCGTGTCGTGGGGCGGCGGCGGCTCGTAGGGCGCGTGCGGGTTGACGTAGTGGAGCCAGAGCAGGAACGGCCGCTCGGGGCTCGCGGCGGCGAGGTAGCTGACCGCGTCGGCCGTGATGGCGCGCGTGCGGTCCATCTCGGTGGCGAGCGCCGGCTCCTCCCAGGTCTCGCGGTAGCGCGCGAAGCCCTTCGCGTACCCGAGCGAGGACGCCACGTTGGGGTTGTCGACCACGCCGACCGTGTCGTAGCCGGCCTCCTGCAGCACGCTCGCGAGCGTGGGGTTGAAGTCGACGAGCAGCGGGTGCGTCTTGCCGTAGCCGCTCTGCGCCGCGAGGCGCCCGGTCAGCATCGCCACGAAGCTGCCGCGCGTCTTCGGCCAGTAGGTGTAGGCCTGCTCGAACACGACCCCGCGCCGGCCGAGCGCGTCGATGCTCGGGCTCGTCGCGCGCCGGTAGCCGTAGACGCCCAGGTGGTCCGCGCGCAGGGTGTCGATCGTGACGAGCAGCACGTTCAGCCGATTCCCGGCCACGCTGAGGCGCGGCTTGGGGGCGGGCGAGGGCTGGCGCGTGCCCGGTTGCGGGCAGGCCAGAAGCAACGCCGCCGCGAGCGCCAGGCCCGCGCGCCTCACGCGGCCTCCTCGATGCGGATCAGACGCTCGTCGTCTCCGGCGTGGCTGAGGCTCACGCGCACGGCCGCCCGCCAGGGCAGGTCGCGGAGCCGCTCGGCCCACTCGACGGCGAGCACTCCCTTCGGCCCGGGGAGCTCCTCGAGCCCCAGCTCGCGCTCGTCGCCGTCGCCGCGCAGCCGGTAGAGGTCCGCGTGGTGGAGCGTCAGCCGTCCCGGGTACGACGTCAGCAGCACGAAGGTCGGGCTCGCCACCTCGTCGGGATCGGCTTGGAGACCGCGCGCGAGGCCGCGAACGAACGCGGTCTTGCCGGCACCGAGCTCGCCCGTCAGCAGCACCACCTCTCCCCCGCGAAAGCCCGCCGCGATCTCGCGGGCCACCTCGGCGGTCTCGGCCTCGCCGTGGCTCACGAGCTCGCGGATGAGCCACCCCCCCGGCGGATGCGCTCGATCGCCACGGGCAGCGCCTCGGCCAGGTCGCCTGCCGTCATGCCCTCCTCGCCGCAGCGCCCGGCCGCGACGTCGCCAGCGCGCCCGTGCACGAACGCCGCGGCGGTGGCCGCGAGCAGCGCGCCGTGGCGCGACACCAGCGACCCGGCGACGCCGGCCAGCACGTCGCCCGTGCCGCCGGTCGCCATGCCCGGGTTGCCCCAGGGCACGACCGCGGCGCGGCCGTTCGGCTCGGCCACCAGCGTGCGCTCGCCCTTCAGTACCACGATCGCTCCCGTCCGACCCGCGAGCCCGGCGGCCGCTCCCGGCCGGTCCCGCTGGACGTCGGCGGTCGGGCGTCCGAGAAGCCGTGCCATCTCGCCCGGGTGCGGCGTGAGGATCGTGGGCGCCTCGCGCCGCAGGCCCGTTTCGGCCTCCGCGACGAGCGGCGCCAGGGCATTGAGGCCGTCCGCGTCGACCACGAGCGGTACCGGGCACGCACGCACGAAGGCCCGCACCAGCTCGCGCGTCGCGGGGTCCTGTCCGAGGCCCGGCCCGAGCACCACGGAGTCGCGCCCGGCCGCGAGCGCGAGCAGGTGCTTGAGCCCTTCCGGGTCGAGGCCTCCGCTCCCGGTCACCGCCAGCGGCTCGGTCATCAGCTCGGCTCGCGCGGCTGCCACGAGCGGCAGGCACGGCGCGGGCGTCGCGACGCTGACCAGCCCCGCGCCGGAGCGGAGCGCCCCGACGGCGGCCAGCACCGCAGCACCCGTCTTGCCGACAGAGCCCGCCACCACCAGCACGTGCCCGAACTCGCCCTTGTGCGCGCCCCGGCCTCGCCGCGGGAATGCCTCGGCCGCGTCCTTGTCCTCGATCAGGAACAGCGTGGGCGCGACAGAGGCGATGCTCGCCTTGCAGATGCCGATGTCGGCGATCACCAGCTCGCCGATCTCGTCGCACCACGGTGGCAGCACGTGGCCCCACTTGGGCGCCCCGAACGTCACGGTCCAGCTGGCGCGCGCCACCGGCCAGTCGGCCGCTCCCGCGTCGGCCGGGATCCCCGACGGCAGGTCGACTGCCACCACGGGACGACCCGCGTCGTGACGTGCGCGGATTGCGGCGATCGCGAGCGCCGCGAGGCCAGAAGGCGCCGCCCGCAGGCCCGTCCCGAGCACCGCGTCGACCACCACGTCCGCCGCTTCGACCCGCTGCGCCGCACTGCGCCACGCCTCCTCGTCGGGCACCTCGCTCACCCGCCCGGCGGAGCGCTCGCAGGCGACGAGGTGGGTGCGCGCGTCGCCCGCGACGTCGTCGCGGCGCCCGAGCAGGAACGCCTCCGCGATCGCCGCCAGGCGCCGGGTGACGACGAAGCCGTCACCCCCGTTCATCCCGCGGCCGCAGAGCACCACCACGTCGCGCGCCCCTGGGAAGCGCGCGGCGACGAGCCCGGCCACGGCCGCGCCCGCGTTCTCCATCAGGACCGTCCCCGGAAGCCCGACGTGCTCGATCGTGTGCCGATCGGCCCGCCGCATCTCGTCGGCGGAAAGAACCGGAATCACACCAGGAATCTAACCCACTTTGTGCTTACCGGAGAAACAGCACGCCCAGGACCACGAGCGCGAAGGCGAAGCGGTACCACACGAACGGGGCGTAGCTGCGGGTCCGCACGTAGAGCAGCAGGAAGCGGATCGCGAGGAGCCCCGAGACTGCCGCCGTCAGCATGCCGACCAGCACCGGAGTCAGCTCGGCACCGCTCGTCACCAGGTCGGGCACCTTGACGAGCGCGGCGCCGGCGGTGATCGGGAGCGCCAGCAGGAAGCTGAAACGGGCGGCAGCCTCGCGCTTGTGGCCGAGGAAGAGAGCCATGCTGATCGTCGCGCCGGAGCGCGAGGTGCCGGGGACGATCGCGAGCGCCTGGGAGCAGCCGATGAGCAGCGCGTCGCGCAGGGAGACGACCTCGCCTTCGGCCACCGATCCGGCGCGGCGGTCGGCCAGCCACAGCACGGCGCCCATCAGCGCCATCATCAGCGAGACGAGCGCGGGCGAGCGGAACACGGTCTCGGCCCACTCGTCGAGCAGCAGCCCGGCGACGGCCCCCGGCACGCTGGCGAGCGCCAGGTACAGCAGCAGCCGCGCGTCCGGGTCGGCGAGCGGACGGCCCGAGACGAGGCCGCGCAGGCCGCCCTTCAGCAGCCGCAGCCAGTCGCGCCAGAAGGCGAACGCGACCGCCGCGAGCGTGCCGAGGTGGAGCGCCACGTCGAAAGCCAGGCCGCTGTCCGGCCAGCCCATCAGGAACGGCAGAACGATCAGATGGCCCGAGCTGCTGATCGGCAGGAACTCGCCCGCGCCCTGCAGCACTCCGAGCACGGCGGCGCGCAGCGCGTTCATGCGCCCTCACCGCGTTGACGCCGCGCGAGCGCGGGTGCTAGCCTCGCTCGGTCGTCGCTCGTTCCTCGCCCGGGAGCTCCATCCATATGAACTTCGCCTCCGTGAACGGAACCGTCGTGCCCGCCGAAGAGGCACGCGTCTCGGTGCTCGACAACGGCTTCGCCTTCGGCGACAGCGTCTACGAGGTGATGCGCACGTACGCCGGGCTCGTCTTCGAGCCGGGCCGGCACTTGCGCAGGCTGCGCGCCTCGGCCGCCCGCCTCGGCATCGAGGTGCCCGGCACGGACGCCGAGCTGCTGGGCCAGGTCGACGCCCTGCTCGCCCGCGCGGGAAGCGGCGAGTCCTACGTGCGCATCATCGTCTCGCGCGGGGTCGGGGACTGCTCGTACGACTTCACGCGCATCACGGGTCCGACCGTCGTGATGATCCAGAAGCCGCTCGTGTCGCCTCCGGCCCGCCACTACGAGGAGGGCATCCGCGTCGCGGCGGTCGGCGTCAGGCGCAACCACCCGCGCGCACTCGACCCGGCGATCAAGTCGAGCAACCTGCTCAACAACATCCTCGCGGTGCGCGAGGCACAGGCGCGCGGGTGCGACGAGCCGCTGCTGCTCAACCACGAGGGCTACCTGGCCGAGGGCGCGAGCACCAACCTGTTCATCGTGGTGGAGGGGGCCTTCCTGACTCCCCCGCTCTCCGCGGGCATCCTGCCGGGGATCACGCGCGCGGTCGTGATCCAGCTGCTCGCCGGCCTCGGCCTGCCCTGCCACGAGAAGCCGCTGCACCTCGACACCCTGCTCGCCGCCGACGAGGCGTTCATGACGAGCACGACGCGCGAGGTGGTGCCGGTGCGGCAGGTGGACGACTCGCCGATCGGCGACGGCCGGCCGGGGCCCTACACGTGCCGGCTGATAGACGCCTTCCACGCCTACGCACCCGCTCATTGCGGCCAGGCGGCCCTCACTGCCGCCGCCATCCCGTCCGCCCGAACCAGCGGCTGAGCTCCTCGCGCGGCACCCGCACCACCGTCGGGCGGCCGTGCGGGCAGAGCGTCGGGTGCGTGGTGCGGAACAGATCGCGCACGATCGCGCTCATCGTCTCGGCGCCCAGCGGCTGGCCGGCGC
>DATEUE010000139.1:0-19075 GCA_035283305.1 Vicinamibacteria bacterium | reverse complement strand
GCCGGGAGCCTCACCCCGAGGATGCGGGTCCTCGACTCCATCCACCGCCAGGTCGCGGACAGCAGCTCGCGGGTCCGGGGCCCCATGCTCGGCCCGCCGCGATCGACGGCGCCCTGCAGCACGCGCACGAAGTCGTCGGTCTTCAGGTCCTCGGGCGGCGTGTCGCCGACGAGCGGCAGGATGTAGAGCTTCAGCACCGACGACCAGAACTCGAGGGTGCGCTGGCTTGCGGGGCGCTTGAAGCGACCGCCCGGCGTCGTGCTGCGCCACTGGACGTAGGCGCGGCACACGTCGCCGAACGTGACGGAGCGACGGGCCCGTGCCGCGGCTCGTCGCTTCCGCTCCTCCGCGCGCTCGAGGCGGGCCTGGAGCTCGCGCTCGCCCTGGCGCTCGAGGTACGGGTCGCGGCCCTGACCGACGGCCGTCAAGGCGGCGTGCGCCAGCTTCCTCGCCTTCGCCAGCTCGAGCTTCGAGGGGTAGCCGAGCTTCAACCGGCGCTGCACCTTCGCCACGGGCGACCAGTACGACACGACCCAGGAGCGCGCACCGGCCGCTGTGACGCGCAGCCGCAGCCCCGAGGCCTGCTCGTGGTACTCGACGCGGCCGCGGCCCGGGCACGGAAGCCTCGCGCCGTCGTAGGGGGCGAACACGAACTCCTGCGGGGTCAGAGCGGGGTCAGGGTGAGCCTTCGACATCAGGACACCTGTACCACGATAGCAGGACGTAACAGGACCGAACGTCCGGCCGCTCCAGTCGTGGGCGGACCGCGTGTCCTGCTACTATCCTGCTCATGTTCCGGGGTGCATCTTGGCCGAGGTTCTACCAATGAGCGAGCCAACGACGCGTCCCGCGGACCCGATCCTGGCAGAAGTGCGTGGCTTCTACGAAAGCCACCACGAAGGGATCGAGCGCTCGCGCCGCAGCCACAGCTACTACTACGAGTGCCTGACGCGGATCCTGCGCGTGCGCGTGCCTCCCGGCGAGCGGGTGCTGGATCTCGGCTGCGGCGCGGGCCACCTGCTGGCGGCGCTCGAGCCCGCGCGGGGGGTGGGAATCGACGTGTCCTCGCCCGCGATCCGGGCGGCCCGCGAGAGCTACGGGGGCGAGCGCTTGAGCTTCGTGGAGGGCGACGCCTCGGACCCCGAGGTGCTCGCGCGCGCGGGCGGCCCCTTCGACACGATCCTGCTCGTCAACCTCGTCACGCACCTGAGCGACGTCCAGGCGACGCTCGAGGCGCTCCACGCGGTGAGCCATCCGCGCACGCGCGTGCTGATCTACAGCTACAGCCGCCTGTGGCAGCCGCTCTTGCGGCTCTCGGAGCTCCTGGGCATGAAGTACCGGCAGCCGCCCGAGGCCTGGCTCCCGCCCGAGGAGATCAAGGCCATGCTCGCGCTCGCGGACTTCGAGATCGTGCGCGACGACGCCCACGTCGTGTGCCCGGTGGGGATCCCGCTCGTGGCCGACCTCGCCAATCGCTACCTCGGCCGGCTGCCGCTCGTCGACGCGTTCTCGCTGATGTTCGGCATCATCGCCCGCCCGGCCCCCGTGCGAAGCGCGGCCTCGCGCAAGGCCGAGCCGACGGTCAGCGTCGTGATCCCCTGCCGCAACGAGGCGGGCCACATCGCTCCCCTCGTCGAGAGCCTGCCGAAGCTGCCCGCGGGCTCCGAGTTCCTGTTCGTCGAGGGCCACTCGACCGACGACACCGCGGCCGTGATCGAGCGCGCCGTGGCCGAGCACAAGGAGTTGCCGCTGCGCTTCTTCCGCCAGCCGGGCAAGGGCAAGGGCGACGCAGTGCGCTTCGGCTTCGCACAGGCGAAGGGCGACGTGCTGCTGATCCTGGACTCGGACATGGGTGTGGCACCCGCCGACGTGGCCAAGTTCGTGACGGCGCTCGCACGCGGCAAGTGCGAGATGGTGAACGGCTCGCGCCTCGTCTATCCGATGGAAGGGCGCGCCATGCGCTTCCTGAACCTGCTCGCCAACAAGTTCTTTGCGTTCCTCTTCTCCTGGCTGCTCGGCCAGCAGGTGCGCGACACGCTGTGCGGCACGAAGGCACTCTGGCGCGAGGACTACGAGCGCATCGCGGCGAACCGCTCGTACTTCGGCGAGTTCGACCCCTTCGGCGACTTCGACCTGCTGTTCGGGGCGGCGCGGCTCAACCTGCGCATCGTGGACCTGGCGGTGCGCTACCATGAGCGCCAATACGGCGAAACCAACATCTCGCGCTTCAGCCACGGCTGGCTGCTGCTGCGGATGAGCGCGTTCGCGGCCCGCAAGCTGAAGCTTCTGTGAGGAGACTCGTGACACGACGCCGAGAGGGAGTGGAAGGGTGAGCGGTCAGCCAGCCCCGGCCGGGCGCTCGGGCGAGGATCGCCTGGCCCGCGAGATCGCGCACGGCCGCAAGATCGTCGCGAACGCCGAGATGGTCTGGTTCTGGGACAGCCCGGCGGGACGGCGCCGCGCCGACCGGCGGGCCGAGCTGTTCGTCGAGCACGGCAGGCTCGCCCCGGGGCGCCGCGCACTCGAGCTCGGCTGCGGGACGGGCGTCTTCCTCGAGCGCGTCGCGCGCTCGGGGGCCGCGCTGCACGGCCTGGACCTCTCGGAGGACCTGCTCGAGAAGGCGCGCGCCCGCGTCGAGCGGCTCTCCAACGTGGTCCTCGATCGCGGCAACGCCGAGGCCACGCCCTATCCCGACGGCCACTTCGACGCCGTCTACGGCTCTTCGATCCTGCACCACCTGAACCTCGACGCCGCGCTCGCCGAGGCCCACCGCGTGCTGCGCCCGGGCGGACACGTGGTGTTCGCCGAGCCGAACATCCTGAACCCCCAGGTGCTGCTGATGTTCCACTTCGGCCCCTTGAAGGAGCGCTTCGGGGTCTCGCCGGACGAGATGGCCTTCTCCCGGTTCCGCGCGCGCCGCGCGCTCGAGCGGGCCGGCTTCGTCGACGTCGCAGTCGAGCCCTTCGATTTCCTGCATCCCGGGATCCCGGCAGGCTGGGTCGAGCGCGGCCTCGCGGCGTCCCGCGCCCTCGAGCGGATCCCGCTCGTGCGCGAGATCGCCGGCTCGATGTTGATGCGGGCCCGCCGGGCTTGAGCCGAGCCCGGCTCGAGGAGCACCGGCGCCTCTGGGCGACGAAGCCGCTGCTCGCGCGCGTCTACACCCCGTGGTTCGAGGCACTCCTCGCGAATGCGGTGCACGGCGCGCGCGCCGTCGAAGTGGGGGCGGGGCCTGGAACGCTGCGGCCCTTCGTCCACGAGCGCCGGCCCGACCTGCGCTGGCTCGCCACCGACCTGGAGCCAGTTCCCTGGAACGACGTCGCGGCCGACGCGGGGCGCCTGCCGCTGCGCAGCGGGTGCGCGGAGGCCGTCCTGGGCCTGGACGTGCTGCATCACCTGCCGGATCCCGCGGCCTTCTTCCGCGAGGTGGCGCGCGTCCTACTCCCCGGAGGACGACTGGCCCTGATCGAGCCGTGGATCAGCCCGCTGTCGTGGCCGATCTACCGCTTCCTCCACGAGGAGGAATGCCGGCTCGGGGTGGATCCGTGGCGCCCGTTCCCCGGGCCGGACAAGGCCAGCTTCGACGGTGACGCCGCCCTGCCCTGGAGGATCGTGCGGGACGCGCCAGAGGCCGGATGGCGACGGCTGGGCCTCGAGCCACCGCGCGTGACCCGGCTCAACGCGTTCGCCTACCTGCTGGGCCTGGGCTTCCGGCCCGCCTCGTTGCTGCCAAGGCCGCTCGTGGGCCCGCTGCTGGCGCTCGACCGCTGGGCCGCCCCGCTCGCCCCGCTGACCGCCCTGCGCGCGATCCTCGTCTGGCACCGGTCCTCGGGCCCGCACTGATGCGCCTGCGCGGGTTTTGGGGGGCGCGGCGCGGGCCCCCCCAGAACACTCACGGGGCGAACAGCTCGCCGAGCCGGATCGGATCGACGAGGCCCAGCGCCAGGTCATCGACCTGCCCGCCGGACCCGACACGCAGCGTGAGCGGGGCGCGGTTGACGTTGAGGCTGGTCAAGAACGTGCGCCCCGGCGAGCGCAGCACCGGAAACGCGATCGGCATCGTGCCCCAGAAGCCCGGCGGCTCCTGGTCCATGATGACGCCGATGACCTTCAGGCTCTTCGCGCGCCGCTCGTAGGCTCGGTTCCACTCGGGGATCATCTTGTGGCAGGTCGGGCAGCCGCTCAGGAAGAACAGCAGCACCGTCTTGGTGCCCCTCAGGAATTCGACCTTCGCGGGCTTGCCGTCGATCCCGAGCGTCTCGAAGGCCGGGACCACGTCGCCCTTGGCGGGCGTCATCGGGGGCGTGGCCGTCTGGGCTGCGGCCTGCACCGCGACCTGCGCGAGAACGGCCGCGACAAGCAAGGTGCGCGAGCGGGTGAACGCGAGCATCATCGATTGCCTCCGGCGGGTCACTCGGGCCGCCACATCGGCGAGGTCTCCTGGATCAAGACCCGCCCCCTCGTCGCATCATAGCCGAACGGCACGTTCGCCGCGTCGACGAGCGAACCGCGCCACAGGCCCGCGGCTGCGAGCTCTTCGAGCCGCGCGGGACGCCGCCCATGCCGCCGCTCGAACTCGAGGACGCTGCGGGCGAGCGCGTCGGCCGTGTCGAGCGAGTCGAGGATCAGGAGCCGCGAGCGCGCGTTGTCGCGGATGATGCCTTCCTCGGCTTGCTCGAACATCTGTCGCCACATGCGGCGGGAGGCCTCCCGGTCGCCTCCCTTGGCGAGCAGGTCCGCCGCCAGGGTGCGCAGCCAGAACGCGGCGCCTTCGACTTCGGCGGCTTCGAGCAGGATCCGGGAGGCGGTCTGGGCGTCGTTCAGAAACAGGTAGTGAAAGAAGCCGAGGTCCTGCCGCAGGCGCCACGCGTCCGGCAGGGCCGCGACGCCCTTCTCCAGCACGAGGACGCCTTCCTCGGGCCGGCCAGCGCCGAGCGGGGGAGGCTCGCTCAGGAAGATCGCGCCGTAGCGATAGGCGACCTCCAGTCGCGGGTCGAGGGCCGTGGTGATGTCGATCAGCGGGCGCAGCAGCTCGAACCGCTTGTCGCTCGCAAAGCGCCGCTGGCCCCCGAAGTACTGGACGGTCCGCAACCAGTAGATATCGGCGGCGAGGCTCTCGAAGCCCGGCACCAGTCGCTTGACGTGCTCGCCGGACCAGAGATAGAGCACCTCCTCCTGCGGGCGGAAGGCGCCGGCCAGCCGGTCGATCCGCTCCTGGCTCAGCGGAACCAGGGGTGCTATGAGGAGCAGCAACAGCGCCGGCGCGCGGCTCACTGGAAGTCCCTGGAGCGGAAGGACGCGAGGCCGAGCCCCAGCACGATCAGCGTCCAGGCCGCCGCGTAGAGCGTCACCCAGGCGAGAATCCCGGCCGAGACCGCCTCGCCATACGCCACCTGGCTCTTGAAGTCGAAGTTCGCGAAGTTCGGGACCACGGCGAACAGTGCCTTGGTGAGCTGCTGTGGGACGCCGGGCAGCACCTCGCGCATGCCGCGGATCACGTCGGCGAAGCGCCCCACCACGACCACACCCACCGTGAGCACCGCCGCGAGCGTCGACGAGGTGAGCGTCGAGAACAGCATGGCAAAGGCGACCACCAGCAGCAGGCCGAGGAACAGCGGGTAGACGGCGGTCAGCAGCCCCACGTCGGGACGCCGGCCCGTGGCGCCGAGCGTGAGCAGCAGCCCCAGCAGCATCACCGACAGGTTGACGAGCAGCGTGAAGCCGAGCCCCGCGAACTTGCCGAGGAAGAACTCGCTCCGCGACAGCGGCTTGGCGAGCAGCGGATACAGCGAGCGCCGCTCGATCTCCTTGCTCACGAGGCCGGTGCCGATGAACACGGCGATCAGCACCCCGAACAGGTCCATCGCCGCGAGGCCGATGTCCTTCAGGATCTTCTCGTCCTGGCGAATCGAGAGCTGGCCGAGCAAAAGCCCCGCGAGCGTCATCAAGATCGCGAAGAAGACCAGGTTGTAGAGCACGCGCTCGCGCACCGTCTCGCGGAACGTGTTGGCGGCGACCGCCAGCGCCCGGCTCAACCCTCGCCCCATTCCCCCACCCGGTCCTCGCGTCTCGACCCGCCCGCGACCGCGCCGCCCATCTCCTCGACGAAGTAGTCTTCGAGCGTCCGGCGCACGGGCTGCACGCCGAGCACGCGCCCGCCGGCCGCCTCGATCGCGTTCACGACGCGACCGAGCGAGTGCTCGTCGATCTCGAGGCGCGACCGGTCGCCGACCGCATCGATGCGCGCCGCGGCTTCGAGCCCGGGCGTCCCGGCGGCGACGCCCGAGGCGAGGACCTCCATGTGGGTCACGTCGAGGCGCAGCAGCTCGCCGAGCGGGCCCACCTTGACGAGCCGTCCCGCACGCAGCACGGCGACCCGGTCGCAGAGCGCTTCCGCGTCGGCCAGGATGTGCGTCGAGAACAGCACCGTCTTGCCGGCCTTGCGCAGGCCGCGGATCAGGTCGCGGACCAGGCGCCGGCCGATCGGGTCGAGTCCGGACATCGGCTCGTCGAGGAACAGCAGCTCGGGGTCGTTGACGAGCGCCTGGGCGAGGCCGGCTCTCTGCAGCATGCCCTTGGAGAAGCGGCGCATTGGCAAGCCGGCCGAGCGCTCGAGGCCGACGAGCGCGAGCAGCTCCCGCGAGCGCTCCCGCCTCTTCTCGCGCGCGAGGCCGAACAGGCGTCCCACGTAGTCGAGGTATTCAGCAGGCGTCAGGTAGTCGTAGAGGTAGGGGTTCTCAGGCAGGTAGCCGGCGCGCATGCGCCAGGCGCGCGAGGCGAGCGGCTCGCCGAGGATTGTCGCCTCGCCCCGGTCGGGCCGCAGCAGGCCGGTGAGCAGCTTGAGAGTGGTGGTCTTGCCCGAGCCGTTCGGGCCGACGTAGCCGAGGATCTCGCCGCGGTGGAGCTCGAGGTCCAGATCCTGGAGGG
Source organism: Vicinamibacteria bacterium (assembly GCA_035283305.1). GTDB lineage: Bacteria > Acidobacteriota > Vicinamibacteria > Fen-336 > Fen-336 > DATBSL01. The sequence goes on along the minus strand of DATEUE010000139.1, from coordinate 12,151 downwards.
CGGGCCGCCGTCCCTGGATGATGTGGCCCGTGCGGTAGCTCTTGCTGAGGCCCTTTGTCACCAGGACCGGCTCGCGCGACGCTCCGACGGCAGGCCCTGCCTCAGGCTGCGGCATGGGTCGAGATCAGGCGCGGTGGTGTTCTCATGCTGCGTTCGCGGGGCAAGAATAGCAGATCGCCCCGACGAGCCGGTGATGACCCGACGCAAAGCAGAAAGGGCCCGGGGGGAAACCCCGGGCCCAGTTAAGGCGTCGACCGCGAGACTAGCTCAGGACGTTGCAGTCGGTCTGCGCGGTGTCCAGCCCGACGGTGCCGATCGTGCTCGGCGCCGTGCCGTCGGGGCTGAAGCAGAGCACGCCGCTCGCATCACCGCCGAAGCCGCGGACGCCCGTCTGGCCCTGACTCACCGGGGTGGCCAGGTAGACATAGGACGCGACGCTGTTCGCGCCGGCGACGTTCGTGTTGATCGGGACCGGCGTTGCGCCCGGAATGAAAAGGCGGTTGTAGCCCGACTTGGGAGCCGGGAGGCCCGCCACCGGCGCGATCGAGCGATCGAGGAACGTCGGAGCGTTGGCGGGGTAGGTCGGCATGCACGGGCCGTTGCCGGCCGACGGGTTGCTGAGGCAGCTCAGCGAGCCCGTGTACCAGCCGCCGTTCGCAGACTGGTACGCCGCCTGCGCCGAGATGACCGTCCGGATGTCGCCGATCGTAGCGGACTCGTTCGCCGAGACGCGCGCCCGGAGCAAGCTCGGGATCGCGATGGCGGCGATGATGCCGATGATCGCGACGACGATCAGCAGCTCGATCAGGGTAAAGCCCTTCTGCTTCTTCATTCGATCAACCTTCCTTTCGCCGATACGAACTGGCTGACCCTGGAGGAAGCAATGCCCGTGCCGGGCTCCGATTCTCACCAATCTGCTTCTAGATCAATGAGTTGAATGCCCACCACACCTTGGGCGATCCGACAAATTTTGTCACTCGGCCAATTCGTGTCGCCCCGGCCCGTGCTTCTGGACCAGGTAGCGTAGCGCCCGCGACGAGATCCCGAGCAGGCGGGCGGCTTCGGCGCGGTCGCCGGCCGAGCGCTCGAGCGCCTCGGCGAGGAGACGCGCCTCGACCGACTGCAGGTAGGAGTCGAGCCGGAAGCCGTCGCCTATGGCCGGCAGGGCCTGCGACCGCTCCGGCCGGCGCACGGAGTCGGGCAGCCGCTCCGGGAGCACCGCCTCGGTGGTCTCGAGCGCCACGGCCCGTTCGATCACGTTCTCCAGCTGGCGCACGTTGCCCGGCCAGGAGAACGCCTGGAGCAGCCGCATCGCATCTTCCGAGACCTTCGCGACGCGCTTGCCCATCTGGCGGGCGAAGCGCGCGGTGAAGTGCTCGGCCAACAGGGGGATGTCCTCGCGCCTGTCCCGCAGCGCAGGCGTGTGGATCGGGATCACCTGCAGGCGGTAGTAGAGGTCCTCGCGAAAGCGCTTCTGCTTGACGAGCTCCTCGAGCGGCGCGTTGGTCGCCGCGATCACGCGCACGTCCACCTCGGTCTCGTCCGTGCCGCCGACGCGACGAATCCGCCGCTCCTGCAGGGCGCGCAACAGCTTCACCTGCATCGCGAGCGACGTCTCGCCCACCTCGTCGAGGAACAGCGTGCCGCCGTGGGCCGCTTCGAACAGGCCCTTCTTGCTCTGGTGCGCGTCGGTGAATGCGCCTTTCACGTGCCCGAACAGCTCGCTCTCGAGCAGCGTGTCGGGCAGCGCCCCGCAGTTGATGCTGACGAACGGGCCGTCGGGGCGTCCCGAGAGCCCGTGGATCGCGCGCGCGACCAGCTCCTTGCCGCTGCCGCTCTCGCCCGTGACCAGCACCGTCGAGCTCGTGGGAGCGATCGCGCGCACCATCTCGAAGAGCGAAGCCATCACTTGCGAGACGCCGATCACCCGGTCGAGGCCGAAAGCCTGGCCCACCTCGCGCTTGAGGCGGAGGTTCTCCTCGCGCAGCCGGCGGTTGGCGAGCGCGTCCCGGACGACGATCCGCAGCTCGTCGACGTCGAACGGCTTCAGGATGTACGCCTCGGCCCCGAGCTTGCGCGCCGCAACGGCCATCTCGGCCGTGCCGTACGCAGTCATCACGACCACCGCCGTCTCGGGCGACGCCGCCTTCACGTGGCGCAGGATCTCGAGGCCGTCGCCGTCCGGCAGCTTGACGTCGGTCAGCACCACGTCTACCGGCCCCTGGCGCAGCGCCTCCGCGGCCTCGGCCCGGCTGCCCGCGGCGCGAACGTCGAGACCGTCTTTCTTGAGCAGGATCGCGAGCATCTCGCGCATCGACTGCTCGTCGTCGACGATCAGGATCCGCTTCACGCGGTGAGCTTCCTCTGGCTCATTCAAGCCGATGCTACCGCCGGGCCGAGTGCGGCTCAATCTCGCTCTCCGCGCCGTTGCGCCACGCCGAGTGCTATCGCCGCGACGAGCCCGAGACCCGAGATGGCGGCGCCGGCCAGGGCAGCCGTCGGCCGATAGCGGAAGCGGACCCGGTGGCGTCCAGAGCCGAGCCGCACCCCGCGAAACAGGCCGTTGGCGCGGACGACCTCCGCCGCGCGGCCGTCGACGTCGGCTCGCCACCCCTCGTCGAACGCCTCGGTGACCACCAGAGCCCCGGGGACCTCGAGCTGCGCGTCGACTTCGAGCGTGTCGGGCGTGCGCGACACGATGCGAGCCGTCCCTTGGCCGCCCACTGCGCCGGGCGCTCTCGCGGCACCCGCCACCACGGCCTCGCTTCGCGGTTCGAAGAGCGGATCGACGAGTGTCCCGAACGGATCCCCCGCCTCAGGCCGCTCGCGGCTCACGACGAAAGCCGGCGGGAGCGGCGTGGGCACGCGCAGCAGCTGGAGCGGACACGAAAGCGGCGTCGGCAGGGTCTCGAGCCGCTCGAGCCCGGCCGGCACGCCATGCCCCAGGAACAGAACGCGCTCGACGCCGCCGAGCTGGAGCAGGCGCAACCCCTCGGGTGTCCCGAGCCGTGCGTGCACGGCCTCGGTGAGGGGCGCCGCCCAGCGGGGACCGAGGCCCGTGAACTCGCCGTCGTAGCTCCCCCGCAGGCCCCAACGCACTCCCGCCGGCGGGCGCAGCGTGTCCAGGAAGCCGAGCGCCGCCACCCAGGATCTCTCCCAGCCCACGGGACCGGTGCCCGGCGCGAGGCACGCGGCGCTCTCGGCGGCCGCATGAATGCGGCCCGTCGTTTCACGGAGCCGCTCGAGAACGGGCGGCCGGTGGTCGTAGAGGAGCGCGGGAGCCACCGGGTTCGTTCCACGCCCCACCGTCACGAGGTCGAGAGCGCCCATGAGCAGGAGCCCGGCGGTGAGAGCCGGGCTCGGCGAGTCCGATGCGCTGCGGCGCCAGAGGACGAAGGCGACGAGCGCGAGGAGCAACGCGCTGCGCCCGAGTTTGAGAGCGGACGGCCCTCCAGTCTGCTCCGAGGCGGGCGCCAACGTCACGGCGACCAGGGCCAACGCCGCGAGGAGCAGCGCGCCGGCGAAGGCGCGCGCGCGCCTGCGGTCGGACTCGCTCCAGCCACGCAGAAACCCCGTCGCTCCGGCCGCGGCCAGCAGCGCGAGACACAGCGAGGCCGGCAACAGGTATTTCTGGGGATAGCGGAGCAGGCTCAGGCCGGGCACCTCGAGCAGCCAGGCGTATAGCGACGTGTGACGCCCGAGGCTGGCGACGGTCAAGGCCGCGAGCCCGGCGGCGAGCGGGACGCTGCGGGGCTCGCGCAGCGCGAGACCGAGACCGGCCAGCGCCAGCGTCACCACGCCCACGTAGATGCACGACAGCAGGGGCTCGCGCCCCTCGAAGAGAAGCTGGCGCGCGGCGGGCGAGAGCTCGGCCTGCGAGACGAGCCGCGGCACAGCCAGATCCACGAGCGACCACGGATGCAGCGACCAGTAGGCGCGCGTGCGCAGGTCCTGCGCGGCCCGGAAGCCGTGGACGGCACGCTCCACGGTCGGGAGCCACTGGACGGCGCTGATGCCGAGTGCCAGCGCTGCCGCCAGCGCCAGGCCACGGGCCACGGGTACGAGCGCGACTCGGGCCGGCCGCCGGCCGAACTCGAGCAGCGCACGGCCGAGCGCCAAGAGCGCCGTCATCAGGACGAGATCGCCCGACCCGGCCAGGACCTGAGCCGCGCTCACCAGGCCGAGTGCGAGGGCCGGACCTCGCCCCGGACGGCGGAGCATCCCTTCCAGTGCCCACAGCAGCCACGGCAGCCAGGCCGCCCCTGCGAAGTGGTGGTAGAGGCCGACGGCGGAGAGGAGCGGCCCGGCGAGCGCGTAGCTGATGCCGGCGACGGCGCCGGCCACGGGAGCAAGACCAAGCCGGCGCGCGAGCACGAAGCCACCCGCCGCCGCCAGCAGGCTGTGCCCGATGACGAACAGCTCGAACTGCGCCGGCAGCGGCAGCGGCCACGTGAGCCAGGTCGGCGGATACGCGAGCTCGGAGCTGGCGTCGGCCAGGAACGGCGCGCCGAAGCCGACCCAGGGGTTCCACAGCGGCAGGGCTCCCTCGGCGACCGCCGTGCGCAGCGCCGCGCGGTGCGAGTACCAGTAGGAGTGGATGTCACGCTCGAAGAAGACCCGCGACGGCGGCAGGGCCTGCGCGAACGTCGCAAGCACCAGGAGCGCGAGCAGGCCCAGGGCCGCCCCGCTGGGGCTCGCCCGGCGCAGAAGCTCGCTCATGCGGGCACGGGGACGGACACCAGCGGCAGGCGCACGTCGAACTGCGTCCCCTGTCCCGACGCGCTCAGCACCGCGATGTCGCCGCCGTGCTGGCGGACGATCTGGAAGACGATCGCGAGGCCGAGGCCGGCACCCGGGCGCCCGGCTGCCGCCAGCGGCTCGAACAGGCGCCGCTGCTCGTCGCGGGCGATGCCGCGCCCCTCGTCGCGCACGCTCAGCACGACGTCGCGCTCGACGCGGCGCAGCGCGATGTCGAGGCGTCCCCCGGCCGGCATCGCCTCGAGCCCGTTCCTGGCCAGGTTCCAGAATACCTGCGTGATCTGGTCCGGGTCGGCGAGGCAGAGGTGGGGGCCCTCGTCCGCCTCGAAGGTCACGACGTGGTCGGACCCGACCTCGCTGCCGTTGCGGAGCAGCGTCACGGCCGACTCGACCACGGGCAGCAGGTCCACCGGATGGCGCGGGCGCACGGGCGTCTTGGCCTGGTACAGGAAGCGGTTGAGCGTGTCCGACAGGCGCTTCGACTCGCGCGAGATGATCGCGAGCAGCCGCCCCTGCTCCTCGCCGAGCTCGGGCTCGCCGCTCAGCACCTGCGCCGAGCCGCGGATCGAGCCGAGCGGGTTTCGGATCTCGTGGGCCAGCTGCGCGGCCATCTCCCCCACGGCCGCCAGCTTCTCCTTTGTGCGCACTTCCTCCTCGAGCCTGCGGATGTCGGTCAGGTCCTGGAACACCACCAGGCAGCCGCGCCGCACCGGCTCCTGCGTCGCGAGCGGCGTGACCGAGATGCCGATCTCGAGCGGACGCCCGGCGGGATGGCGGTAGGAGAGCTCGAGCCGCGCGAGCGCCCGGCTCGCCGCCCGTGTCTGCAGCTCGACCGGGCGCAGCAGCGGCGACCCGAACACGTCTCCCACCAGCGCGCCGCGCAGACTCTCCGGCGCGCGCCCCAGGATCGTTCCGCCGAAGCGGTTCACGTACAGGATGCGGCCGTCCGCGTCGGTGGTCATGAGGCCACTCTGGATGCTGTCCACGATCACCTGGTTGAGCCCGCGCAGGTCGGCGACCTCGAGCGTCGCCTCGCGCAGCTTGACGCCCGCGTGCTGCAGGCTCTCGGCCAGGTAGGAGCCCAGGACCGCCACCGTGGCGCAGGCGACGCCGAGCAGGAACACCGCGTAGACGAGAGCGCGCGGGGGCAGCGCGTACAGGTCGGCGAGGCCCTGGGGGGCCAGCAGCCCTTCGCGCACGGCGGCCAGCAGGCCGCCGTAGAGGGCGGTCGCGACACCCGCGAGCGTGAGCGCGTCCCGCCGCGGCACCAGCATGGTCGCGGACAGCACCGACAGCGCGTAGAGCAGCTGGAAGCCGGGGCGCACCCCGCCGGTCACGTACACGAGCGCCGTCACCATCAGCAGGTCCCCGAGCACCTGGGCGTAGGCGAGCGCCCGCCGCGACGGCACGAGCCGCAGCGCCGCCACGTGCACCACCGTGAGCGCGTAGGTCGCCCCGATCACGAAGTACAGCGGGTTGACGGTGAGCAGCGTCTCGGAGACGACCTCGACGTAGGTGGCGATGAAGAGCAGGGTGGTCACCATCACCACCCGAAAGACCATCAGCCGCTTGAGGCGTGCCTCGAGGTCGGCGTTCATTGACCCCCAGCCGGGAGCGTGAAGCCGCCCCGGGGCTCCATCGGCCCCGGGGCGTGGCGTGCGCGAATCAGGAGAGCTTGCTGATCAGGTCGAACAGCGGCAGGTACATCGCGATGATGATCCCGCCGACGGTGATCCCGAGGAACAGGATCATGACCGGCTCCATCAGCGTCAGCAGGTTGGCCACCGCTTGATCGACCTCTTCCTCGTAGAAGTCGGCGATCTTCGTCAGCATGTTGTCGAGAGCGCCCGTCTGCTCGCCGACGCCGATCATCTGCACCACCATCGGCGGGAAGACGCCGGTCTCCTTGAGCGGCTGCGCCAACGTGAGACCGCTCTCCACCCCCTTGCGGACCGCCATGATCCCGTCCTCGATGATGGCGTTGCCCGCGGTGCGGGCCGTGATCTCGAGGCCGTCGAGGATCGGCACGCCCGAGGCGATCAGCGTCGAGAGCGTGCGGCAGAAACGAGCCACCGCGATCTTCTGCATCAGCGGGCCGAAGATGGGCGCCTTCAGGATGATCTTGTCGATGACCCGGCGCCCCGCGTGGGTCGCGTAGTAGCGGCGGAAGGCGACGACGCCCAGGATCACGCCGATCACGAGGAACGGCAGCAGCCGCACGAACCAGTTGCTCATCCCGATCACGATCTTCGTCGGCAGCGGCAGCTCGGCGTTCAAGCCCGCGAACATGGAAGCGAAGGTCGGGATCACCTTCCACAGGATCACCGCGATCACGATCCCGGCGATGCCGAGCACCGCGATCGGGTAGACCATGGCGCCCTTGACCTGGGCTATCAGCTTGACGTTCTTCTCGATGTAGACGGCGAGCCGCTTCAGGATCGTGTCGAGGATACCGCCCGCCTCGCCTGCCGCGATCATGTTGGTGTACAGGTCGTCGAAACCCTTCGGGTGCTTGCGCATCGCGTCGGCCAGGCTCGCGCCGCCCTCGACGTCCATCCGCGTCTGCTGCAGGATCTTGGCGAAGGTCTTGTTCTCCTGCTGGCCGCCCAGGATCTCGAGACACTGCACGAGCGGCAAGCCGGCGTCGATCATCACCGAGAACTGGCGGGTGAAGATCGCCAGGTCCTTCGAGGGCACTCCGCCGCCGAACTTGGGCAGCGCGAGCTCGCGGCCCTTCTCCTTCACCGACGAGACCAGGATCTGGTCGCGCCGGAGCAGCTGCATCACGGTTTCCTTGTTGTCGGCGACCCTCTCGCCGGAAACCACCTTGCCGTCGCGGGTCTTGCCCTTCCAGACGTAAGCAGGCACCTATTTCCTCCCGGAGCTAGCGGCCCGCCGGCCGCATCGGTGCGCGACCGCCGCCCTGCGGGGTGGCGAGGCCGGCGCCGCGGTTGATCATGTCCTGCAGCTCCTCCGGCAGCGAGCTGATGCCGAGGGCCGTCTGCAGCGAGATCTGCTTGGAGAAGTAGAGGGTCGCCAGGGACTGGTTGAACGTCTGCATCCCGTACTTCTCCTGGCCGGTCTGCATCGAGGAGTAGATCTGGTGGATCTTGTCCTCCCGGATCAGGTTCCGGATGGCGGGATTCGGAACGAGGATCTCCATGGCCAGCGCGCGCCCGCTGCCGCTCGCGCGCGGGAGGAGGCTCTGGCACATGATCCCCTCCAGCACCAGCGACAGCTGCGCCCGCACCTGCGACTGCTGGTGCGCCGGAAACACGTCCACGATGCGGTTGATGGTCTGGGCGGCGGAGTTGGTGTGCAGCGTGGCGAAGGTCAAGTGGCCCGTCTCGGCGATGCGCAGCGCGGACTCGATCGTCTCGAGGTCGCGCATCTCGCCGATCAGCACCACGTCGGGGTCCTCGCGCAGCGCCGCGCGCAGCGAGTTCGCGAACGAGTGCGTGTCGGAGTGCACCTCGCGCTGGTTGACGACGCACTTCTTGTGCTGGTGCAGGTACTCGATCGGGTCCTCGACGGTGAGCATGTGCTCGTGGCGCTCGGAGTTGATCTTGTCGAGCATCGCCGCGAGCGTCGTGGACTTGCCCGAGCCGGTCGGCCCGGTCACCAGCACCAGCCCGCGCGGCTTGTCGCAGATGGTGGCGATCACCGGCGGCAGCCCGAGGTCCTTGAAGCCGCGGATCTCGTAGGGGATGGTGCGGTAGACCGCCGCCACCGCGCCGCGCTGCATGAAGACGTTGGCCCGGAAGCGCGCGAGGCCCTTGATACCGAAGCTGAAGTCGAGCTCGAGGCTCTCCTCGAAACGATGCTTCTGCGCGTCGGTCAGCACGCTGTAGGCGAGCTGCTTGGTCTCGACCGCAGTGAGCGCCGGCAGGTCGAGGGGCCTGAGCTTGCCGTCGACGCGGATCTGGGGCGCCGAGTTGGTGGTGACGTGCAGGTCCGTCCCACTCATCTCGGTCATCGTCTTGAGCAGCTGGTGAAGGCTGACGGCCACGCCCTACCCCCTTGTCACGATACTCCCGAAAGACGGCCCGCGCCCGGTCCCGGGCCTAGAGCACGGTCTCGCGCAGGACTTCTTCGACGGTGGTGACGCCGACCTTGATCTTCTCGAGGCCGCTCATGCGCAGCGTGAGCATCCCCTCCTCGAGCGCTTTCCTCTTGATCTCGACGGCGGTCGCCCCGACCATGATCAGGTCGCGGATGCCCTCTGTGATCTCCATGACCTCGTAGAGGCCGACGCGGCCCTTGTACCCGGTGCCATTGCAGTAGCCGCAGCCCTTGCCCTTGAACACCTGGAACGTGCCGATCTGCTCGGGAGTGAAGCCGATGTCGACGAGCGTCTTGGTCGGGACCTCGGCGCTCACGTCGACCTTGCACTTGGAGCACACCCGGCGCACCAGGCGCTGGGCCTGGATCAGGTTCACGGCGGTGCCCACCAGGAACGGCTCGATGCCCATGTTCACCATGCGCGAGATCGTCGAGGGCGCGTCGTTGGTGTGCAGCGTCGAGAGCACCAGGTGGCCGGTGAGCGCGGCCTTCACGGCGATCTCGGCCGTCTCGTAGTCGCGGATCTCGCCGACCAGGATGATGTTCGGGTCCTGGCGCAGGAACGAGCGCAGCACCGCCGCGAAGTTGAGCCCGATGTTGTCGCGGATCTGGACCTGGTTGATGCCCGGCAGGTTGAACTCGACCGGGTCCTCGGCGGTCATGATGTTGGTGTCGGGCTTGTTCAAGGCGGCGATTGCGGAGTAGAGCGTGTTCGTCTTCCCGGATCCCGTGGGGCCCGTGACCAGCACGATCCCGTAGGGCTTCGCGATCGCGTTCTTGAAGCGCTCGAGCGAGTGCGGCTCGAAGCCGAGCTTGGTCATGTCCAGCATCAGCTTCGACTTGTCGAGCAGCCGCATCACGATCTTCTCGCCCCACAGCGTGGGCAGGCACGAGACGCGGAAGTCGAGGTCGCGGCTGCGGTCCTCGACCTTCATCTTGATCTTGATGCGGCCGTCCTGCGGCAGGCGCTTCTCCGCGATGTCGAGCTTGGCCATGATCTTGACGCGCGAGATCAGCGGGTCCCGCAGCTTCATGGGCAGCGCCATCACGTTGTAGAGGATTCCGTCGATGCGGAAGCGGACGCGGAACTCCTTCTCGTAGGGCTCGATGTGGATGTCCGATGCGCCGCGCTTCAGCGAGTCGACGAGCAGCACGTTCGTGAGCTTGATCACGGGGGCGGCGTCGGCGGACTTGGTCAGGTTGCCGAGGTCGATCTCGTCGTCCTCGGACTTGACCGTCTCGACATCGGCGTCCGCCTCGCCCATCGAGTCGAGGTCGATCTCGGACAGGCCGCCGATCGCGGCCATGTCGTCGACGCTCAGCCCGGGGCCATCCATCGCCTCCTTGATGCTCCCGCCGCCGGGCATGCCGTAGCCGCCGCCCGCCGGGGCGGTGTCCCGCCGCAGCTCGAGCGAGCGGGTCGAGCCGTAGTAGCGCTCGATCGCGTCCTCGATCGCACCCTCGGAGGCCACCACCGGCTCGACGTTGTAGCCGGTCATGAACTTGATGTCGTCCATGGCGAACACGTTGGTCGGGTCCGCCATGGCGATCGTCAGGACCGCCCCGGAACGCGAGAGCGGCAGCACCTGGTACTTCCGCGCGGTCTCGGCCGGGATGATCTTGATGATCGTGGGATCGACCTCGAAGTGGTCGAGGTTGATCGAGGGCACGCCGTACTGGCGCGAGAGCAGGCTCGTGATCTCTTCGTCTTTCACGAAGCCGAGGGACACGAAGGCCTTGCCGAGCTTGCCGCCGCCCATCTTCTGGTGATTGAGCGCTTCCTGGAGCTGCTGCGGAGTCACCATGTTCTCCTTCAGCAGCAACTCTCCGAGTTTGACTGGCATGCCTCGCTCAGCTCAAAAAAGCACGTGTCTACGGCTATTTAGTCAGCAGATGCTAACGCCCAAGTCGAGATGTGTCAAGGCTTCTCGTGCTTCACCCGTTGTCCAGAACCCGGTCACATCCCGTCTCAGGCGGGGAGAATAGCACGCCGCGTGCCCGGTTCTGGTGAAATCGGGGCACATCATCCCCATGAGGGGGCGAAGCCCCCTCTTTGCTTGAGCCGGTCGTTGGCCTTCCGGGCCCTTGTCCGAGCCGGTTCGTTGGATTCCCTGGTGGCCGTTTTCCGGTCTACGGCGAGCCTCGCACTCCCCGGCGGCCCCGGGAGACTCCTCCACCCCATGCTATAAACCCGGACCGTGACGAGCGTCGAGGCGCAGCGCGTGCCCGGCCCGGGACGGCCGGCTCCCCGGCTCGAGCTCGGACTCCTCGCCGCCGCCGTGGTGTGGCTCTTCCGCGACGTGCTGCTCTTCGGGAAGGTCTACTACGTGCGCGACATCCACCTCGTGTGGCACCCCCAGGTGGAGGGGTTCGTGCGCGCGATCGCGTCGGGCTCGTGGCCCGTGTGGAACACGAGCCTGGCCTTCGGCCAGCCGCTCGTCGCCGACCCGAGCGCGCAGATCCTCTACCCTCTCACCTGGCTCAACCTGATTCTGAGCCCGTGGACCTATTACACGTTCTACGTGGTGGTCCACTTCGTCCTGGCCGCCATGGGCATGCGGGCACTCGCGCTTCACTTCGGCATCTCCCGCGCGGCCTCACTCGTGGTCGCGGTCGTGTTCGCGTGCTCAGGCCCGGTACTCGGGATGCTCGACCTGTGGCACCACTTCGCGGGGGCGTGCCTGATGCCGTGGGTGGTGCTCGCCTGCGATCGCGCGCTCGGGGGCGACCGACGCGACGTCGTTCGCTTTGGGCTGGTTCTGGCGCTCCAGATCCTCGCGGGATCCGCCGACCTCGTGGCCATGACGCTGTGCCTGGCCGCGGCGCTCGGCGCCGCGCGCCACGTTCGCGGCATCTGGCCGCCGCCACCCAAAACCCGAGCCGCGCTCTTGCGAGGCGCGAGTGGGGCGCTCCTGGCCCTGGGCCTGAGCGCGCCGCTTTGGATGGCCGCGCTCGAGATCGTGGGCCGCGCGGCCCGCGCCGGGCTGCCAGCCGGCGAGCGCAGCTACTGGTCGATGCATCCGCTCGTCGCCCTGGAGGCCGTCCTGCCGGGGCTGTTCACCGCGCTACCGCTCAACGACGCCTGGCGCGCCGCGTTTTTCGAGTCGCGCGAGCCCCTGATCGGCTCGATCTATCTGGGCGTGGGCACTCTGGCGCTGGTGGGCGCCGCGGCGGGGGCGCGCCATCCGCTGCGGGCGGCGCTCCTGGGGGCACTCGTCCTCGCCGGGCTGGTGGCTCTCGGCACCCACACGCCGGTCTACGCCGCTCTCACCACCCTCCTCCCGCCGCTGCGGATCCTGCGCTACCCCGTCAAGGCCATGGCGGCCGTGGC
>DATEUE010000138.1:0-8030 GCA_035283305.1 Vicinamibacteria bacterium | reverse complement strand
CGGGCGGACGCGCGGGTGCCACGGGCGGGTGGGTCTTTTCGGAAGGGAGATCGAGCGGCACGTCGAGCTCGAGCGAGGGGTCCGGCACGGGCGTGAGCGTCGGGGGCGCGGGCGTTGCCGAAGCGGGCGCCGGGGCCCGGGGCGGACCGGGCGCCCGCGGCGCGCCGGGCAAAGGCGGCGGTACGGGGGCTCGCGGCCGCGGAGGCTGGGTCGGGGTCTGCTGGACCGCGGCGGCCGCCTCCGCGGCGTGACGCTTCAACACCGCCTCGGCGACCGCCGTCTTGGGGGCCTGCCGGGCGAGCCGCAGCGCGGAAGACGCGCGCCCGAGGATCACGTCGATGTCGTTCAGCAGCGAGTCGTCCGGGCCGACCCCGTCGCGCAGCGCGTGGTAGCGCTCCATCTTCTCCTCGAGCGCCCGAACCAGCTCGTCGCGCGGCGCCGCGCGCGCGAGCTTCAGCCACGCCTCGCGGTCGAGGCGTCCCGAGTGCTCGAGCTCCTGTTGGACTTCCTTGCGAATCGCCTCGCGCAGCGAGGGATCGGGCCGGCTCTGCAGGGCGGAGAGCAGGAACATGCCGGTGTCGGTCTGCAGCACCGGCTGGGCCTTTGGCGCGGCGGCGTCCGCTTCGCGCAGCACGCCGGCGGCGAAGAGCGCGTACACCGCGCGCAGCCGCGGAAAGCTCAGCCCGCCCTCGGCCCAGCCCAGGCGCCTGATCGTGACGCGCCGCTGCGCCATGTCGAGGATCTCGAGCTCCTCCGCCGAACGGCCGCGACGCTCGAACGGGAAGGGCGGCACCTCGGCGAGCAGCAGGCCGCGGTCGAGGTGGCCGAGGCCTTTTTCGACCAGCTCCTGGCTCTTCATCGAGCGGATCCCGTCGTAGAGCAGGCGGTGGATCGAGAGGCTCACCATGTACTCGAGCGGGATCGGCGCCCCGCGCTCTTCGAAGACCGCGGCGCCGTCCACGAGCTCGAACAGCGAGAGCGCGACCTGCCTCACCTGCCGTGCGACCGCCGAGCCGACCTCGTATCGGTCCATCACTCCGGCCTGCACCAGCGCTTCGCCGAACTTGCGGCGGTCGGTGCGCATCAGGGCCGAGACGCGGTTGAAGTCCTCCTCGGTGATGCGGCCGTCGGCGACGAGCGCCTCGCCGAGCCGGTCGCGGCGCAGGTTGCTCGCCGCGAACACCAGCCGGCCGTGGTCGAAGAACGCGATCTTGACCATGCGCCCCGCGCGCACCTGCAGGTCGCCGCTGCGACGCTCGGCCGAGAGCCGGCGGATCGTCTCGGAGATCGGGCTCTGGGCGATGTCTGTGAGCATCGAACGCTCTTATTGTGCACGCCGCGCAGCCCCGGGCAAGGACCGGCGCGGGCGCCCGCGAGGGTATCATCCGGGGGGGCGGGGGGTCGCGTGAGCCGGCGCACGCACGGAGGTGCCCGATGAAGCGGGCCATGATCGTCGGGAGCGGGAGCGAGATCGCCCCAGTGCGCCTCAGCAACGCGCAGCTGGCCCGGATCCTCGACACCAGCGACCAGTGGATCCGTGAGCGCAGCGGCGTCGAGCAACGCTACTTCGCGAGCCCCGAGGTCGCCACCTCCGACCTGGGCACGGCCGCGGCCCAGAAAGCGCTCGAGAACGCGGGCGTCGCCAAGGAGGCCGTCGACATGGTGGTGTTCGCCACCATGACCCCCGACCACTTCTTTCCGGGTTGCGGCACGATCCTGCAGCACAAGCTCGGCCTGCCGAGCGTCCCCTGCTTCGACATCCGCCAGCAGTGCTCGGGCTTCCTCTACGGACTGCAGCTCGCGGACGCGCAGATCCGCGCGGGCATGGCCGAGACGGTTCTGCTGGTGGGCGCCGAGGTCCACGTCGGCTTCATGCCCTGGACGAACGCGAACTTCGAGTACGCCCGAGGCACGGCCGACGTGCCGCCCACCCAGGAGGAGTTCGACTGGAACTCCCGCTTCCGGCACCTGGTGGTGCTGTTCGGCGACGCGGGCTCGGCCGTCGTGCTCCGAGCGACGGAGGGCGGCGAGCGCGGCGTGATCGACCACGAGCTCCACGGCGCGGGCGCCGACTACGAGAAGCTGTACGTGCCCGGAACCGGCTTCAAGCACCGGCCGTACACGGACCCCGAGCAATTCAAGCGCGGCGACCACATCCCCGTGATGGACGGCCGCTACGTCTTCAAGATGGCCACCACCCGCATGGTGGAGGTCGCGAAGTCGGTGCTGCAGAAAAACGGCGTGGCGCCCGGCGACCTCAAGCTCGCGCTGATGCACCAGGCCAACAAGCGCATCAACGAGTACTGCACGAAAGCGCTCGGGCTCAGGGACGAGCAGGTGCCCTACAACATCCACAAGTACGGCAACACCACGGCCGCGACGATCCCGCTGCTGTGGGACGAATGCGCGCGGGACGGGCGGCTCGTGCCGGGCGACCTGGTGCTGATGGTCGCTTTCGGCGCCGGGATGACGTGGGGCGCCTCGCTCGTGCGCGCCTGACGAAGGAGGGCCCATGCGCCAGATGCTCGTGAGCTCGTTCGTCGTTGCAGTGGCGGCGGCGGGCAGCGCCCCGGCTGCGACGGAGCGCGAGGCGCTCCGCGTGGGCCCGGTCGTCGCGGCGGCGGGACAGCAGGCTTCCGGGTACCTGGTCGTGCCCGATGGCGTCGACTCGGGCACCAGGATCCCGGTGAGCGTGTTCCACGGGCCGAAGCTCGGGCCGGTGCTGGCGCTCATCGCCGGCACCCACGGCTACGAGTACACCTCGATCGTCGCGCTGCAGCGGCTGCGGGCCCGGCTCGATCCACAGCGACTCTCGGGTTCCGTGATCCTGGTGCACATGGCCAACCCCACCACCTTCTACGGCCGGCGCATCTACTACGGAGCGGACGGCAAGAACCTGAACCGTGTCTACCCGGGAGCGGCGGACGGCACGATCAGCCAGCGCATCGCCTACGCGATCACCAGCGAAGTGATCGCGCGCGCCACGCACGTGATCGACATGCACTGCGGCGACGGGAACGAGTCGCTGCGGCCCTACTCCTACTGGCAGGTGACGGGAGACGTGGGCGTAGACGCGGCCGGCAAGCGGCTCGCGCTCGCATTCGGCCTCGACCACATCGTGATCGACCGCGAGCGGCCGAGCGACCCCGAGCGGACGCTCTACACCTCGAACACCGCCGTGAGACGCGGCAAGCCGGCGATCACCGTCGAGTCCGGGGGAATGGGGCTCACCGACGAGGTCTCGGTGCGCGCGCAGGAGGCGGGGGCGCTCTCGGTGATGGCCGAGCTCGGGATGCTCGACGCGCCCTCGCTGCGGGTCGAGCGGCCGCTCTTCATCGACCGCGCACAGGTGCTGACCGCGCCGGCGACGGGCGTGTGGCACCCCGTGGTCGAGAAGATGCAGAGCGTCGCGACGGGCACGCTGATCGGCCGCATAACCGACGCCTTCGGCAACGTGACGCACGAGCTCCGCGCGCCGTTCGCGGGCGAGGTGCTGTACGTGGTCGCGACACCGCCGGTGAGCGAGGGCGAGCCGCTCGCTTACGTGGGTCAGCTGGCCGAAGGCGAGCCGAAGCCGTAACGGGACGTACAACGAACGGGGCAAACAAAATCTCGGGACTGAGCCATCGGGGGGCTGAGCGCCCCCCGTGCCCCCGCTAGGAGGTGTGCTTGATCAGCAGAACCTCGTTGGCCTTCTCGCTGTGCAGGAACTCGTCGACGACGCGGCGCGCGATCAGCAGGCCGAAGCCGCCCGGGCGCAGGCCGAGCTCGGCCCGTTTCTCGGTGTGGGCCAGCGGGTCGTCGGGCGGGTCGTTGACGGCCGCGTGCGGCAGGTCGTCGAGCGAGAAGCCGGGGCCGGGGTCCTTGATGTAGTACACGATCGCCCGCTGTGTCCGGACCGCGCTCACCTCGATCACCTGGTCCGGCGCAAAGCCCGCTCCGTGCTCCATCGCGTTGAGCGCGATCTCGCGGAAGGCGGCGAGCAGGTCGTCGCGCGTGACCTCGGGCAGGTCGCGCGCCAGCTCCGACAGGAACCGGATCAGCCGGTCGGCGGCCAGGCGCCGGCAGTCGACGCGCAGCGACAGCCAGTCGGGCCGCGCCGACACGACCTGCAGGCCGTCCTGCCAGTCGGGGTTCTGCGCCGCGCGCCGCACCATCTCGGCGAGCTCGCTCATGTTGAACGGCGCCGTGAAGCAGGCGAACGCGTGCACCCGCAGCGACGCGATCACCTCCTCGCGGGTGGCGCTCTGCGCGAGCACGATCGCCTTCACCGAGGGGCGCACCCGCTGCATCTCCTCGAGCAGCGCGAGGTCCTCGGCAATGGCACTCTTCGGGCTCGTGACCACGACGTCGTACGAGACCGTGCGCAGCAGCCGCAGCGCGTGGGCGCCGCCCGTCGCCTGCTCGAGGCGCATCAGGCCCATCCCGGACTGCGCCGCGAGATCCGCCACGAACGCGGCGTCGGCGTCGATCAGGAGAGCGCGCGGCGGCGCTGAAGGACGAGGCATGGACGTCTCCCGGGTCCACTCGATTGTAGGCCAGACCGTGAGGCTCGGGCTTGCGCCTCGGGAGGCGGCGGGTCTAGAGTCGCCCGGTGCTGCTCACCTTCACGCTGCTCTTCGCCGCCGCGGCGCGGCCGAACATCGTCTTCGTCATGACGGACGACCACGCGGCCCACGCGGTCTCGGCCTACGGCTCGCGCGTCAACCAGACCCCGTCGCTCGACCGGCTCGCGCGCGAGGGCATGCTGTTCAGCAACGCCTTCGTCACGAACTCGATCTGCACACCTAGCCGCGCCGCGATCCTGACCGGCCTCTACTCGCACAAGAACGGCGTCCCGGTCTTCAACCGCTTCGACGGCTCGCAGCCGACGCTGCCCAAGCTGCTGCAGGCGGCCGGCTACCACACCGGGATGATTGGCAAGTGGCACCTGGGCAGCAATCCCACCGGCTTCGACCGCTGGGAGATCCTGCCCGGGCAGGGCGCCTACCTCGACCCGATCCTCTACACCGCAACCGGCGAGAAGACCTACACCGGGCGCTACGCCACCGACGTGATCACGGACCTCGGGATCGGCTTCATCCGCGAGCGCCCGAGGGACCGGCCGTTCTTGCTGATGCTCCACCACAAGGCGCCGCACCGCGCGTGGACGCCCGACGAGCGCCACCGGCGGATGTTCGAGAGTCGCGTGATCCCCGAGCCCCCCACGCTGTGGGACGGCTATGAGACACGCGCGGACGCGCTGCGCGAGAACCGGCAACGGGTGGCGGACGACCTGACGCGCCGAGACCTGAAGCTCGAGCCGCCTCCGGGGCTCACCCCCGAGGAGCGCGCGGCCTGGCTCTCCGTCAAGCCGACCGAGGTCGAGGTGGTCCGGGACGGGAAAGCCGCGATCCTGAAAAGCGACACGCTCGCCCGCTACAAGTACCAGCGCTACATGCAGGACTACCTCGCCTGTGTGCAGTCCGTCGACGACAACCTCGGACGCCTGCTCGACTTCCTGAAGCGAAGCGGCCTCGAGCGCGACACGATCGTCGTCTACACGTCCGACCAGGGGTTCTTCCTCGGCGACCACGGCCTCTACGACAAGCGCTTCATGTACGAAGAGAGCCTGCGAATACCCCTGCTCGTGCGCTGGCCGGCGCTCGTGCGTCCCGCCTCCCGCACGGAAGGCTTGGCGCTCAACGTGGACTTCGCGCCGACGTTCCTGGAGGCGGCCGGAGTGGCCGTGCCCGCCGCGATGCAGGGCCGAAGCCTGCTGCCGCTGCTGCGCGGCGAGCTTCCCGCCACGTGGCGAAACGCCATCTACTACCGCTACTACCACGACCCCGGCCACCACGACACGCGCGCCCACTACGGCGTGCGGACCAGAAGCCACAAGCTCATCTACTACTGGACGAAGCAGCAGTGGGAGCTCTTCGACCTGCGCGCGGACCCGCAGGAGCTCCGGAACCTCTACGGCCAGCCGGGACAGGAAGCCGTCACGGCCGAGCTGCAAGCGACGCTCGCGCGCCTGCGCGAAGAACTGCAGGACGACGACCGGTTCGCCCACGAGCAGCCGCCCGACGGGGTGGACGGAACCGTCGCGAAGCTGCGCGGCCCCTAGCGCGACGTCGCAGCCACGTCAGCTGTCAGATGTGAGGGGCGCGCCCGGCGCACCCGCGCGGCGCATCAGCCAGTAGACGGGTATCGCCGCCAGGATCAGGGCCGCCCCCCACAGCACCGCGGCGCGACCCGCGCCGGCGATCGCCCACAGCGAGTAGCCCGCCCCGAGCGCTCCCGCGGCGGCGAGCCACGCGGCGCTTCGGCTCACGACCCGCCCGCGCCGCAGCAGGACGAGGAGCGCGAGCGAGCAGGCGAGGTAGGCCACGAGCGAGGCCGTGGTCGAGAGCAGGATCATGAACGTGAACACCTCGACCAGGCCCTTGTGGAAGTTCATCAGCACGAGCCCGCTCACGAGCAGGCTCGTCGTGACGAGTGCTGTCACCGGCGTGCCGCGCCGCGAGAGCCTGCCGAAGGCTCGCGGGAAGAGGCCGTCGCGGGCCAGGGCGCTCGGCAGCTCGCCCTGCAGCAGGATCCAGCCGTTGAGCGCGCCGTAGGCGCTGATCGCCGCGAATACCGCCACCAGGGCGCCGGTGCCGGTGCCAAAGAGAACCTCGGCCGCGTCGGCGAAGGGTGCGTTCGACGTGGCGAGCCGGGCCTGCGGCACCAGCACCAGCACGATGCTGCACGCGAGCGCGCACAGGAGCGCGCTCAGGGCGGTGCCGACGAGCGTGGCGCGCGGGATCGTCCGCGCCGGGTCCTCGACCTTGTCGGCCGGCACCGTCGCGGACTCGAGGCCGAGCAGCGCCCAGAGCGTGAGCGTCGCCGCCGCCGTCGTGGCGTCGAGGCTGAGCGGGACACCGGCGTGCGCGCTCACGAGGTCGCCGCGCACGAAGAAGAGACCGACGCATCCGATCGCGACGAGCGGGACGAGCTTCAGGACCGTGGTCACGACCTGGACCCAGCCGGCGGCGCGCACGCCCAGGCAGTTCACGAGCGTCAGCAGCCATACGACCGCCAGCGTCACCACGACGGAGGCGCCCTCCACGCTCACGATCCAGGGGGCGACGACGCTCGAGTAGCTGACCGCCCCGGTGGCGATCGCGGCGTTGCCCACCCACACCGACACCCAGTAGCCCCAGGCCACGACGAAGCCGGCGAGCTCGCCGAAGGCGGTGCGGGTGTAGGCGTAGAGCCCACCCTCGGCCGGCAGCGCACGGCTCAGGGCCGCGAAGACGACGGCCAGCACCAGGGCGCCGGTGGCCGTGAAGAGCCAGCCGCTCAGGCTGTTGCGGCCGTAGGGGGCGAGCGCGGCCGGCACCAGGTAGACGCCGGAGCCGATGATGTTGCCGACCACGAGCGCGACGGTCATCCCGAGGCCGAGCTTGCCGGCTGCGGCGGCCGGGCCCACCGCCCTGAGGCCCGTCACGCGGCGCGCTCGACGGCGAGCGCGAGCCCCTGGCCGACCCCGACGCAGAGGCTCACGAGCGCGCGCCGCGCGCCGCGGCGATTCATCTCGAGCGCCGCCGTCATCACGAGCCGCACGCCGCTCGCCCCGAGCGGGTGACCGAGCGCGATCGCGCCGCCGTTCGGGTTCACGTGAGAGGCGTCGTCGGGCAGGCCGAGCGCGCGCGTGCAGCTGAGCACCTGGGCCGCGAATGCTTCGTTGATCTCGACGATCTCGTAGTCCCCGAGCGCCCGCCCCTGGCGCGCCAACAGCTTGCGGATCGCCGGCACCGGCCCGCGCCCCATCACGCGCGGCTCGACACCGGCGCTCGCCATCCCGGTGACGCGGGCGAGCGGCTCGAGCCCATAGCGTGCGGCGGCCTTCTCGGAGGCGAGCAGCACGACGCCGGCGCCGTCGTTGAGGCCGGAGGCGTTGCCGGCGGTGATCGTCGTGCCCGGCCCCAGCAGCGGCTTGAGCCGCGCCAGGTCCTCGAGCCGGCTGGCGGGACGCGGCTGCTCGTCCTGGTCGGCGACCCGGGTCT
>DATEUE010000137.1:0-4542 GCA_035283305.1 Vicinamibacteria bacterium | reverse complement strand
TTCCACGCCCCGACCATGTCGTTCCCGGTGGTGGGCACGCTGATGGTCGAGCCCACCGAAAGCGAGCCCCTGGCCGAGCTCGACCGCTTCTGCGAGGCGATGATCGCGATCCGCCAGGAGATCCGCGACGTCGAGGAGGGCCGCGTGAAGCCGGAAGCGAGCCCACTTCGGCGCGCGCCGCACACGGCGGCCGCGGTGACCGGCGCCGAGTGGACGAGGCCCTACTCGCGCGAGCAGGGCGCCTTCCCGCTGCCCTTCGTCCGCGAAGCCAAGTTCTGGCCGGCCGTGGCGCGCATCGACAACGCGTGGGGCGACCGCAACCTCTTCTGCACCTGCCCCGCGGTCGAGGATCTCGGACAGTAGCGTGGCGGTCCCCCCGCGCGACAAGACCGCGGGTCGCTCGCTGCGGGGCGTGCCGCAGGTTCCCGTGGCCCGTCCGGCCCTCCCTCGCGCGCCGGCCCGCCCGCCGCGCGCGACCGGCGCCTCCGCGCCGCGCACTGTGTCGCTCGTGATCTGGCCCGCGATCCTCACGCTCGGCGTCACGGCGCTCCGGCTCGTCGGAGAGCTGCGCGGCTGGTCGCCCACCTACTTCAGCCGACTGCCGGGCGGAGGGCTCGCGATCGTGGGCATTGCGTGGCTCGCCCCGTTCGTGGGGGCCTATCTCGGCTGGCGCCTGACGCGCGCGGGCGTCCGGTCCCCTGGGGTGGCGTCGGTCGCCGGGTGGCCGCTCGGCGCCCTGCTGCTGGGCCTCGCGATCGGCTACGGGCTCGAGCGCGTCATCCAGCCCTCCTGGACGGGCACCCTCGTCTTGTGGGCAGGGGTCGCCGTGCTGGTCGGGATGATGTCGTTCGTGACGTGGCCCGCCCTCGGCTGGCCGCTGCTGGTCTACGCCGCCGCGGCCCGTCTTCCCGTCGTGCTCGTCATGGCTTTCGCCATCTGGAAGCGGTGGGGCACCCACTACGACGCGCCGCCCCCCGGCTTTCCCGCCCTCTTCCCGATGGCCCGCTGGCTGTGGACGGGCCTCTTGCCCCAGACCACAATCTGGATAGCCTTTACACTCGCCGTGGGCATGATGGGCGCCGCAGCGGGCGTCTGGCTCGCGTTTCGACGCGCCCGCTGACCCGTCCGGCCGCGCCCAAGGCTATAATTCCTTAACCGGCTGGTGCTCAACCGGTTGGAAAGGCGAGTGTGTACTCCGACATACCCACGTACCACGAGCGCCTCGCGGAACTTATCGGGCAGCTGCGCGAGCAGGGCCACCTGGGGCTGATCCTGGTCGACGCCTCCGAGCTCGCGCAGGTCGAGCACGACTACGGCTCGAAGGCCTTCCACCAGGTGCTGTCGATGGTGAGCGGGCTCGTGGGCGA
Source organism: Vicinamibacteria bacterium (assembly GCA_035283305.1). Classification (GTDB taxonomy): domain Bacteria; phylum Acidobacteriota; class Vicinamibacteria; order Fen-336; family Fen-336; genus DATBSL01. Next base: position 3,175 of record DATEUE010000137.1, on the reverse strand, counting down.
GCTGCAGGGCAAGGAGGTGCGCACCGCGGACATGCTGGTGCTCAACGACCGGGGTGGCAACGCGTTCCTGCTGTTCCTGTCGCCGAAACGCGGCGGACAGGACCGCACGCCGCGCATCGCCGACCTCGAAGCGATCGCCCAGCGCGTGAGCGAGCAGCTGAACCGCAAGCTCGCGGACCTGACCTCGCCCTACCTGCGCGGCCGGCGCAAGGTCACCGTGGGCTACGCCGTCGTGTTCCACAACCCGCTGATCATGGCCGAGCGTGTCGTCTCGCGGGTCGTGAGCGAGGCGTGGGAGAGCGTGCGGATCCAGAAGATGCAGGCCGACTTCCAGGCGCGCTGCCGGCTGCAGGACGTGCTGCTCGGCGACCAGATCACCTCGGTGTTCCAGCCGATCGTGAACTTGCTGGAGGGCGGCATGCTCGGCCTCGAGGCGCTCTCGCGTGGACCGAAAGACACGCAACAGCACAGCCCGATCAACCTGTTCGAAGCCGCCGCGGCCACCGACCTGGTCTTCGAGCTCGACCGGCACTGCCGTCGCCGCGCGCTCAGGACCGCCTGCGATCTGCCGGCGCCCTACCGCCTGTTCGTGAACGTCGTGCCGGCCTCGATGTACGACCCGGACTTCCAGGGCGCCGCGCTCATCAAGCTGCTCGAGGGGCTCGGGCTCTCGCCGGAGCGCATCGTGCTCGAGGTGAGCGAGCAGTACGCGATCGAGAACTACGTGCTGTTCGTCGAGGCGCTGCAGAACTTCACGCAGATGGGCTTCTCGATCGCGGTCGACGACATCGGCGCCGGCTACTCGGGGCTCGAGAAGATCGCGCACCTGAACCCGCGCTACCTGAAGTTCGACATGCAGCTGGTGCGCGACATCGACGAGAGCAACGTCAAGCGCGAGATGGCGCGCGCGCTCAAGACCTTCGCGGACAAGATGGACTCGAAGATCATCGCCGAGGGCATCGAGCGCGAGGGCGAGCGCCAGGTCTGCGTGGACCTCGGCATCGACTACGGCCAGGGCTACCTGCTGGCGCGGCCGGCCCCGCTCGAGACCTTCAACCTCGGGGCGGCCGTGCCGTCGCCCGCTCTCGGATGAGGCGCGCGGCTTCGAGCCGCGCCGCGACCTCCTTCTCGCCGCCCCGCTCGGTGGGCGCGTAGTAGCGCCTCTCCCGCAGGCTCTCGGGCAGGCAGGTCATCGCGGCGACCCCTTCCGCCTCGTCGTGCGCGTAGCGGTAGCCCGCGCCGTAGCCCAGGTCCTTCATCAGCCCGGTGGGCGCGTTGCGAATCCAGAGCGGGACCGGCTCGGCCCGCGTCTCGAGCGCGTCTCTCGCGGCCGCGCCGTAGGCCACGTAGAGCGCGTTGCTCTTGGGCGCCGCCGCCAGGTACACGACGAGCTCGGCGAGCGCCAGGGCGCCCTCCGGCAGGCCGATGAAGTGGACGGCCTGCTGCGCGGCCATCGCGATCACCAGCGCCTGCGGGTCGGCGAGCCCCACGTCCTCCGAGGCGAAGCGCACCAGCCGCCGCGCCACGTAGAGCGGGTCCTCGCCGGCCTCCAGCATGCGCGCGAGCCAGTAGAGCCCCGCGTCCGCGTCCGAGTTGCGGATCGACTTGTGCAGCGCCGAGATGATGTTGAAGTGCTCCTCGCCGGCCTTGTCGTAGACGAGCGCCTTGCGCGCGAACGCCTGGCGCATGGCCTGCGCGTCCACCCGGCGCCTCTGGTCTTCGCCGGGCGGCTGGGTCGTGACCGCCAGCTCGAGCACGTTGAGCGCCGTGCGCGCGTCGCCGTCGGCGGCCTGGGCCAGGAACGCGAGCGCGTTCTCGTCCACGTCGGCCTCGAAGCGGCCGAGCCCGCGCTCGGCATCGCCGAGCGCCTGGCGCAGCACGCGCCCGAGCTCCTCCGCCCCGAGCGGCTTCAGCACGACCACGCGTGAGCGCGAGAGCAGCGCCGCGTTCACCTCGAAAGAAGGGTTCTCGGTGGTCGCGCCGATCAGCACGATGTCGCCCGACTCGACGTGGGCCAGCAGCGCGTCCTGCTGCGCCTTGTTGAAGCGGTGGATCTCGTCGATGAAGACGATCGTGCGCTGCCCGTCGCGCCGCCGCCGCTCCTCGGCCGCCCGCAGCAGCTCGCGCAGCTCCTTGACGCCCGAGAGCACCGCGCTCATCGCCTCGAAGTGCGCGCGCGTCAGGCGCCGGATCACGAACGCGAGTGTCGTCTTGCCCGAGCCGGGCGGGCCCCACAGCACGAGCGAGCGCAGTTGGTCCTGCTCGATCGCGCGCCTTAGCGGGCGGCCGGGCCCGAGCACCTCGTCCTGGCCCAGGATCTCGTCGAGCGTGCGGGGCCTGATCCGCTCGGCGAGAGGCGCGTCGGCGCGAGGCTCGGCTTCGGCCGGGCGCCCGGCGGCCCGAGCCTCCGGGAAGAGCGAGCCCGTCTCCTCGTCGCGCGCGCGTGCCATCCCTGTGCAGCCTATCCCGGCGCCGGGCGTCCCGCGAAACCGCGCTGCCTGGCCGCCTCGAACAGCACGAGCGCCGCAGCGACGCCCACGTTGAGACTCTCGACCGGCGCCGCGAGCGGGATGCGGAGCCGGGCGACCGCACGCTGCTTCACGGCCGGCGCGAGGCCCGACCCCTCGCGCCCCATCACGATCGCGACCGGACCCCTGAAATCCACCTCGTGGTAGCAGCGCTCGCCGTCGCTCGCGGTCGCGAGCACGCGGATGCCGCGCGCGGCGAGCATGTCGAGCACTTCGCCCATGGCGAGGCCCGCCACGTGGGGCAGCCGGAAGGCGCTGCCCATCGAGCCGCGCAGGGCCTTCCACGAGAGTGGGTCGGCGCAGCCTGTGCCCATGAGGGCGCCGGTCGCGCCCGCGGCCTCGGCGCTGCGCAGCATCGCGCCCAGGTTGCCGGGATTCTGCACTCCGTCGAGCACCAGCACCAGCGGCGTTCCGCGCAGCACCTGCTCGAGCTCGAAGGCGGGGCGCTTCGCGAGCGCTACGAGACCTTGGGACGTCTCGGCCTCCGAGAGCGAGGCGATGAGCTCGGCCGCCATGCGTCTCACCGGGACGCCGTGCGCGTGGAGCGCCTGAAGCGCCCCGGCCCCCGCGGGCGTCGCCTCGAGCCGCGGCGACACCGCAGCCTCCAGGAGTGCCACGCCCGCGGCCATCGCCTCCTGCGCGAGCTT
>DATEUE010000136.1:0-14921 GCA_035283305.1 Vicinamibacteria bacterium | reverse complement strand
CGACAGCCACGGCTCGAAGGCGAGCTTGCGCTCGCCACGCCACCACTCGTGGAAGCGGCCGAGGCCGTCGTGGCCCACGAGCTCGAGGCGGAGCTGCAGCTCCGGCCCCGGCGACACGCTCGTGAGGAACGACGCCCACAGCGGCACGGACACGGTCTCGCCGGGCTTCGCGGCGGTCGTGGGATAGGCGCCGAGCGCCACGTAGAAGGGCGCGTGCCAGTCCCGCAGCGACATGCCGGGCACGAGCTCGCCCAGGCCCGTTTCCTTCTCCGAGCGGTCGGCGCGCACGTAGCCGTTCCACTCGTTGATCACGTCGTGGTGCTCGGTGTAGAGCCAGCCCGCCGTCTTCGGATGGCGCCGGAACTCGTCGATCATCGCGTGGTAGTCGAAGCTCCAGTCGACGTCGCCGGTCGAGCCCTCGTAGCCCCAGACGTTGCCGCACTCGCTGTTGAGCATCGGCTCGCCGCGCTGCTTGCGCCCGCCGAGGTAGTTCCAGGAGGAGCCGGGCGAAGTCCGCGCCTCGGCCAGGTCGAGCTCGGCCTTCCACTTCCAGCCCGGCAGGTACATGTGCCAGCTGTTGAGGTCGGTCTTCACGTGACCGCCGCCGCAGCAGGGCGAGTTGTCCTCGACGAGCCGCGTCGGGTCGAGCGACTTCGCGAGCTCGTAGCGCGTCTCGACCCACGCCTGCGTCTCGCGCAGGTAGGCCTTGTTCCCGTCACCCCCCTTCGTGAGCAGGCCCCACTGCTCGTTGAACAGCACCCACGAGAAGATCGCCGGGTGGTTGAAGTCCCGCCGCAGCATGCCGCGAAGCGCCGTCTCCCACTCCTGGCGCATCGCCGCGTCGGGCTCGCCCCACGAGTTCGGCACGTCGCTCATCACCAGCACGCCGAGCCGGTCGGCCCAGTAGAGCTTGCGCGGCGGCTCGACCTTCACGTGGGTGCGGATCGCGTTCAGCCCCAGGCGGCGCGCGATCAGGACCTCCTCCCGCATCGCCGCGTCGCTCGGCCAGCTGGTGAAGCCGTCGGGATGCCAGCCCTGGTCGAGCGTCATCTGCAGGTAGACCGGCGTGCCGTTGAGCGCCACGTAGGGGTGGCCGAGGCCCGGCAGCTTCGCGACGCCGATCTCGCGCAGGCCGAAGTAGCTCTTCACGCGGTCCTGCCCGGAGGGCGCGCTGAGCGTCAGTGTCGCGTCGTACAGGTGGGGATCCTCGAGCGACCAGAGTCGCGGGCTCGGGCCGAGCGGCAGGGTGAGGCGGGCTTCCCGAGCGCCGGCGGCAATGACGTGACGCGCTTCGGCGAAGGGCGCGTCGTCCCCGTCACCCGTGGGAGCCCGCAGCTCGAGGGTCGTGCCCGCGGGCGACGGGTCGCTCAGGCGCACGCGCAGCTCGACACGCGCAAGGCCGACGCTCGGGTGAAACTCGAACGAGTCCACATAGAGCGCGGGCCGCGCCTCCAGGTAGACGGTCTGCCACAGACCGCGCGCCTTCCCGTATCCCTGCTTGCCCTCCAGCTTGAAGGGGTGTGGCGTGTCGTCCACGCGCAGGACCAGCCTCTGGTCCTCGCCGGGCTTCGCGAGCTTCGTGAGCTCGAGCTCGAAGGGCGTGTAGCCCCCCTGGTGGGAGCCGATCGGCTCGCCGTCGAGCCAGCCGCTCGTCTTCCAGTCGCTGGCGCCCACCACGAGGAAGACCCGCTTCCCCTGCCAGCTCGGCGGCACCCGGACCCTTCGCGCGTACCACGCGACGTCGGCCTCGTCGGCGACGCCCGACAGCTTCGAGCCCCAGGGGAACGGCACCTGGATCCGGAGCGGGAACGCCTCGGCGGGCGCCTCGAACCAGCGCTCGCGCTCGCCCGCTTCGCCCTTGTCGAAGCGGAACGCCCACTCGCCGTTCAGGTTCTGCCACTCCGCGCGCTCGAGGTCGGGCCGTGGGTGCTCGGGCAGCGGGATCGCCGGGCCGGCGCTGGCGCGCGACGCGGCCGGCAGCAGGAGCCCGGCGAGGGAGAAGCAGAGGAGCACGGCGCGGCGGTGGCGCATCGACAGGACCTCCGGATCGCGTTCGACCTACGGGCGCGCCGCGGCGCCCGCGGGCTCGAGCAACACCCAGATCGGCAGGTGATCGCTCGCGTCGTGGTTGTCCGCCACGACGCCGAGCGCGGGCGCGTCCGGAACGAGTCCCAGACCTCTCGCGACGAAGTGGTCGTAGCTCAGGCCGGTGATCGGGATGCCGAGCAACCTGAAGCGCGTGGTGTCTCCGAGATCGCGCGTCAGCCACGCGAAGCCGGCGCGCTCCAGCTCCTCGAGCTTGCCGCGCGAGTTGAAGTCGCCCGCGATCAGCACGGGGTCCGGGCTCGAGGCCGCGTCGGCCGCGAGGACGCGCAGCTCGTCCTTTCGTGAGCCGCCCGAGATCGCGAGCGGCGACGGCAGGTGGACCGAGTAGACCCGTACGCGCTCCGCACCGCGGACAATCGTGGCCACCGTCGCGGAGCGGCGCAGGCCGCTGCCTCGGGCGCCGTGCGGCAGCACGAGCTTTCGCGGTCCCTCGAGCGGCCACGGCGAAAGCACCGCGCAGCCGAAGTCGCGCTCGTGCTTCGGGTGTACCCCGCTCGGGAAGTAGACTGCGTTCATCCCGAGCGCCTTCGCGATCCGCTCGGTCCCGGGAGCGTCCATCTCCTGGAGCGCGAGCACGTCGGGATCCCGCAGCGCCTCGCTTTCCCGCAGCACTTCGAGCGCGCGGTCGATGTGGACCGCGTAGGCGATATTGAAGCTGACTGCGCGCAGGGGCCCGGACAGGTCCGCGCCGCGCGGAGGCCCATCGCGGCGGAACTCGTGGAGCGGCCCCCCGGGATCGAGGTAGTTCGTGGCCGACGCGCAGGCGAGGCCGGCCGCGGCGACGAGGGCCGCGACCAGGCGCCGCCAGGCCACTACTAGCCTCCGCCCACCTTGCGGGGCAGGCTCGTCTTGCCGAAGCCCTGCGTGTTGGTCGCGGTCTTCTTCCACGGCTGCCGCGTCACGTGCTTCGGCCGCGCACCCGGCACGGGCGAAGCGCCCGCGGCTCCCTCGGCCGCGGCTTCGGCGGCCAGAGCCGGCGCGGCGGCCGTCGCCTTGGCCCGCGCCTCGCGCTCCTTGGCTTCGTCCGCGGCCAGGTGGCACTGCTTGTACTTCTTCCCCGATCCGCAGGGACAGGGGTCGTTTCGTCCCGTGTTGGCTGGCACGTCGTCCTCCAAGTCCACTCTACCCGCGGCTGTCAGCCCGCGCCAGCGGGGTGAGGAGCGACTGAGCGGCCCCCGCGCCCCTGCTAGCGGCGATGCGAGAACCCCAGCACGACGAAGGCACCGAACAGCAGGCCTTCCCACGCACCGAGCGTCGCGCGCGTGAGCGGCCCGAGGCCGGGCTCGCCCAGGAGCCGCGCGAGCGGTGCAAGCCCCACCTGCGAGCCCTGGAACGAGCGCGCGATCGTGTTGAGGCTCGCGCCGGCGAGAGACGCCCCCAAGAGCGAGATGGCGACGCAGGCCGCGGCGGTCGCGCCGCCGGTCGCGAGCGCGGCGCGCGCGCGCGCGGGCGCCTCGAGGCCGCTGCCGTGAGGCGGCCGCGCCGAGAGCCCGTACGCGAGCCCCACCACCGCCCCGATCGCCAGTCCCTCGGCGGCGCCGCCCACGGGCGGGATCCCCCGGCCGAAGAGGCCCTCGATCGTCCAGCGGCCGAGGGCGTGCGCCACGAGCCCCACGGCCGCGCCGCCGAGCCCTCCGCACACGGCGAGCGCGAGCGGGCGCGGGCGAAAGCGCCGGGCTTCCGCGAAGGCGAGCCCGAGGCCGACGCCCGCTCCGCCCAGCCCTCCCGCGACCGCGCCCACCAGGCCGAGAGCGATCGTCAGGGTGGCGGGAACGTTCCAGTCGCCGGCCCAACGCAGGGCGATGCCTCCGCCGAGGCCGCCGATGACACCGGCGACGGCCGCGCCGGCGGCGGCGCCCGTGGCGCGTCCGAGCGGCAACGAGGCGCTCTCGCCTGCAACCGTCGTTCCGACGGCTGGGCCACTCGGCGACGGCCCCGGCTCGTGACCGTCCGGCTCCTCGACGACAGCCTCGAACACGAAGCGATACCCGTGACGCGCGACGGTGCGGATGTAGCGCGGCTCGCGCGGGTCGTCGCCGAGCGCGCGGCGCAGGGTGCGGACCGCCTGGCTGAGCGCGCCGTCGGACACAACCACGTCGGACCAGACGCTGTCGAAGATCAGCCGGCGGCCGACGGCCTCTCTCCGGCGCTCCAGCAGCAGCAGCAGCAGGTCGAAGTAGCGCGGGATGAGCGGCACCTCGCGCTCGCCGTCCAGCAGCAGGCGTCGCGCGGGCGCCAGCACGAAGGGTCCGAACCGGTAGCGAATGCGCGCCGCCGGCTCGCCTGTGGTGGCCACGGGCCACATGCTAATCCTCCAAGAGCCTCGGCGTCAGCGTCGTGGATTCTCCGAGTATTCGTAGGCGTGCTGCCTTTCCTCTCCGCGGCTTGGCCCCGGGACCCTCACCCAGCGCGCCCACACCTCGCCGATCTGGTACACGCCGGGACGATGACCGCGGAGGGACCTCGCCCGCTGTTCCCCGCTTGAGGCGACAATAGCGCGCGCATGAAGGCCCTCCTCCGCGAGCCGCTCGTCCAGTTCCTCGCGCTCGGCGCTCTTCTCTTTCTCCTCTTCGAGTGGAAGGGCGGGGGCAGTGGGCCGGGCTCGACGCGCATCACGATCACGCCGGGGCTGGTGGAGCACCTGGCGTCCGGGTTTGCGAGGACGTGGCAGCGGCCGCCGACCGAGGCGGAGCTGAAGGGCCTCATCGACGAGCACGTGAAGGAGGAGATCGCGGCGCGCGAGGCGACCGCGATGGGTCTCGACCGCGACGACGCGATCATCCGCCGCCGGCTGCGCCAGAAGATGGAGTTCCTGGTCGAGGACGCGGTCGACCAGTCCCGGCCGACGGACGCGGAGCTCCAGGCGTGGCTCGACAGGCACAAGGACGCGTTCCCGGCCGAGTCGCGCGTGGCTCTGCGGCAGGTGTACGTCAGCGCCGAGCGCCGCGGCGCCTCCGCGCACGCCGACGCCGAGAAGCTGCTGGCGCGGCTGCGCTCGGCCGGGCCGGCCCCGAAGACGGACGCGCTCGGCGATCCGTCCATGCTCCCGAGCGAGCTGCCGCTCGGCCCGCTGTCCGAGGTGTCACGGGCGTTCGGCAGCGGGTTCGCGGCGAAGGTCGACGCGCTGGCGCCGGGGCAGTGGTCGGGGCCGATCGAGTCGCCCTACGGCGTGCACCTCGTGCTCGTCACCGAGCGCATGGCCGCGACGCGGCCAGCCCTCGCCGACGTGCGTCCGCTCGTCGAGCGCGAGCACCTCGCCGAGCGGAGGAAGGCGCAGCTGCAGGCCCTCTACGAGCGGCTGCTGCAGAAGTACACGGTCTCGATCGAGACGGGCGCCACGCCCGCCGGCGCCGCGCGATGAGACGAACGCTCGGGCGGTTCATCCTCCTCCCGACAGTCGTGATCCTGGCGGCGCTCGCGCCCTCAGCGCAGGCCCACGAGTCGCGGCCGGGCTTCCTCGAGCTGCGCGAAACGAGCCGGGAAACGTATTCGTTCCTCTGGAAGAAGCCGACGGGCGGCGAGGTCGAGATCCAGATCGCTCCGGTCATCCCCGACGGCTGCCGGCTCGCGACCCCCGACCGGCAGCAGCTCACTCCGGGCGCGATGATCGTGCGCGGGACCCTCACCTGCGCGGGCGGCCTCGCCGGCAAGACGATCGTGATCGCCGGCCTCGAGGCCACGATCAGCGACGTGCTGGTGCGGGTGCATCACGCCGACGGACGGCTGGAAAGCCACCTGCTGCGGCCGGTGACGCCGTCCGTCACGCTCGGCGCAGTTACGAGCGCCCTCGAGCGGTCGCTCGGCTACCTCCAGCTCGGGGTGCAGCACATCGTGCTGGGCGTCGACCACCTGCTGTTCGTGCTCGGCCTGCTGCTCATCGTCTCGAACCGCTGGATGCTCGTGAAGACGATCACGTCCTTTACGCTCGCCCACAGCATCACTCTCGCGATCGCGACGCTCGGTTACGCGAGCGCGCCACTGCCGCCGCTGAATACCGCGATCGCACTCAGCATTCTGTTCCTCGGCCCCGAGATCGCGCGCAGCTGGCGGGGCGAGATGAGCTTCACGATCCGCCACCCGTGGGTCGTGGCCTTCGCCTTCGGCCTGCTGCACGGGTTCGGCTTCGCGAGCGGGCTCACGGCCATGGGCCTGCCGAAGGCCGAGATCCCGCTCGCGCTGCTGCTGTTCAACGTGGGCGTCGAGATCGGTCAGGTCGCGTTCGTGCTACTCGTGATCCTGCTCGAGAGCTCGTTCCGCGTGCTCGAGGTGCGATGGCCGCGGCTCGTCGAGCACCTGCCGGGTTACGCCGTCGGCACGCTCGGGGCGTACTGGACGATCCAGCGGACGCTGATCCTGCTGGCCGGGGCGCGGTGAGGAGGCAGGGGAAGGGACCATGACGAGAGGCCCGCTGGCGGTCCTGACCGTCCTGGCGACGCTGTGGCCGTCTCTCGCGTTCGCCCATACCGAGCAGGGCCGTGCCGCGGGCCTGCTCGCCGGCCTGCAGCATCCCGTCTCCGGCCTCGACCACGTGCTGGCGATGGTGTCGGTCGGCCTGTGGGGCGCGCAGCTCGGGGCACCGGCCGTTTGGCTCCTTCCCGTGACGTTCCCGATGGTCATGGCTTTCGGCGGGATGCTCGGGCTCATCGGCGTGCCGCTGCCCGGCGTCGAGGTCGGCGTCGCGCTGTCGGGAGTGCTGCTCGGCCTCGCCGTGCTCGCCGAGTGGCGGCCGGCCGTGTGGGCGGCGGCGCCGATCGTCGGCTTCTTCGCGATCTTCCACGGTCACGCGCACGCCACCGAGCTGCCGGCGGGGGCGAGCGGCCTGCTCTACAGCGTCGGCTTCGTGGTGGCGACCGGCACGCTCCACGTCGTCGGCATCGGCATCGGGGTGATCCATCGCTGGGGCTGGGGGCGCGTCGCGCTGCGCGCGACCGGCGGGCTCGTCGCGGCAGCCGCGGCCTTCTTCCTGTGGCGGGCCTTCGCGTGAGCGGCACGATCCGGGTCCTGGCGGCGGCCGCGGCGATCGTCCTTTGGCCCGCGACCGCGCTCGCACACCTCGTGACCACCGGCCTCGGCCCGTTCTACGACGGGGTCTCGCACTTTGCGCTCACGCCCGAGGACTTCCTTCCCGCGATCGCTCTCGCCCTCCTGGCCGGACAACGAGGCTCGCGCGCCGGCCGGCTCGCCCTCTTCGCGCTGCCCAGCGCGTGGCTCGCCGGCGGCCTCGTCGGCCTGGCGCTGCCGACGATCCACACGGCGACCCTGGTGACGACCCTGTCCTTCCTCGCCCTCGGGGGCCTCGTCGCCGCGGAGGCGCGGCTGCGGCCGGAGTGGGTCACGGCCCTCGCCGTCGTCGTCGGCCTCCTCCACGGCTACCTGAACGGCGCCGCGATGGCGCAGGCGAAGCTCGGCACGCTCGGGCTCGCCGGCATCGTCTCGACGCTATTCGTGGCGGTCGCTTTGGCTGCGGCGATGGTCGTGGCGATCCGCGCGCCGTGGGGCCGCGTCGCCGTGCGCGTGGCGGGGAGCTGGATCGTCGCGATCGGGCTCCTGCTGCTCGGCTGGTCGCTCCGGGCCGCCTGAGCGGGAGCCCAGTCGGCGGGCACGCGGAGCCGTCCAGGGAGGGCGGGCGCGGATGCTGCGCAGGCGGTTGGGGCACACGCAGGTTATGCGGAGGACGGCCTGGCAGGGGCGCGAGGTCTCGTGGAGAGTAACTGTCCCTTCCTCAGGGATTTGTGTCACCATCGTCTGGAGTGGCGCAAGACTTGCCGAACAAACGTCTCGTGACTGTCGGACCGGACTCGAGCCCTGCCGAACGGCTCGAAGCCCTCGAGCAAACCGTGGAGCGGCGCGAGCGTGAGCTCGCCGTGCTGGCCGACCTGTCGGCGCGACACCACCAACGGGAAGACGTCGACGAGATCCTCGATTCGACCCTCGAGGGGCTGCTGGCCGGCCTCGGCCTCCGGTCGGCCTGGGTGCTGCTGTGGGACGAGGCGGGAGGGCGGCTGCGGCTCGCCGCGCACCGCGGCCTCTCGCCTCAGTACCTCGCGCTCGTCGAACGCAACGGCCTCGGCGAGTGCCTGTGCCGCGAGGTTTACGTCTCCGGCCGCAGCGGGCAGGCCCGCAACACGCTCGAGTGCCCGCGCATGCCGATGATCGGCGAGGGTCTGGAGCAGCCGGCCGCGCACGCCTGCGTGCCGCTCGTGTTCAAGGGCCCGAGCCGCGGGGTGCTGAACGTGGCGGCGCTGCCCGGCGCCACCTTCGACGCCGCCGAGCTCGCGTTCCTCGAGACGGTGGGCCGCCAGCTCTGCCTCGCCGTCGAGGGTGCTTTGCACCTGCGGGCCGAGCGCCTCTACAACCAGGAGGCGCGCGCGCTCGCCGCGCTCAACAAGGGCATCGGTCAGTCGCTCGACCCGGAGGCCGTGCTCGAGGCGGTCGGCCAGACGGCGCTCGGCGTGGTGCGCGTCGACCGCGTGCACATCCTGCTCGGCTCCGATCCGCGCGACCTCGTGGTCGGCCACCTGGCCGGGCTGCCGCACCCCGAGCTGCGCAAGGGGCAGCGCTTCGACCTGACGGCGCTCGGCGACAGCCTGCACCGGCGCTCGCTCGAGCAGCAGGTCCCGATCACCGTCTCGGACTGGAAGCAGGACGCAGGCGTCAACAAGGAGCTGGCGCGCCGCTGGTCGGGGGCGGCGGCGCTGGTGCTGCCGCTCGTCGCGCGCAAGGCGACGCTCGGGCTGCTGGTGCTCACATGCGAGCAGCCGCACGCCTGGAGCGAGGACCAGATCGACGTCGCGGAGGCGCTCGCCTCGCAGGCCTCGGTCGCGCTCGAGAACGCGCGGCTGTACGAGAAGGCGCGCCGCGCCTACCGCGAGCTCAACGAGGCCCAGGCCCGCATCATCCAGAGCGAGAAGATGGCCGTGGTCGGCACATTCGCCTCGGGCCTCGCCCACGAGGTCAGGAACCCGCTCAACTCGATCGCGCTGCAGCTCTCGGTACTCGAGCGCCGCGTGGCTCCCCTGCCGGCCCCCGTGGCCGGCCAGATGAAGGAGCTCGTCGGCGTCATCCGCGAGGAGGTCAAGCGCCTCGACAACCTGGTGGGCGACTTCCTGCAGTTCTCGCGCAGCAACCGCGTGCAGTACCGCCCCGCGAGCCTCGACGCGCTCGTCGACGAGGTGACGCGGCTGCTGCGGCCCGAGGCGCGCGCCGCCGGGGTCACGCTGCGCCGCGAGCGCATCGGTGAGCCGGCCCCGGAGGTGCGCGTCGACCCCGAGAAGATGAAGCAGGTGGTGATCAACCTGGTGCAGAACGCGATCGAGGCGATGCCGGACGGCGGCACGGTCGAGGTCGAGAGCGGGCTCGTGGACGGCCGCGCACTGCTGGTGGTGAAGGACACGGGGCCCGGGCTGCCCGAGGGGCTCGACGTGTTCCAGCTGTTCGTGACGACGAAGGCGCGCGGCACCGGCCTGGGCCTGAGCATCGCGCAGCAGATCGTGCTCGAGCACGGCGGCGAGATCGCCGCCACGAGCGAGCCGGGCAAGGGCGCCACCTTCACGGTGAGCCTGAAGGTGGAGCGGCTGGCGCTGGCCGCGGGAGACGAAGCATGAGCAGCAAGGGCCGGATCGTGGTGATCGACGACGAGGTCAACGCGGCGGCGGCGCTCGAGACGCTGCTGAAGGAGGACGGCTACGACGTCGCGCGCGCCCACGAGGCGCGCACGGGCTTGCAGCTCGTCGAGCGGCACGACCCCGACCTCGTGCTCACCGACCTGCGCATGCCGGGCATGGACGGCATCGAGCTGCTGGCCAAGATCAAGGAACTGCGCCCCGAGACGATGGTGATCGTGATGACCGCCTACGGCACGGTGAAGACCGCGGTCAAGGCCATGAAGCTCGGGGCGGAGGACTACCTCGGCAAGCCGATCGACGTCGAGGAGCTCGAGGTGGTGCTGCAGAAAGCACTCGAGAGGAAGGGCCTGCTCGCGGAGGCGCGCTCGCTCCGCGAGCGACTCGAGCACAAGTACAAGCTCGACAACCTGGTCGGCGAGAGCCCCGAGATGCTGTCGGTGTTCAAGACGATCCGCCAGGTGGCCGCCTCTTCCGCCTCGGTGCTGCTGCTCGGCGAGAGCGGCACCGGCAAGGAGCTGTTCGCGCAGGCCCTCCACCAGACGAGCCCGCGCCGCCAGAAGCCGTTCGTCAAGGTGGCCTGCGCCGCGCTGCCGGAGACGCTGCTCGAGAGCGAGCTGTTCGGCCACGAAAAGGGCTCGTTCACCGGGGCGATCTTCACGCGCGCGGGACGCTTCGAGGCGGCCGACGGCGGGACTCTCTTCCTCGACGAGATCGGCGACATCACGCCCACCGTCCAGGTGAAGCTGCTGCGCTTCCTGGAGGAGCGCGAGTTCGAGCGCGTGGGCGGCAACAAGACCTTCAAGGTCGACGTGCGCATCGTGGCCGCCACCCACCGCGACCTGAAGAAGAAGCTCGAGGACGGCAGCTTCCGCGAGGACCTCTACTACCGGTTGAACGTGATCGAGATCCACATTCCGGCGCTGCGCGAGCGACCGGGGGACATCCCGCTGCTCGCCCACCACTTCCTGCGCAAGTACGCCGACGCGAACTCGAAGGACATCCGCGGCATCGGGGACGACGTGATGGCGCTGCTGCTCGCGCACCCCTGGCCCGGCAACGTGCGCGAGCTCGAGAACGCGATGGAGCGGGCGGTGGTGCTGTCCGACGGCACCGAGCTCCTCCCCAACCACTTCCCGACGCTGCGCCGGGCGGCCGGGGACGAGGCGGGGCGCACGCCGTCGCAAACCTCGAGCCTCGGGGTCCGGATCCCCGGCAGCCCGCTCGCCGACCTCGAGCGGGAAGCGATCCTGCGCACGCTCGAGGCGGTGGGCGGCAGCACGTCGAAGGCCGCGGCGATCCTGGACATCAGCGCCCGCAAGATCCAGTACAAGCTGAAGGAGTACCAGCAGCAGGGCGCCCTGACGCCGCGGCGCCCGGACGCCGTCGCCACGACCAAGTGAACGGGCAACAAGAGAAGAGGACGGGGCCGGACCTCGGGACTGAGTAGACGGAAGCGGGCCGGGGCTGGCGGACGAGAGGACGACAACAACTAGGGACGAAAACAACCAGGCAAGGTTTGCGGGACTGGCTTTACGGGGGGCTGAGCGCCCCCCGAACCCCCGCTGAAATCAATGCTCGCGGGCCCGGGGTTCGCGTCGGGCCGCCGAAGCAGGCCGACAGCGTGTGTCGCGGGCCTTCCGCGTGGTCCGGCGGGTGCTCGCCCGTGAGCAGGAACTCGAGGTGGGCCCGGATCGCCACGGGACCGGGGTTGCCCTTGATCCGCGAGTGCTCGACGGCGCCGCGCCAGAACACGAGCGTGGGCACGTACGCCAGGTGATAGCGCGCGGCGAGCCACCCTTCCGCCGAGTCGATCACGCGCACGACCAGCACACGCTCGTGGAACTCACGCGCCAGCTTCTCGAGGACGGGGCTCAGCAACTCGCACGGCGCGCAGCCGGGAGTCTCGAAGACCACGAGTATCGGGTGCCCGGACCCGATGATGCGGTCGAGCAGCGACGCGCTCGCCTGGATGGGAGCATCGAATGCGGCCCGCATGCTCACCTCTCGTTCTCTTACCAGCAATATAGGCCCGCGCGGGCCTCATGGGCCAGCCAAAAAGAAAACGCAAGAAACCGCCCGATCCGCCCGCGGGCCGCAAAGCTTGCGGGCCCGGCAGGGGTCACCTCTCGAATTGAGGCTTTGCGGGGGCATCTGAGCTGGCCCGCTCCGTGCAAAGAAGCATGTGGACCCACCTGGAGGGCGCGGATGGCCACGAGAGAGATGATCGCCGTCGACGGGAACGAAGCCGCAGCATCCGTCGCTCACCGCGTGAGCGAGGTGATCGCCATCTACCCGATCACTCCCTCCTCGACGATGGGCGAGTGGAGCGACGAGTGGTCGGCCCTGGGCAAGAAGAACATCTGGGGCATCGTGCCGGACGTGGTCGAGATGCAGTCGGAGGCGGGCGCCGCGGGCGCCGTACACGGGGCGCTGCAGGCCGGGGCGCTCACCACGACCTTCACGGCCTCGCAGGGCCTGCTGCTGATGATCCCCAACATGTACAAGATCGCCGGCGAGCTGACGGCGTGCACCATGCACGTCGCCGCCCGCACCGTCGCGACGCACGCGCTTTCGATCTTCGGCGACCACTCCGACGTGATGGCCTGCCGCCAGACCGGCTTCGCGATGCTCGCCTCGGGCTCGGTCCAGGAGGCCCACGACCTCGCTGCGGTCGCCCACGCCGCGACGCTTGAGGCGCGGGTGCCGTTCCTGCACTTCTTCGACGGCTTCCGGACCTCGTCCGAGGTGCGCAAGATCGAGCTGCTGACGGACGACGACCTGCGCTTCCTGGTGCGCGACCAGATGGTGGCCCAGCACCGCCAGCGCGCGCTCAGCCCCGACCGCCCGGTGCTGCGCGGCACCGCGCAGAACCCCGACGTCTTCTTCCAGGCGCGCGAGGCCTGCAACCCCTTCTACGACGCCCTGCCGGAGATCGTCGAGAAGAACATGGACCGCTTCGGCGAGCGCACCGGCCGCCGCTACCGGCTGTTCGAGTACGTGGGCCACCCGCAGGCCGAGCGCGTGATCGTGCTGATGGGCTCGGGCGCCGAGGTCGCGCACGAGACCGTCGAGCACCTGGTCGCCTCCGGCGAGAAGGTCGGCATCCTCAAGGTGCGCCTCTACCGCCCGTTCTCGGTGAAGCACTTCGCGCACGCGCTGCCGAAGAGCGTGCGCGCGATCGCGGTGCTCGACCGCACCAAGGAGCCGGGCTCGGTGGGCGAGCCGCTCTACCTCGACGTGGTCACTGCGATCCACGAGGCGCGCGAGGCGGGCACGAGCACGCTCTCCGTCGACCCGCTGGTGATCGGCGGCCGCTACGGGCTGAGCTCGAAGGAGTTCGCCCCGAACCACGTGAAGGCCGTGTTCGACGAACTCGTCCGCCGCGAGGGCCCGCGCAACCACTTCACGGTCGGCATCGTCGACGACGTCACCCACACCTCGATCCGCGTCGACCCCGAGTTCGACATCGACTCCGACGACCGCGTGCGCGCCGTCTTCTTCGGGCTCGGCGCCGACGGCACCGTGGGCGCCAACAAGAACTCGATCAAGATCATCGCCGAGGAGACCGAGAACGACGCCCAGGGCTACTTCGTCTACGACTCCAAGAAGTCGGGCGCCATCACGATCTCGCACCTGCGTTTCGGCCCCGGCCCGATCCGCTCCTCGTACCTGATCCGGAAGGCCAATTTCGTGGCCTGCCACCAGTGGGGCTTCCTCGAGCGCTACGACGTGCTCGAGTACGCGGTACCGGGCGGCACCTTCCTGCTGAACTCGCCCTACCCCAAGGCGGAGCTCTGGAAGCACCTGCCGCGCAAGGTCCAGGAGCAGGTGCTCGAGAAGAAGCTCAAGGTCTACGCCATCGACGCGGTCAAGGTCGCCGAGGCGACCGGCATGGGCAACCGCATCAACTCCGTGATGCAGACGGCCTTCTTCGCGATCTCGGGCGTGCTGCCGCGCGAGCAGGCGATCGCGGAGATCAAGAAGGCGATCGAGAAGACCTACGGCAAGAAGGGCGCCGAGATCGTCAAGCGCAACTTCGCGTCGGTCGACGCGACGCTCGAGAACATGTTCGAGGTGACACCGGGACCCCTCACCGGCAACGGGCAGGTGCGGCCGACCGTCCCGGCGGCGGCGCCCGACTTCGTCAAGCGCGTGCAGGCCGTGATCATCGAAGGCAAGGGCGACCTGCTGCCCGTCTCCGCTTTCCCGGTCGACGGCACCTGGCCGACCGGCACCGCGCAGTGGGAGAAGCGCGCGATCGCGCTTGAGATCCCGGTGTGGGACGAGGGGATCTGCATCCAGTGCAACAAGTGCGTGTTCGTGTGCCCGCACGCGGCGATTCGCGCCAAGGTCTACGACCCGAAGGCCCTCGCCACGGCACCGAAGACCTTCAAGTCGATGGACTTCAAGGGCAACGAGTACAAGGGCCAGAAGTACACGGTGCAGGTGGCGCCCGAGGACTGCACCGGCTGCAGCCTGTGCGTGATGGTCTGCCCGGTGAAGGACAAGTCGAACCCCAAGCACAAGGCGATCGACATGGCCGCGATGCCGCCGCTGCGCGAGCCGGAGCGCGAGAACTACGCCTGGTTCCTGGACCTACCGGAGCCGAAGCGCGAGGAGGTCAAGCTCGACCTCAAGGGCTCGCAGTTCCTCACGCCGCTGTTCGAGTACTCGGGGGCGTGCGCGGGCTGCGGCGAGACGCCCTACATCAAGCTGATGACGCAGCTCTACGGCGACCGCGTGCTGGTCGCGAACGCGACGGGCTGCTCGTCGATCTACGGCGGCAACCTGCCGACCACCCCGTACACCGTCGACCGCAACGGGCGCGGCCCGGCCTGGTCGAACTCGCTGTTCGAGGACAACGCCGAGTTCGGCCTCGGGATGCGGCTCGCACTCGACCAGCACATGGAGCAGGCCGTGGGACTTCTGAACGGCCTCGGCTCGCGCCTCGCCTCTAACCTGGTCCAGGAGATCCTCGGGGCCGACCAGTCGAACGAGGCGGGCATCTCCGCCCAGCGCAAGCGCGTGGTCGCGCTCAAGGTGGCGCTCGGGGGGATCCCCGGCGCCGAGGCGCAGCGACTGCTGCACCTCGCCGACTACCTGGTCAAGAAGAACGTCTGGATCGTGGGCGGCGACGGCTGGGCCTACGACATCGGCTACGGCGGCCTCGACCACGTGCTCTCGATGCAC
>DATEUE010000135.1:0-2868 GCA_035283305.1 Vicinamibacteria bacterium | reverse complement strand
CGCGCTTCCCGGAGGTCCGCCAGAAGCTCGGTCGCGCTGGCATAGCGGTCGTTGGTGGCCTTCGCCAGGCAGCGGTCCAGCACGCGCTGCACCACTGGCCCCGCGGCTCCGAGCGGCGCCTCGGGCAGGCGCGGGGCCGGCTCCTTGAGGACCGCGTGGAGCGTCTCGACGCCGGTCTCGCGGCGGAAGGCCGGTTCCCCCGACAGCATCTCGTAGAGCAGCGCGCCGAAGGCGAAGAGATCGCTGCGCGCGTCCACCTCGCCGCCCCGCACCTGCTCGGGCGACATGTAAGCGGCGGTGCCCAGAATGCGTCCGGGGTCGGTGTCGCCCCAGGGAGGTGTCTCCGCCCCGCTCTCGAAGGGCGGGCGCGGGCGCAGCAGCTTGGCGAGGCCGAAGTCGATGATCTTGGCGTGCCCGGACTCCGTGAGCATCACGTTCTTCGGCTTCAGGTCGCGGTGAACGACGCCGCGCGCGTGCGCCTCGACCAGGCCCTCGGCCACCTCGATCGCGAGGTCGAGCGCGCGGGCGGGCTCGATCGGGGAGCCCGCGATCGAGGCGGAGAGCGGCCGGCCGCGCACCAGCTCCATGGCGATGAAGGTCGCTCCCTCGGCCTCGTCGATCTCGTAGATCACCGAGACGGCGGGGTGCGCGAGCGAGGCAGCCGCGCGCGCTTCCTGCTGGAACCTTCGCTCCTGCTCGGGCTCGCGCACGGCGGCGGGGCCGAGCACCTTGAGCGCGACCTCCCGGCCCAGCGTCGTGTCGAGGGCGCGGTAGACGACGCCGACCCCGCCCCGGCCGATCTCCTCGAGCACCTGGTAGTGCGAAAGCGTCTTGCCGATCATTCCTGCTGACCTACGCGATTCTAGGCCGAAAGACACCGTGACCCGCCGGTGGCCGCCGGAGGTTGGCCGATTCCAGACTTCCGGAAGACCCTCTTCTGCCGTAGGTTATGGGCGGAGGCACACGATGGACCCCGCGTTCAAGCCCGATGAGCAGTCCCCGGACCTGAGGGTCACGCCGCGCGTCGTGCTGGGCCTCTGCGTGATGCTCGCCGGCCTCGTGCTGGCGCTCGACAGCCTCGGCCTCGTCGACGGCGGCACGATCTTCCGCTTCTGGCCGCTGGCGATCGTGGCCGTCGGGATCGTCAAGTGGATGTCCCCGGCGCCGCAGCGCATGTCGGCGCTCATCTGGATCGTGGCCGGCGTCGCGATGCTGCTCGTGACGATGGGGCACATGTCGTTCGCGGGCGTCTGGGCCGTCATCCTGTTCCTGGTCGGCGCCAAGATCGCCTGGAAAGCGCTACGGCCCGTGGCCGCTCCCACGGACCCGGCCGCCGCCGTCGACCTGCTCCAGTTCATGGGCGGCACCAAGACGGTGGTCACCACCACCGACTTCAAGGGCGGCCAGGCCACGGCGGTGATGGGTGGCTGCGAGATCGACCTGCGCCACGCCTCGATGCCCGAGGGGCGCGCTGCGGTGCTCGACACCTTCGCGTTCTGGGGCGGGATCGAGATCCGGGTGCCCGACGACTGGGAGGTGGTGAGCCAGGGCAGTGCTGTGCTCGGCGGCTTCGTGAACAACGCGCGCTCGCAGCCCGGCGCCCGTCGACGCCTCGTCGTCACGGGCCTCGCGATCATGGGAGGCGTCGAGGTCAAGAACTGATCCATGCACCCGATCCTGTCGGATTGGGGGCGCTTCGGCGCCTACCTCACGGCCTGGGGGCTCGTCGGCACGCTGATCGCCGTTCAGCTCGCCTTCGCCGGGCCGTTCGCCTGGGTCGAGGCGTTTACGCTCGCGGTGCCGCTCGCGCTGCTCTTCGGCTTCGTCGGGCTGGGTGCCTTCTGGGTGTGTCAGGCGGCGCCGCTGCAGCTGTCGCGCATCGTCCGCTCGCTGGGCACCCAGCTCGTGGCCGCGACGCTCTCGGCCGCGCTCTGGCTGGCTGCCGCGCGCGCCTTCGCCGCGCTGCTCGAGCGGCTCGACGTGTTCCCGGGCCTGGGCGCCCGCCTGCTGCAGGTGGCGCCGCTGCTGCTCGGCCTCGGCTTCGCCCTCTTCCTGCTGACGGCCGCGCTCAACTACCTGCTGATGGCGATGGGCGCGTCGCAGGCCGCCGAGCGCCGGGCGCTGCAGTTCGAGATCGCCTCACGCGAGGCGGAGCTGCGCGCGCTGCGCGCGCAGATCCATCCGCACTTCCTGTTCAACAGCCTGAACTCGATCAACGCGCTCATCGGGGCGCGGCCCGAGGAGGCGCGCAAGCTGTGCGTGCGGCTCGGCGACTTCCTGCGCGCGAGCCTCACGGTCGGCCCGCGGGAGGCCATCCCGCTCGCGGAGGAGCTGGCGCTCGCGGAGCAACTGCTCTCGATCGAGAAGGTGCGCTTCGGCGAGCGGCTGTCGCACGAGATCGTCGCCGACGACACCGCTCGGGCCTGCACGGTGCCGCCGCTGCTGCTCCAGGCGCTCGTCGAGAACGCCGTCACCCACGGCATCGCGCAGCGGATCGATGGCGGCCTGGTGCGGATCGAGGCCGAGCGCAGGGGCCCGGAGCTGCGGATCGTGATCACCAACCCGCGCGACGCCGACGGTCCGGGCCGGCGCGGCACCGGCATCGGGCTGCAGAACGTGAAGCGCCGGCTCGCCGCGCTCCACGGCACCGAGGCGGAGCTTGAATCGACGGCGACGGAAGACGCCTTCCGCGTCGAGCTGCGACTGCCCGTCAAGCACTGAGGCTCGGGCCGAGGGGTGATGCAGCGCGCGGCCCGCGCGTCACTCCGGGCCACGGATCCGCAGCAGCAGCAGCGTGCGGTCGTCTTGCTGCGGGCCCTGGGCGCGGGCGAGGTCGAGCAGGCGATCGAAGAGCTCAGGTAACGGCTC
>DATEUE010000134.1:0-13942 GCA_035283305.1 Vicinamibacteria bacterium | reverse complement strand
TCGCGGCCGGCGCTCGAGGCGGATCAGCTGCTCGCCGGGCTCCGGGGCGGCGTGGCCGCACGAGCCGCAGCCGCCCGCGAGCGCGGCCTTGGCCTCCGCGTCGGGGCGAGCGGCAAGCGTGCCCTTGCCGAAGCAGCAGGTTGCGTCGCGGCGATGGCCCGATCCCTCGCCCATCACGGCCCAGGCGCGCAGGTGGGCGAGCTCGCAGAAGGCGGGAACGACGCCCTCGATGTCGCCCGTCTCCATCTCGGCGGCGCCGGGACAGCTGCCGCAGAGCGCCATCAGGCTGCACTTGCGGCAGACCTCGTTCTTCTGCCACGTGCGCGCGCGCAGCTTCGGGAACAGATCGTTCCAGCCGTCGCTGAAACGGCCCTGCTTGAGGTCGTGGAAGCTCTTGCGCGAGAGCTGGCACATCTGCAGCCGCCCGTAGGGATCGACCGTGAACGAGCTCTGGCCGGCGCCGCAGGTATAGACGTGCTCGGCGGCGTAGTCCCCGTCGGGCTTCGTGAACTTCTCGCAGAACTCGCGGAACCCCTGCATGCGCTCGGGGTTGCCCAGGTCGAGCTCGAGCGCCCGCTCGGGGTCGAGCTGCAGCTCGGAGTTGCGGTTGGCGCCGCAGTCGACGCGCGGGTTGAGCGAGCTGTCGAAGCGGAACACCAACCCCAGGCTCTTCGCGTACGCCTCCATCGCCTCGATCTCGTGGTGGTTCCAGGCGAGCGCCATCGTCTTGAGCGTCAGCGGGATGCCACGCTCGACGAGCTTCCGGATGCCCGCCAGGCACTTCTCGTAGGAGCCCGGCACGCGCGTCACGCGGTCGTAGGTCTGCTTCGTCATCCCGTACAGGCTGATCTCGATCTTGTCGGGCCGGGCCTCGGCGAAGAGACCGGCGATCCGGTCGGTGATCATCGTGCCGTTCGTGAAGATCGTGACCAGCAGCCCGCGAGAGCGGGCGTAGAGGTAGAGCTCCGGGAAGTCCGGGCGCACGAGCACCTCGCCGCCCGTGAACAGCACGAACAGCGTGCCCTCCGCGACGATCTCGTCCACCAGCTGCTTGAGCCGCTCGAGGCTCAGCTCGCGCTCACGCTCCTCGAGCGAGCCGGCGGGCTGGTTCACGTAGCAGTGGACGCAGTTCAGGTTGCAGCGATACGTCGTCTCGATCGTGGCCTCGATCGGGATGCGACGGCGGTCCAAGCCCGCCCGCTCCCGGAACTCCAGGAACGAGACCTCGCCGACGCGGCTTCCGACCGGGGAGGCCAAGACCCTCAGCTGCCGATCGTGCGGCAGGCCGTGCGCTGGCAGCCGAGCGTGGGGCCGACGTTGCCGTTCCTGACCTTGCAGCCGGTCACGGCCATTTCGCCAGAGACCAGGCGCACGCGAAGCACTTTCGGTCGCTCGTAAGCCTCGCGCATCGGTCGCTTCTTCATGCTTGATCCCCCCAGCCCCAGCCTGGAGGCGAGTCTAGCATGCTCGCAGCGGGCCTCCTGGCGAGAATCCAGACGCTGGCCTCGAGGCACGCATTCCGTGCGTGTGATGCCCGTCACGTCAGTGACACGGGGCACAGGAGCCACCTGCCCCGTGCCCCTAAGGTGGCTTCTGCGAAAGTGCGGGAGGTTGCGATGAAGCGCAGAATGCTCGTGTCGTGGGCGGCTACCGCGGTCGTGGCCGTGGTCACCGCCGGCTGTGGGAGCGAGAGCCCTACCGGGCCCGCCGCCGCCGGTGGAGTCGTCGTCCAGGGTGTGGTGCTCGGCAAAGGCGCGTCCGTCAGCGCTGCCGATACACAGGCCCCCGCGTCCAGCGCCAAGAAGGTCACGGTAAAGGTGGAGGGCACCTCCCTCACCGTCGACGTGAGCGCCAGCGGCACCTTCCAGTTCACGGGCATCCCCCGCGGGACGTTCACGCTCGTCTTCCTGGCCGACGGCGTCGAGATCGGCCGCGTTGTGGTGAGCGCCGCGGAGGGCTCCGAGGTCAAGATCGTGGTCCAGGTCACGGACTCGACACTGGTGCTCGTCGAAATCAAGGTGGAGAACCCTGGCGATTCCGAGGACGACGACGATACCGCCGGCTCGAGCTGTGTGGTGAACGGCGGCAAGGCGGGCGAGCGCATCGAGCTCGAAGGCAACGTGGCCTCGGGTTCGTCCGCCCAGTTCTACCTCACCGCAACCGGGCGCACCAGCAGTGACGTGCTCGTGAACGCGGGCTCCGCGAGCTTCAAGTGCATCGGCTCCGCGAAGACCACAAGCGACTCTCAGTGCAGGGACTCGGTCAGGGGCGGGGCGAGGGTCCACGTGCGCGGCGCGCTCATGTCTTGCGCCCCAGCCGTGGTGACCGCAAGCGAGGTGAAGGTCCAGAAGTGATGCGCGGCGGACGGGTTCTCGCGCCGGCCGCGATCCTGGGGGTCGCGGCCAGCCTCGCCGATGCCGCGCCCCGCACTGCGGCGCCGGCCAGGTCCAACGCCCCGGGACTGTTCGCGGGGTACTCCCACACGGAGGCTGGGGACGCGAGCCTGCACGGTCTCGGCCTCTCCGGGTCCTACCCACTGGGAGCGGCGCTCAGCCTCGTCGTCGACATCTCGGGTCACGACGGCTCGTTCGCCGGCGCGGACCTCGGCCAGCTCGGCCTGATGGCCGGCGCACGCTGGAGCCCTTCGTCCGGACGCCTGCGGCCGTTCGCCGAGGGCTTGCTCGGCGGCGTGCGCACGTCCGTGAGCGTCGACCTGGGCGGTGCGAGCATCAGCGACGCCGACACGGACTGGGGCCTGGCCCTCGGTGGCGGGCTGGACTACGGGCTGAACAGGCGCTGGGCCCTGCGGGCCCTCGTCCACGTGCGGCTGTTGCACGGTGAGGGAGCCTGGGACACCGACCCGCGCCTCGCCGTGGGCGCCGTCTTCCGACTGGGCCGCTAGCAGCGCTGGCGCGCCCGGAGGGACTCGAACCCCCAGCCTCCAGGTTCGAAGCCTGGCGCTCTATCCAGTTGAGCTACGGGCGCACGTCGACATCATAGCGCGCGCGAATGGGGTGTGGTCGCGTGTGCCGGCAGGAGCCGAAGTGGCGGCAGTGGCCGGCTCGAGGATCGCTCGGCCGCGATGGTCGGGTGTGCCGACGCGCAGGCGGCTGACGTGACGGCCGTCGAGGAGTGTCCCAGGGAACGGGACACGTAGCTCATGGGGACCCCTGCTTCCAGCAGGGTCGCGGCCCAGGTGCGACGGAGCACGTGGGGGTTGACGATCGCGATTCCCGCGCGCTGTGCGGCACGCCTGAAGGCATGGTGCACGAGCCGGACGTTCAAGCAGCCGCCGCGCTCGTCGCCTTCGAACACCAGGTCGGCCGCCTGGCACTCCGCCCGCCGCCGCGCGAGGGCGGCGACGACGGGCCCGGCCAGGTCGACCGTGCGGAAGCCCAGGCGGATCGTCGGCATGTGCCGGCGCCGAAGGCTCACCGAGCGCCGGATGATCGCCGTGCGCGCCTCGAGGTCGACCTCGCACCAGCGCAGGGCGAGGGCCTCGCGCAGGCGGACGCCGGTGAGGGCGAGGAAGAGGACCAGGTCCTCGAATGGGTCGCCCGCGGACGCCTCGAGGAACTCCCGGAGCTGGGTCCTCGTGAGGACACTCGGTCTTCTCGCCGGGAGCGGGAGCGACCCGCGCGCGATCGACGCCGGGTTGGACCGGATGACGCCGTGGCTCACCAAGCCGGCCAGCGTGGACCGGATCACGCCGACGCTGTTCCTCACCGTCTTGGGGCTCACGCCCCTGGCGAGCTCCGCGTCGACGAACGCGCGGATCCTGCCGGGCGTCAGCTCGGCGAGCGTCACGTGGCCGAGCGCGGGCAGGACGTGGCTGTGCATCGAGCCGCGGTAGGACTCGAGCGTCCCGGGACGCAGCTTCTGAGCCACGCTGCGCAGGTAGGCGTGCCACGTCTCCGCCAGCGTGACCCTCGACTCGACGCCGGTCCCGGCCTCAGCGGCTTCGACGGCGATCTTCACGAGAATCGGCCTCATGCCACATTCTGTTGAGCTGCGGGCGCCCTACAGCCATCATAGCGCTCCCGGCCCCGACGGGGCCGCCCGAGCCTCGCAGGCGATCCCGATCGCCTGGACGCGTTCGTGGAGGGCGAGCGGGCCAGGCAGCGCATCCCAGGCGTCGGGATCGCGATCGTGCGCGGCGGGCAGGTGGTGAAGGCGCAGGGCTACGGCCTCGCCGAGCAGGTCTTCGCGCCGCTCGGGATGAAGACCGCGCGGGTCATCAGCGAGAAGGACATCGACGTAACGCGGGGCTGTCGGTACGGCCGCGGTAGGTCGCGGGGTCTACCCGACGATCTCGAGCCGAACCTTCCCCGTGCCCGGCCCGATCAGGCCGATCGCCTTGGCCGCGCCCCGCGAGAGGTCGATGGCGCGGCCCTTGTGCGAGGGGAAGCGGTCGTTGATCCGGACCACCACGCTCTTGCCGGTGGTCGGAAAGGTCACCCGCACGCGCGTGCCGAACGCCCAGTACGCGTGTGCCGCCGTGAGCGCGTCCTGGTCGAATCGCTCGCCGCTCGCGGTCTTCTTCCCGTCGAACCCCGGCCCGTACCAGGACGCGATGCCTTCGACCACCGTCCCGGACGCCGGCATCTCGGGCGGCGGGAACTTGTAGTCCTTGGGATTCGGGTTCCCCGAGCAGGCACCCAGCATCGCCAACAACAGGACAACAGCCAGCCGTTCACGGGGGGGTCTGGGAGGGTGCTTCGCACCCCCCCAGAACAGAAACGCAAGCCCATCGCGCCCCCGCGAGAATCCCCCTTGAAGCGTCACGCGACCGTGTGCACCCGCAGCATGTTGGTGGCCGCAGCGGCGGGGGAGTGGCCGGAGAGCATCAGGATCGTGTCGCCCTTGTCGACGAGGCCGCGGACCTTGAGCCGCTGCTCGCCGCCGGACAGCAGCTCGTCCGTGTTCTCGACGAAGTCCGACTTCACCGGAACGACGCCCCACCACAGCGCGAGCTGGCGATAGACGCTGTCCTCGTGCGTGACCGCGACCACCGGCATGCGCGGGCGGTGCAGCGCCACGAGCCGCGCGGTGATCCCGGACTCGGTGAAGGCGACGATCAGCTTGCAGCCGAGCTCCTCCGCGACCGAAGCGGCCACGCGGGTCAGGCTGCGCGTCACCGGCGTGCCCGGGGCCTCGGGACCGCTCGCCAGATCGCCGCGCCGCGCGTCGCCACGCCGCCGGATCGAGCTCGCGCCGTGCTCCTCGGTGTAGCCGGCGATGCGGGCCATCGTCTCGACCGCCTCCACCGGGAACTTCCCGACGGCACTCTCGCCCGAGAGCATCACCGCGTCGGTGCCGTCCAGGATTGCGTTCGCCACGTCGGAGGCCTCGGCGCGCGTGGGGCGCGGGTTCTCGATCATGCTCTCGAGCATCTGGGTCGCGGTGATCACCACGCGGCCGGCCCGGTTGGCGGCGGCGATGATCCGCTTCTGCGCGATCGGCACGTTCTCGGTGCCGAGCTCGACGCCCAGGTCCCCGCGCGCCACCATCACCCCGTCCGCCACGGCCAGGATCGCCTCCAGGTTGTCGAGCGCCTGCGGCTTCTCGATCTTGGCGATCACGGGCGTGCGCGCGCCGAGCGAGTCGAGCAGCTGCTTCGTCTGCTCCACGTCCTGCGCCTGGCGCACGAAGGAGAGCGCCACGAAGTCGACCATGTGCTGCACGCCGAAGGCGAGGTCGCGGCGGTCCTTCTCGGTGAGCGCCGGCGTCGAGAGTGCGACACCCGGCAGGTTCATGCCCTTGTTCGAGCGCAGCGGGCCCCCGTCCACCACCTCGCACTCGACCCGCCCGCCGGCGAGCCCGACCACGCGCAGCTCCAGGTTGCCGTCGTCGAGCAGCACGCGGTCGCCCGGCTTCACGTCGCGCGGCAGCGCCTCGTAGGTGGTGGAGATCAGCTCGGAGCTGCCCTCGACCGAGATGTCGGTGGTGATCGCGAGGCGCGCGCCGTTCACGAGAAGGACGCCGTCGCGAACCCTGCCGGTGCGGATCTTGGGCCCCGACAGGTCCTGCAGCAGGGCGATCGGCCGGTGCAGGCGCGCCGCGATCTCGCGCACGCTGCCGATCACCGCGAGGTGCTCCTCGTGCGTCCCGTGGGAGAAGTTCAGGCGAAAGACGTTGACTCCCGCGAGCACGAGCCGCTCCAGCTGCTCGCGGCTGCGGGAGGCGGGGCCGACGGTCGCCACGATCTTGGTTCGGCGCATGTGTGCGGCGAGTATAACGGGACGCGTGAGCCCCACGATTGACACCCCGTTCGGGCGAACGCTATAGTTCCGCGGCTCACCGCCTTGCGGCTACTGGCGGTACTCCGATCCCATGCCCAGCTACGCCCCGATCCTGATCCTGGGTGCCGCCGCCTTCGGCTTCGGTGTGTTCACGATCGTGGCGTCCTACCTCCTGGGTCGGCCGCGCCCGAATGCCGCGAAGGACGCGACCTACGAGTGCGGCGTGCCCCCGATCGGGACGGCGCGCGAGCGATTCCCGATCAAGTTCTACCTCGTGTGCATGATCTTCATCCTTCTCGACGTCGACGCCGCCTTCCTGTATCCCTGGGCGCTCGTGTTCCGCGATCTCGGCCTCTTCGGCCTCGCCGAGATGGCCGTGTTCATGGCGCTGCTCGGGGGCGGGTTCGTCTACGCCTGGAAGTCGGGCGCTCTCGACTGGTAGGCGGCGAACCACCGATGAAGCTCACGCCGCAGAACCAGGCCCGCTTCGACCAGATCGTCGCGCGCTACCCGGTGAAGCGCTCCGCGCTGCTGCCGGTGCTGCACATGGTGCAGGAGCAGGAGGGCTGGCTGAGCCGCGAGGCGATCGAGCTCGTGGCGGGCCTGCTCGGGCTGTCACCGGCGCAGGTCCACGACACCGCGAGCTTCTACACCATGTTCCGGCTGAAGCCGGAAGGCCGGACGCTGATCGAGGTGTGCACGACGCTCTCCTGCGCGCTGGGCGGCGCCGAGGCGCTGCTCGATCACACCTGCCGCAAGCTCGGCGTGAAGCCGGGTGAGACGACACCCGACGGGAAGTTCACCGTCAAGGGCGTCGAGTGCCTGGCCGCCTGCGGCGGGGCGCCCGCGGTGCAGGTGAACGGCGCCTGGCTCGAGCACGCGACGGCGCAGGACATCGACCGTGTCGTCGCAGGCGAGCCGGTCGCCCGCAGCTTCGCGTGGCCGAAGAGCCCGGGCGAGCACCTGCTGTTCGCGAACGTCTGGAAGGAAGGCTCGACCTCGCTCGCGGTCTACGAGGCGGGCGGCGGCTACGCGAAGCTCGGCGAGTGGTTGAGGCGCGAGCCCGACGCGATCATCGAGGAGGTCAAGAAGTCGACGCTGCGCGGGCGCGGCGGGGCCGGCTTCCCGACCGGGATGAAGTGGAGCTTCCTGCCCAAGGACAGCCCGAAGCCGCGCTACATGTGCGTGAACGCCGACGAGAGCGAGCCGGGTACCTACAAGGACCGCGTGATCCTCGAGCGCGACCCGCACCGCCTGATCGAGGCGACCGTCGTCAGCTGCCACGCGATCCGCTCGAAGACGGCCTACGTCTACATCCGCGGCGAGTTCCACGAGGGCGCGCGCACGCTCGAAGCTGCCCTCGCCGAGGCGCGCGCGAAGGGCTACGTCGGGAAGAACATCCTCGGCACGGGCATAGACGTCGAGATCCACGTCCACCGCGGGGCGGGCTCCTACGAGTGCGGCGAGGAGACGGCGCTCATCGAGTCGCTCGAGGGCAAGCGCGGCCAGCCGCGCATCAAGCCGCCGTTCCCGGCGGTGGTGGGCCTCTACGGCTGCCCGACGATCGTCAACAATGTCGAGACGCTCGTGAACGTCCCGCTGATCCTGACGCGCGGGGTCGAGTGGTTCGCGGCCTACGGCAGCGAGAAGAACGGCGGGCCGAAGCTCTACTCGATCAGCGGCCACGTCGCCCGCCCCGGCAGCTACGAGGCGCCGATGGGGAAGATCACGCTTCGGGAGCTGATCTACGGCGAGGGCTACGCACGGGGCATCGGCGGCGGCCGCAAGCTCAAGGCGGTGGTGCCGGGCGGCTCCTCGACGCCGGTGCTCCGCGCCGACGAGATCGACATACCGATGGACTTCGACGGCGTCGCCAAGGCCGGCTCGATGCTCGGCTCGGCCGGCACGATCGTGATGGACGAGTCCACCTGCATGGTGTGGATGGCGAAGAACCTGAGCTACTTCTACAAGCACGAGTCGTGCGGCAAGTGCTCGCCGTGCCGCGAGGGCACCGGCTGGATGCTGCGGCTGCTCACACGGATCGAGGCGGGCCAGGGCCAGCCGAGCGACATCGACATGCTGTTCAAGGTGGCCGACTCGATCGGCGGCAAGACCGTGTGCCCGTTCGGCGACGCGGCGATAGCACCCCCGCAGTCGTCGCTCGCCAAGTTCCGCGCCGAGTTCGAGTACCACGTGCGCGAGAAGCGCTGCTGGAAGACGCTGGCGCCCACGTTCGAGCAGGCGCTCGCCCGATCGGGAGCGGCGGTGACGGCGTGACGGCGAGCCCGCTGGTGCAGGAGCTCGTGATCGCGGCCGTCAAGGTTGCGGTCATCATGGGCGCGCTGCTGGGCGTCTTCTCGCTGATGACCTGGATCGAAAGGCGGGTGCTGGCGTTCATGCAGTTTCGCCTCGGCCCGAACCGCACCGGTCCGTTCGGCATCCTCCAGCCCATCGCCGACGGCATCAAGCTCTTCTTCAAGGAAGAGGTGATGCCGGCCGCGGCCAACAAGTGGGCGTTCCTCGCCGCCCCGGTGGTGGCGGTCGGCACCTCGTTCCTGGCGGTGGCGGTGCTGCCCTACGGGCCGCCTTTCACGCTGCCGCGGCTCGCGTTCCTGCCGACCTGGCTCTGGCCGGAGTGGCTCTGGGGTCGCAGCGTGCAGCTCCAGATCGCCACGATCGACGTGGGCCTGCTGTTCATCTTCGCGATCGCGGCGCTCGGAGTCTACGGCGTCGTGCTCGCGGGCTGGGCCGCCAACAACAAGTACAGCCTGATCGGGGGCCTGCGCTCCTCGGCGCAGATGTTCTCCTACGAGCTTTCGCTCGGCCTGAGCTTCGTGGGCGTGATCATGCTGGCGGGCTCGTTCCAGATCAACGACATCGTGAGCTCCCAGGCCGGCCGGGCCGCGGGCTGGTTTCTGGGCTGGAACGCCTTCGTCCAGTTCCCGGCCTTCCTCGTCTACTTCGCCGCCGCCACCGCCGAGGTGGCGCGCACGCCTTTCGACCTGCCCGAGGGCGAGACCGAGCTCGTGGCCGGCTTCCACACCGAGTACTCTTCGATGCGCTTCGCGCTCATCCAGATGGCGGAGTACATCAACATGATCACCGTCGCGGTGCTCGCCACCAACCTGTTCCTGGGCGGCTGGCACTCCGGGGTCCCGGGCGTTCCGTCCGAGGGCCTGCTCGGCTTCGTGTTCTGGGGCGGCAAGGTCGCGCTGCTGCTGTTCGTCTTCATCTGGCTGCGGGGCACCCTGCCGCGCTTCCGCTATGACCAGCTCATGCACTTCGGCTGGAAGGTGCTGATCCCGGTCGCGGCAGCGTGGATCCTGGTGATCGCCAGCTTCGTGACGTTCTGGGCACGCTAGCGACATGGACCAGGTCCTCTTCTACGCCGCGGCCGCGCTCGCCTTGGTGTCCGCCCTCGTCGTGATCGGCCAGAAGAACCCGATCTACTCGGCGTTCGGCCTGATCGTGACGCTGTGCTCGCTCAGCGTGATCTTCGGCCTGCTCGGCTCGCCGTTCATCGCCGCGCTGCAGGTGATCGTCTACGCCGGCGCGATCATGGTGCTGTTCCTGTTCGTGCTGATGCTGCTCAACGTGAGGAGCGAGCAGGACGCTCCCGGTCGCGGCGGCAGGACGCTCGGAGCGATCGCGGTGGCGCTCGTCGCGCTGCTCGTGGCGCAGGCGGGCGCCGTGCTGGTCCGCGCCGAGCCGGGCCCGGCGCCGGCCTTCGACGCTTCTACCCAGCGCATGGCCGAGATCCTGTTCTCGCCGCAGTTCCTGTACGTGTTCGAGGCCACCTCGATCCTGATCCTGGCGGCGCTGGTCGGGGCGATCGCCCTCGCCAAGAAGGACTTCTGAGATGGACCACCCGTCCTTCGTGCACCACGCCGTGCTGCTGAGCCTGGCGCTGTTCGGGCTCGGAACGCTCGGGGTTTTCCTGCGGCGCAACGTGATCACGGTGCTGATGAGCATCGAGCTGATGCTGAACGGCGCCAACCTCGCGTTCGTGGCCTTCTCGCGCGCGGCCGGGACGCTCGACGGGCAGGTGCTGGTGTTCTTCGTGATGGTGGTGGCGGCGGCCGAGGCGGCGGTCGGGCTCGCGATCGTGATCGCGCTCCACCGTCACAAGGACACGCTCGACATCGACGCCTTCAACGTGATGAAGGGATAGCACCCCGTGTTCGAGGATCCCGTCCTGAACGTGCTTCCGTTCGCGGTGCTGCTGCTGCCGCTCGGCGGCTTCATCGTGCTCGCCCTCTTCGGCGACTGGATCAAGAAGGACGAGGAGGAGCAGGGCGCATGCTGGCTCGCCTGCGCCACGGTCGTCTCCGCCTTCGCGCTCGCCGTCTTCACCACCGTTCGGCTCTACGGCCTCGCCTCGGGAGCCGAGGGGCTGCGCTTCTCGCAGCCCTACCTCGGCTTCGAGTGGATCGCGGTGGGCTCCTTCCGCGTCCCGATCAACCTGCTGATCGACCCGCTCTCGTCGGTGATGATGCTGGTCGTCAGCGGCATCAGCGCCGTGATCCACGTCTATTCGGTCGGCTACATGGCTCACGACGAGGACAAGGTCCGCTTCTTCTCCTACATGAACCTGTTCGTCTTCTTCATGCTGCTGCTGGTGATGGGCGGCAGCCTGCCGCTGCTGTTCGTCGGCTGGGAGGGGGTGGGGCTCTGCTCCTACCTGCTGATCGGGTTCTGGTACCGGAAGGACAGCGCGTCCGCGGCGGGCCTCAAGGCGTTCGTCGTCAACCGCATCGGGGACGCGGGCCTGATCCTCGGGATGATCTTCATCTTCCACGCCTTCGGCAGCCTCGATCTCGTGGACATCGCCGACAACGCGGGAGCGCTCGCCCCCGAGGCGCTCTGGCAGTGGGGCCCGGTCACGATCGCCTGCCTGCTGCTGTTCCTGGGCGCCATCGGCAAGAGCGCGCAGATCCCGCTGCACGTCTGGCTCCCCGACGCGATGGAGGGCCCGACGCCGGTGTCCGCTCTCATCCACGCGGCGACGATGGTCACGGCCGGCGTCTACCTGGTGGCGCGGCTCGGGCCGCTGTTCCATCAGTCCGAGACCGCGATGCTGGTCGTGGCCGTGACCGGCGCCGTGACGGCGCTCATGGCCGGCACGATCGCGATCGTCCAGACCGACATCAAGCGCGTGCTGGCCTACTCGACGGTGAGCCAGCTCGGCTTCATGTTCCTGGCCGCCGGCATGGGCGCTTTCGGCGTCGCCGTGTTCCACCTCTACACCCACGCCTTCTTCAAGGCGCTCCTGTTCCTCGGCTCGGGCTCGGTGATCCACGCGATGTCGGGCGAGCAGGACATGCGCCGCATGGGCGGGCTGCGCAAGAAGGTCCCCTGGACCTACGTCACCTTCCTGATCGGCACGCTCGCGATCGCCGGGATCCCGCCGCTCGCGGGCTTCTTCAGCAAGGACGAGATCCTGCTCTCGGCGCTTCACAACCCGACCCTGTTCGGGATCGCGCTCTTCACCGCGCTGTTGACGGCCGCGTACATGGCGCGGCTGCTGTTCCTGACCTTCTTCG
Source organism: Vicinamibacteria bacterium (assembly GCA_035283305.1). Classification (GTDB taxonomy): domain Bacteria; phylum Acidobacteriota; class Vicinamibacteria; order Fen-336; family Fen-336; genus DATBSL01. The sequence continues at coordinate 2,157 of DATEUE010000134.1, read as the reverse complement.
GCGAGTTCCGCGGCGGGCACGACGCCGAGCACCACCTGCACGAGTCGCCCTGGTCGATGCTCGTGCCCTTGGTGCTGCTGGCGCTGGGCTCGATCGGGGCGGGCTTCCTGAAGGTCCCGCACGTGGTGCAGTCGGTGTTCCGCCTGCCCGAGCCGCACCTGCCGCACGTGGCGTGGCTGCCGGCGGTGGCGACGCTCACGGGTGTCGTCGGGATCCTGATCGCCTGGTACTTGTACCTGGCGATGCCCGAGCTGCGGGGCTCGCTCGCGCAGCCGCTTCGCCCGGCGCTCCGAGTCTTCGCCGCGAAGTACTTCTTCGACCACGTCTACGACGGCTTCGTCCGCCACGTCGTCATAGGCGGCAGCGACCGCCTGCTCTGGAAGCGCGTGGACGAGGGCGTGATCGACGGTGCCGTGAACGGCGCGGGCAGCCTGACGCGTGCGTTCGCCGAGACGCTGCGACCGGTCCAGACAGGGTTCGTGCGCCACTACGTGCTGCTGGTGCTGGCCGGCGCCGTCGCGGTCGTCTACTACCTGCTCGCCTCCGCGGAGCGCCTCGCGCCATGACCCCTCCGCTCGCGCAGATACTCTCGCCGCTGATCCTGCTGCCGGTCGCGGGCGCCGTCGTGATCGCGCTCACCCGGCGCGAGGCGGTGCTGCTGCACAAGGTCCTGGGGCTTCTCGTCTCGCTCGCGACGTTCGTGCTCTCGCTGCGGCTCGTGAGCCGCTTCAGCGACATCGCTGGGATCCAGTTCGAGGAGCGCTACGCCTGGATCCCCGCCTGGGGCATCAGCTACCACGTCGGGATCGACGGGCTCTCGCTCTGGCTCGTGATTCTCACCACGTTCTTGACGCCGCTGTGCCTGCTGGGGTCCTGGAGCTCGATCGACAAGCGCGTGCGCGAGTTCGTCGTGTTCATGCTGCTGCTCGAGGCGGGCATGATCGGCGTCTTCGTGGCGCTCGATCTCTTCCTGTTCTACGTGTTCTGGGAGGCGATGCTCGTCCCGATGTACTTCCTGATCGGGATCTGGGGCCACGAGCGCCGCATCTACGCGGCGGTGAAGTTCTTCCTGTACACCTTCGCCGGCAGCGTGCTGATGCTGGTGGCGTTCCTGGTGCTCTACAAGGCCTCCGGGATCCGCAGCTTCGACATCCCGGCACTGGTTGCGGCCCCGGTCGACCCGGCGCTCCAGACGTGGCTGTTCCTCGCCTGCGCGATCGCCTTCGCGATCAAGGTCCCGATGTGGCCGTTCCACACCTGGCTGCCCGACGCCCACGTCGAGGCGCCCACCGCCGGCTCGGTGATCCTGGCCGGCGTGCTGCTGAAGATGGGCGGCTACGGCTTCCTGCGGCTCGCGATCCCGCTCTTCCCGGACGCGGCCGTGAAGCTCGCGCCGCTCGTGGGCGTGCTCGCGGTGATCGGGATCGTCTACGGGGCGCTCGTGTCGCTGGTGCAGCCCGACCTCAAGAAGCTGGTCGCCTACTCCTCGGTGTCGCACCTCGGCTTCGTCATGCTCGGGATCGCGGCGCTCACGACCACCGGCGTCACCGGCGCCGTCTACCAGATGCTCAACCACGGCATCTCGACGGGCGCTTTGTTCTTCCTGGTCGGCATGCTCTACGACCGGCGCCACACCCGCCAGATCTCGGAGTTCGGCGGGCTGCGCAGCGCGATGCCCTGGTTCTTCGCGGTGTTCCTGCTGATCAGCCTGTCCTCGATCGCCGTGCCCGGCACCAACGGCTTCGTGGGCGAGTTCCTGATCCTGATCGGCGCCTGGAGCTTCAGCCCCGCGCTCGTGGTCGTGGCCTCGCTCGGCGTGATCCTGGCGGCGGCCTACGTCCTGTGGATGGTGAAGCGCGTCTTCTACGGCGAGCTCAGCAACCCGAAGAACCAGGGCCTCCCCGACCTGTCCGCGCGCGAGGCCACGGTGCTGCTGCCGCTCGTCGTGCTGGCGATCGTGATGGGCATCGCGAGCCCGATCTTCACCCGGCGCATCGAGCCGGCGGCGGACGCGCTGGTGCGCCAGGTGCGCGAAGCAACGCGGCCGGATCCCGCATCCGCGGCGCAGGCCGCGACGCCCTTCCCCGGGCCGGGAGACGCGCGATGAACGCGATCCTCGACCTGCGGCCCATCGTCCCCGCCGCGATCGTCGCGGTC
>DATEUE010000133.1:0-2758 GCA_035283305.1 Vicinamibacteria bacterium | reverse complement strand
GGTCGAGTCTAGCGTCAAGACGGCCCCCGCGTCTGGCGCGCGCGGAGATCCGCCGCGAGAAGAAAGTCCCGAGACCCCGGTCACAGCCACGCGATCCCTCCGTCCAAGCCTATGACTGCCACATTTCGGGCAGTCGGGCCAGGAGGAAGCGATCTCATTCTCGGGAAGACGGTTGCAGTCACAGGTGGCGGCACGGGAATCGGGCGATGTCGCGCGGAGCGAGGTCGGCCGGAAGCTCGTGGCCACGGCTCTCGACGCCTTCGGCGGCGTCATGGCCGGACGGTGTTAGGAACGCGATGAAGTCGCCCGCAGGCGTCCATCCGCTGCGTGAGCCCGCCGAGCGCGACCAGGCAGACGGCGCCCTGGCGCTTCGCGCCGCCGCCGGCCCTGCAGCGATTGCTCGAGGACCTCGACCCGCTCGACTAACCGACCTCTCCGAGCAGCCGACTCCACCTCACCGCACCGCCGCCGGCTCCGGCGCGGCCGGCCGCGGCGAGGCTCTGCGCGCGATGGGGTCGAACGTCACTTGCGTCGCGCCCAGTCTTCGTAAGATGCTTCGCGGATGGATCTAAGAAAAGCCGAGGACTTTGACCCCGAGTTGTTGATCTTGTTCGACGCCTACGTCCACGGCGCCCTGGATCGCCGCGGCTTCATCGAGCGCGCGTCCAAGTTCGCCGTGGGTGGCGTCACAGGCGCCATGCTGCTCGACGCCCTGAACCCCCGGTTCGCGGAGGCCCAACAGGTTCCGAAGGACGACGCGCGGCTCTCGGCCCAGTTCGTCGAGTACCCCTCGCCAACGGGATCGGGCACCATGCGGGGCTACCTCGTCCGGCCCGCCAAGACCCCGGGGAAGCTGCCGGGAGTGCTCGTGATCCACGAGAACCGCGGGCTCAACCCCCACATCGAGGACGTCGCGCGTCGAGTGGCCCTCGAGGGCTTCATGGCCTTTGCCCCCGATGCCCTCTTCCCTCTCGGAGGCTATCCCGGCGACGAGGACAAGGCGCGCGAGGTGTTCCCGAAGCTCGACCAGGCCAAGACGCGGGAAGACTTCGTGGAGGCGGCGAAGTGGCTGAAGGGCCGCGCCGATTGCACGGGCAAGGTGGCCGCCGTCGGATTCTGCTACGGAGGCTCCATCGCGAACATGCTGGCGACTCGCCTGCCCGACCTGAATGGGGCGGTCCCCTTCTATGGAGGCCAGGCGAAGGCGGAGGACGTGCCCAAGATCAAGGCCCCGCTCTTGCTTCACTACGCCGAGAACGATGAGCGCGTGAACGCCGGCTGGCCAGCGTACGAGGCGGCCCTCAAGGCCAACAAGGTCGCCTACGAGGTCTTCATCTACCCGGGCACCCAGCACGGCTTCAACAACGACACGACCCCGCGCTACAACAAGGACGCCGCGACCCTGGCCTGGCAGCGCACGATCGACTTCTTCAAGCAGAACCTGAAGAGCTAAGCGGGCTTCCGCGGCTCTAGTTTCCGAGCGTGCGGACCTGGGCCTTGAGCCGCTCGACCGTGGGAGCCACGCGCCGTTTGATCTCGTCGATGCGGTCGTCCGCGTGCAGGGCGTCGATCTGCTTCTCGAGCTTGCCGATCCCGTCCTCGCTGCGGATCGCGTCGATCTGGCGCTCGAGCTCGGCAATCTTTCCGCGCGAGCTCTTCTCGAAGGCCGCGAGCTCGGCCTCCGCGTCGGACAGCCGCTTCGAGAACGCGCTCGATTGGAGCTTCGCCTCGAGCTTGCGGATCTCGGCCTCGTGCTGCCGGATCTCGCCGTCGATCTGTTGCTTGAGCGAGCTGCTCGCGCTCCAGCGCGCGCCCTCCAGGCTCCCGATTGCGCCCTGATGGCTGCCGATCTCACCCTGCAGGCTGCCGCGCTCGCCCTGGATCGAGCCGATCCGGCCCTGAAGGCTGCCGATCTCGCCCTGGACCTGTCCGATCTCGCCCTGCAGCGAGCCGATCTCACCCTGTATCGAGCCGATCTCGCCCTGCAGGCTGCCGACCTGTCCCTGGATCTCTCCGATCTCGTGGTACGCCGCGACCACTTCGAGCGCGTCCTTGAGCCAGGCGCGCGCGGCGTCGTCAACTTGTTGGCTGGCGCCGTTCAGCCAGCACTGGTAGCGAAGCTCGCCCCTTTCTTCGGTGACGAGCATCCGCTGCGAGCGGCCCTGCCCCCCGCGCGTCTCGATCAGCACGGAGCTGCCGCCGGGCAGCTCGCGGATGGCGCCGGTCCGCTCGTCGAAGCGCACGAAGCCGTGAACCCGGGCGCACAGCCGCTGACCGTCTCCGAGGGTGTGCTGCAGGGAGAAGTCGCCATCGTGCGTGCCGTTCGCCTCCACGCCCGAGGGCCCGTCGCTGATCGTGCCGCTGAAGCTCCCGCCGAACCGGTCCATGCAGGCGCCCCCCAGGAACGTCGAGCGCGCGGGCTCGGACGGGCGCGCTGCGGCGACAGGCGTCACAGGAGCGGCGCGGTCGGGCCGCGCGGGCGCCGCCGCCGCCACCGCGAGCACGGTTCCGGCGAGGAGCGCGAGAGAAGCGACCGCGGCCGCACGGCCGCGGCCGATGGCATTCTTCGTATCCAGGATCATGACGAGCCTCCGTTCGAGCTGGCTGCGCTCGACCATGGGGAGTGCGCTGGCGAAAGCGCGGTTTGGCGGACGCAGCGACTCCGCGATCTCGAGCAGATGGCGGGCGTAGGTGGATGGACGAGTGCCGAGGCCCACGACCGTCTCGTCGCTGGCGTGCTCGCCCGCGAGCCGGGCCT
>DATEUE010000132.1:0-32060 GCA_035283305.1 Vicinamibacteria bacterium | reverse complement strand
CGCAGCCTGGATTCCGAGAAGGTCCTGGTGGTGAACAACCTCTCGGGGACCGCGCAGGCCGTCGAGCTCGACCTCCACGGCTTCGCCGGCGCCATCCCGATCGAGATGTTCGGGCGCAGCCTGTTCCCGAGGATCCGCGAGCGGCCGTACGTCCTGACCCTCGGCCCGTACGACTTCTACTGGTTCAAGCTGCGCTGGCTGTGAGCACGATCCTCTCCGACGAGCTGCTGTCCGAGCTGATGGCCGTCGGCCAGCTCGACGTGCTGGTCGGACTGCCCACCCTCAACCACGCGGACAGCGTCGGGCCGGTGGTGCGGGCCGCCCACGTCGCCTTCAACCGGGAGCTGGCCCGCGAGCGGACGGCGCTCCTGAACATGGACGGCGGCTCGACGGACGGCACGCCCGACATCGTCCGAAACGCCTCGATCGTGGACCGGGAGACCCTGCTCGCGTCCCAGAGCCTGCGCACCCGCCACCGCATCAGCGCGCCGTACCACGGCGTCCCGGGGAAGGCGGCCGCGCTGCGCGCCGTGTTCGCCGCGGCCGATCTGCTGCAGGCGCGGGCGGTGGTCGTCCTCGACCCCGAGATCGCGAGCGTGACCCCGGAGTCGGTCGCCGCGCTCGCGCGCCCGGCCCTCGCCGGCGACGCCGACTTCGTCTCGCCCGCCTACGCCCGCCACCCGCTCGACGGTCCGCTCGTGACCCAGGTCGTGCGGCCGCTGTTTCGCGCCGCGTACGGCCTCGCTCTCGCGGAGCCCCTCTCCGGGGAGTTCGGCTGCTCGGGGCGCTTCGCGGCGCGATGCCTTGAGCAGCCGACGTGGGAGAGCGAGGACCTGCGCCTTGCGATCGACCTCTGGATCTCGGGGATGGCGACGGGCGACGGGCTGCGCGTGGCGGAGGCCGCCCTTGGCCCGCGTCGGCTGACCCCTCGCCAACGGCCGGCAGTGGCCGCGCTCGTGCCCCAGGTCCTCGACGCGCTCTTTACCTGCCTGCGGCTCCAGGAAACCGGCTGGGCGGCGGGCTCCCGCGCGATCGCGCTGGCCCGCTCCGCCTCGCCGCCGCCGCCTCCGGATCCACCGGCCAGCGTCGACGTGGCGGGCTACGCGACGCTGTTTCGGGAGGGGCTGGCCGCGCTGGGCGGGATGCTCGAGCGCGCGCTCCGGCCCGCCACCCTCGAAGCTCTGCGCGCGGCAGCGGCCGTGGACGGCCCGCTGGACGTCCACGACGAGCTCTGGGCCGCGGTGATGCTGGAGCTCGCGGCCGCTCACCGGCACGCCACGATCTCCCGCGACCACCTGGTGCGCGCCGCGGTCCCGCTCTACCTCGGCCGGGTGGCGTGGTTCGCGGCCGAGCTCGCGGGGCTCGAACCACGTGACGCGGACGAGCGGCTCGAGGCACTCTGCCTCCACTTCGAGCGGTCCCGGGGCGACCTCGTCGCCCTTTGGACCGCTCCCCTGAGGTGACCCATGGCGGAAGCGATTTTCTCCACCCTGCGCGAGACCTGGAGCGGCTACGTCGAAGGCCTGCGCCTCGTGATCCCACGCCTGCTGGCCATGCTCACCGTGGTCGCGGCCGGCTGGCTCATCGCGGCACTCGCCCGCGCGATCACGGGGAAGGTCCTCGGCTGGCTGCGGGTGGCACGCCTTTCCGAGCGCACCGGCGCCGCGGAGCTGCTGCGAAAGGCGGAGCTACCGCCGGCCGAGCGCCTCGCCGCGTCCACCGTCTTCTGGCTGCTGTTCCTTGGCTTCCTGCTCGCAGGCGTCGACGCGCTCGGCTTCAGCACGCTGCAGGCGCTGCGGTCCGAGGTCGGCCTGCTCGTGCCGCGCCTCGCTGGCGCGCTCGCGATCCTCGTCGCTGGGCTCGTGGTCGCCAATGTCGTGCGGCGTGTCGTCCTGCTCGCCGCGGTGAATGCCGGATGGCCCTCGGCGAGCCTGCTCGCTGGCGCCGTCTATCTCCTGACGATGACCATCGTCACGGCGATGGTGCTCGATCAGGTGGGACTCGCCCGGCCGATCGTGCTCACCGCCTTTGCCATCGTCGTGGGCGCGGTGATGCTGACCCTGGCGATCGCCGTCGGGATCGCGTCGGCGCCCCTGGTGCGCCGCCTGCTGGATGAGCGAATGGCGGCGCGTGCCCGCCCCGAGTCGGACGGCTCCTCTCATCTCTAGAAGGCTCAACGACGCGATCAGTCGCGCGGCGGGGGCGGCGCGACGAAGATGCGCACCTGGCGCGGCCGGACGCGCAGGCGCTCGCCCACGACCGGCCGCAGCTCGTCGAAGGGCCCGCGCGTCGTCTCGACCTGGACCAGGCGACCCTCGTCGTCCTCGAGCTCGAGCTTGATCACGGCCCCCGCTGGGTTCACGTGCCGCAGCGTGGCCCAGAATCCGTCGCCCACTTCGTCGCGCCCGAGCTCCAGCTCGTGCGGGCGCGCGAAGCCCTGCGCGGGACGCGACGTTTTCTCGGCGTGCTCGGGGTACTCGACGCTCAGCGGGCCGAGGTGGGCCCGGCCCGCCTCGACGCGCCCGTGGAACACGTTGACGATCCCCAGGAAGCCCATCACGAATGGCGTCGCGGGCCGATCGAAGACCTCCTGGGGAGTGCCCATCTGCTCGACGCGCCCCTGGTTCATGACCACGACGCGGTCAGCCACCTCGAGCGCCTCCTCCTGGTCGTGAGTCACGAACACGCTGGTCACGTGGATCTCGTCGTGCAGCCGCCGCAGCCAGCGGCGCAGCTCCTGCCGCACCTTGGCGTCGAGCGAGCCGAACGGCTCGTCGAGCAGCAGCACCTGGGGCTCGACGGCGAGGGCCCGGGCGAGCGCCACGCGCTGGCGCTGCCCCCCCGAGAGCTGGGAGGGATAGCGGTCGGACAGCCAGTCCAGCTGCACCAGCTTCAGCAGGTCGTTCACCTTCGCTCGGATCTGCGCCTCGCTCGGGCGCCTGACCCGCGGACGCACCCGCAGGCCGAAGGCGACGTTCTCGAACACCGACATGTGGCGGAACAGCGCGTAGTGCTGGAACACGAAGCCCACGCCGCGGTGGCGGACGTCGCGAACGCTGGCGTCTTCGCCCTCGAACAGGACCTGGCCGCGGTCCGCGCGTTCGAGACCCGCGATGATGCGCAGCAGGCTTGTCTTGCCCGAGCCCGAGGGGCCGAGCAGCGCCACGAGCTCGCCCGTGGGCACGGTCAGGCTCACGTCGTTCACCGCGACGAAAGAGCCGAAGGCCTTGGTCACGCCGCGGACTTCAATCGACATGGGGGTCCTCTGCGTGGGATGCGTGCTCCGAGGCCGCTCGCCACTCCACCAGGGACTTGGCGACGAGGGTCACGAGGGCGAGGAAGGCGAGCAGCGACGCCACCGCGAAGGCGGCCTGGAAGTTGTACTCGTTGTAGAGGATCTCGACGTGGAGCGGCAGCGTGTTGGTCTTGCCGCGGATGTGGCCGGACACGACGGACACCGCGCCGAACTCCCCCATCGCGCGCGCGTTGCACAGGATGACGCCGTAGAGCAGGCCCCACTTGATGTTGGGCAGCGTCACGCGCCGGAACGTCTGCCAGCCGGAGGCACCCAGGACGCGCGCGGCCTCCTCGTCCTCGGTGCCCGCGGCCTGCATCAGCGGGATGAGCTCGCGGGCCACGAACGGAAAGGTGACGAAGAGCGTGGCGAGGACGAGGCCCGGCACCGAGAAGACCAGCTTCAGGCCGAGGGCCTCGGCCCACGGCCCCAGCACGCCCTGGCGGCCGAACAGGAGGATGAAGACCATGCCCGAAACCACGGGCGAGACGGCGAAGGGCAGGTCGATCAGAGTGACGAGGGCGTCCTTGCCCGGGAAGTCGAACTTCGCGATCGCCCACGCTGCGGCCACGCCGAAGACCACGTTCAGCGGAACGGCGATCGCCGCGGTGAGTAGCGTGAGCTTGAGCGCCGAGAGCGCCATGGGCTCGAGGAGCGCGTCAGCGTACGCCGCCCAGCCCTTCTCGAGAGCCTGCGCGAAGACTGCGACGAGCGGCACGACCAGGAACAGCGTGAGGAACGAGAGGGCTGTAGCGGTGAGCAGCAGCCTCACGATTCGGGGCTCGCGCGTGGCTGGCGTCGACAAGGGGGCCTACTCCGCGCGTCCGAGCCGCGCGCCCCACGACTGGAGGCGGTTGATGGTCAGCAGCAGCACGAACGACGCCACCAGCGTGACCGCCGCGATGGCGGTGGCGCCCGCGTAGTCGTACTGCTCGAGCTTGGTGATGATCAGGAGCGGCGTGATCTCGGTCTTCATCGGCATGTTGCCGGCGATGAAGACGACGGAGCCGTACTCCCCGAGGGCGCGCGCGAATGCGAGCGCGAAGCCGGTGATCCAGGCCGGAAACAGCGCGGGCAGCACGACCCGGACGATCGTCTGGAAGCGGCTCGCGCCGAGACTCGCCGCGGCCTCTTCCGCCTCGGGGTCGAGGCTCTCGAGCACGGGCTGGAGCGTCCGCACCACGAAGGGCAGGCCGATGAAGGTCAGGGCGAGGGTGATGCCCAGGGGCGTGAAGGCGACCTTGATCCCGAGCTTCTCGAGCGGAGCCCCGAGCCAGCCGTTCGGGGCGTAGAGCGTCGTGAGCGTGATGCCCGCCACGGCCGTCGGAAGGGCGAACGGGAAGTCGACGAGGGCGTCCATCAGGCGCCGGCCCGGGAAGCGGTAGCGCACCAGCACCCAGGTGACGACGAATCCGAACACGCCGTTCGTGACCGCGGCCACGAGGGACGCGCCGAACGTGAGCTTGTAGGAGGCCACGACGCGAGGGGCGCTCACCGCCTGCCAGAAGCCGGAGGCGCCCAAAGTCGCGCTCTTCCAGAACAGCGTCGAGAGCGGGACGAGGACCACCAGCGCGAGGTAGACCAGCGTGAAGCCCATGGCCAGGCGGAAGCCGGGCAGGACGCTGTGGCTCTTGCGGAGGCGCATCTCAGGTCACCGACGCGGGGCGGACCGGGAGCGCGTCGGGACCAACCAGCCTTGGATCGCGCTCACCACAAGGGACCATGGACGGAGCACGATGCAACCGGACGAGAAACCTCGGTAGCGCTTGGACCAGCAACATGTGTTACCGCGCTACCGAGGTGAGTAGACCTGGTCAAACACTCCGCCGTCGGCGAAGTGGGTCTTCTGGGCCTTCTGCCAACCGCCGAAGACCGCGTCGATCGTGACGAGATCGATCTTCGGAAAAGTTGCGGCGTACTTCTTCGCAACGGCCTCGAGCCGCGGCCGGTAGTAGTGCCGCGCCGCGATCTCCTGGCCCTCGGGTGTGTAGAGAAACTCGAGATAGGCCTGGGCCACCGCCCGCGTCCCCTTCCTGTCCACGACCTTGTCGACCACGGTCACGGGAGGCTCGGCCAGGATGCTGAGCGAGGGGATCACGACATCGACCTTGTCGGGGCCCAGCTCCTTGATGCACAGGAAGGCCTCGTTCTCCCAGGCCAGCAGCACGTCGCCGATGCCGCGCTGGACGAACGTGGTGGTGGAGCCCCGCGCGCCCGAGTCGAGCACCGGCACGTTCCTGAAGAGCGCGGTCACGAACTGTTTCCCCGTGACCTCGCTGCCTCCGGGCTGCTTGAGCGCGTACGCCCACGCCGCGAGGTAGTTCCAGCGCGCGCCGCCGGAGGTCTTGGGGTTGGGCGTGATCACCTGGATCCCCGGCCTCACGAGGTCGTTCCAGTCCCTGATGCCCTTGGGGTTGCCCTTGCGCACCAGGAACACGATCGTCGAGGTGTAGGGCGAGCTGTTGCTGGGCAATCGCTTCTGCCAGTCCCTGGGCAGCAGGCCGGCCGCGGCCACGGCGTCGATGTCGTAGGCCAGGGCCAGCGTCAAGACGTCGGCTTCGAGGCCGTCGATCACCGCGCGGGCCTGCTTGCCGGCGCCCCCGTGCGACTGCTGGATGATCACGGCCTTGCCGGTCTTCGCCTGCCACTGCTTCGCGAAGGCTGCGTTGACTTCCTGGTAGAGCTCACGCGTCGGGTCGTACGAGACGTTCAGCAGCTCCTGTGCGGGGGCGGCGGCGACTGATGCCAGGGTCAGCAGCGCGGCGGCGATGAGTGTCTTCCTGCGGTGCATGCGTGGCTCCTCTACTCGAATCAGAAGGAAAGCTGCGTGCGGATGAAGATGATGCCCTCGGACTCCTCGGAATGGGGCTCACGTCCCTCCGGGGTTCCGGTCGGTCGAGCGGACATCAGCTCCACGGTCTCTATATCCTCTGACTCTACTGTGGTAATAGACATTTGACGAAGGGCGGTCATCGCCTGGCGCGGGCCTGCGCTCCACGCCGGGCCAGCACCCGGCGGTTGCGGTCGAGCAGGTCCTGCAGGCTGGTGTGGTCGAGGATGGCGGCCGCGGCGTTACGGACGTCGAGGAACAGGTCGAAGAGGCCGGCGTGGCGTGGATCGGTCTTCACCCGGTGGGCAAGCTCGACCGCGTCGCCGAAGGGAGCGAGCGGCCCGTCGACAATGCGCACGACTTCGCCCAGCTGCACCTCGGAAGGAGGCCGGCGCAGGCGGTAGCCGCCCTCCCTCCCCCGCCGGCTGGTCACGATGCGTGCGTTCTTGAGCGTCACCAGGATGCCTTCCAGGAACTTCTCGGGCAGCTCCTCCTCGGCGGCGATCACGTGGATCTTCACGAGCCCCCGCTCGTAGGCCTCCGCCAGGTGCGTGAGCGCCTTCAGCGCGTACAGCCCACGGCTGGAAATTTTCATGTCGACCGACATAGTAGGGATATAGGACAATGCTGTCAAGTCGCGAACCCGGCCGGCTGCTAGGATTCGGCGTGCTGCGCCGCGCGCACGCCCGAGCTCAGGCAGCTGCTGCTCGCCCGCGGAGGGCGGCTGAGCGCCTACGACCTCGTCTGGCTCGGCGAGGACGACGAGGCCGTCGCACGCGTCGCAGCCGATCCGGCAGCGGCGAACGAGGGCTGCGGCGGCGTGCTTGCGGCCGCCTACAAGGAAGGCAAGCGCGATCTCCTGGTCCGGCTGCTCGAGGCCGGCGCGCGCGTGCCGCCGGTGCTGACCGCGTGCCGTTCGTACCTGCTGAGCGACCCGGAGATGCTCGAGCGGCTGCTCGCGAGCGGGGTGAACCCCGACCTGCCCAACTGGCAGCGCGCGACACCGCTCCACGACCTGTGCGGGCGGGACAGCCGCGGCCGGCCGCGGCCGCATCGGGTCGAGTGCGCCGGCATCCTGATGCACGCGGGCGCCAGCCTCGCGGCGCGGGCACGCCGACGTCGCCGCCCTCCTGACGAGGGCCGGTGCGACGGACTGAACGTGCCAGCGAGGTGATATCGTGAAGGGATTCCGCCGCTGACACCGGAGCGTCACGTGACCTGGAGACCCGGCCTGACCCGCCGCCCTCGCCTGCTCATGGCGGGGGCCTGCCTCGCGCTCGCCGCCTTCGCCGCGGCCTGCGCTCGCCGCGCCGACCCTCGCGCCTCCGGCCCGCCCGCGACACCGGTGGAGGCGGTCACGCTCGCCGAGCATCCCGTGGAGCAGACCACCGAGTTCGTGGGGATGGTCAAGTCGCGGCAGTCGACGATCGTGCAGCCGCAAGTCGAGGGAATCGTCACGCGGATCCTGGTCCGCTCGGGCGACCGGGTGCGACCGGGAGCGCCGCTGATGCAGATCGACCCGCGCATGCAGCAGGCGGCGGTGGCGAGCCTCGAGTCACAGCGCGCGGGCCGCGAGGCCGACCTGCGCTTCGCCGGCCAGGAAGCCGCACGCGCGAAGACGCTGCTCGAGGCCGGCGCGGCCAGCCGCTCGGACATGGAGCAGGCCGAGACCGCGCTTTCCACTGCCGAGGCCCAGCTCCAGGCGGTCGACGCGCAGCTGCGCGAGCAGAGCGTCGCGCTCGCGTATCACATGGTGAGCGCGCCCACGGCCGGGGTCGTGGGCGACATTCCGGTGCGGGTCGGCGACCGTGTCACCAACTCCACGCGGCTCACCACGATCGACCAGAGCTCCGGGCTCGAGGTCTACGTCAACGTGCCGGTGCAGGAAGCGGAGCACCTCAGGCTCGGCCTGCCGGTCCACCTCGTCGACGACCAGGGCCGGCGGCTCACCACGGCGAAGCTGTCGTTCGTCGCGCCGTCGGTGGACGCGGGCACGCAGTCGGTGCTGGCGAAGGCGACCCTCGCAGATGCGGTCGGCCTGCGTACCGACCAGTTCGTGCGGGCGCAAATGGTCTGGACCGAGGCGCCGGCGCTCGTGGTGCCGTTCGTGGCCGTGAACCGGATCAACGGGCAGTACTTTGCCTTCGTGGCCGAGAGCGGAGAGGGCGGAACGACCGTGGCCCGGCAACGGGCCGTGGACCTGGGCGCCGTGGTCGGAAACGACTACGTCGTGAAGTCCGGCCTCAAGCCGGGAGAGAAGCTGATCGTCTCCGGCTTGCAGAAGATCGGCGACGGCTCGCCCGTGACGATCGCGCCGCCCAAGCCCCACGCCGAGGCCTCGCCCGCGGCGGCCGGAACGGGCCGCTAACGTGCTCTCCGACGTCTTCATCCGGCGGCCGATCCTCGCCACCGTCTGCTCGCTGCTGGTGATCCTGGCGGGAGCGATCTGCATCCCGCTGCTCCCGATCGCGCGCTACCCGGACCTGGCTCCCCCGTCCGTCACGGTCACGGCGTTCTACACGGGCGCCAACGCGCAGGCGGTCGAGAGCGCCGTCACGACGCCGATCGAGCAGGTGGTGAACGGCGTCGAGGGGATGACCTACATCCAGTCCTCGAGCACCAACAGCGGCGTGAGCACGATCAACGTGTACTTCGAGATCGGGCGCAATCCCGACCTCGCCGCCGTCGACGTCCAGAACCGGGTCAACCAGGTGCTGGGCCGGCTGCCCGCGGACGTGCGCACCACCGGCGTCACGGTCACCAAGAACACGGCCGGGTTCATGGGCGGCCTCGGCTTCTTCTCGCAGGACAACCGCTACAGCGCGCAGTTCATCAGCAACTACCTGGACGTCTACGTGCGCGACGCGCTCAAGCGCGTGCCCGGCGTCGGCAACGTTCTCATCTTCGGCGAGCGCAAGTACGCGATGCGGCTCTGGCTCGACCCCGCGCGGCTCGCCGCCCGCGGCATCACCGCCGGCGACGTGGTGCGGGCGCTGCGCGAGCAGAACCTGCAGGTGGCCGCCGGCGCCCTCGGCGACGCACCGGCGGACGTGAACCAGATGTACAACCTGAGCGTCCGCGCCCTCGGCCGCCTGACGGAGGTCGCCCAGTTCGAGAACGTGGTGGTGAAGGCGGGCGCAGACGGCGCGCTTGTCCGCGTCCGCGACGTCGGCCGCGCCGAGCTCGGGGCCGAGACCTACTCCGCCAACCTCCGCTTCATGGGCCTCGAGGCCTCCGGCATGGGCATCCAGCTGCTGCCCTCGGCCAACGCCCTCGCCGTCTACCAGGGCGTGATGAATGAGATGGCCCGGCTCGAGCGTGCCTTCCCGCCCGGCCTCGAGTGGCGGCTCGCCTTCGACAACGTGGGCGTCGTGCGCGAGTCGATCCAGGAGGTGCTGTTCACGCTCGTCGAGGCGATCCTGCTCGTGATCCTGGTGATGTTCCTGTTCCTCCAGAACTGGCGCAGCACTCTCATCCCGGCGATCACGATCCCGGTGTCGCTCATCGGCACCTTCGCCTTCGTCAAGCTGTTCGGCTTCTCGATCAACACGCTCACGCTGTTCGGGATCGTGCTCGCGACCGGGATCGTGGTGGACGACGCGATCGTGGTGATCGAGAACATCGAGCGCCACATGGCCGAGCACAAGGTGCGCGCCTACCGTGCGGCGATCGACGCCATGCGCGAGGTGTTCGGGGCGGTCGTGGTGATCGGGATCGTGCTCGTGGCCGTGTTCGTTCCGGTCGCCTTCTTCCCCGGCACCGTGGGCCGGCTGTACCAGCAGTTCTCGCTCACGATCGCCTTCGCGGTGATCCTCTCCGTCTTCAACGCGGTCACCTTCACCCCCGCGCTCTCGGCGCTGCTGCTGGACCGGGAGAGCCACACCCACGGCCGCTTCTTCACGGCGGTGAACCGCGTGATCGACGGCGGGACGCGGGGCTACGTGCGGCTGCTCACGCGCGCGCTCGACCGGCGGCCGCTGATGCTCGCCCTCTTCGGCGTGGGCCTGCTGGCGACCGTGTGGCTCTTCAGGAACGTGCCGTCGGCGTTCGTTCCCGAGGAGGACGAGGGCTACTTCATCAGCGTGTTGCAGGCGCCCGCCGGAGCGTCGCTCGAGTACACCACGGGCCTCGCCCGCCAGGCCGAGGAGATCCTGTTCAAGGACCCCGACGTCCGCGCGGCCTTCGCGGTGGTCGGCTTCAGCTTCAGCGGCGCCGCGCCGAACAGCGGCCTCATCTTCACCCGGCTCAAGGACTACCACGAGCGGCGCGGGAAGGCTCACTCGCTCACGGCCGTGCTCAACCGGGTGCGTGGGCCGATGATGTCGATCCCCGGGGGGCTCGTGATCCCGTTCGCGCCCCCGGGCATCCAGGGCCTGTCCGTCTTCGGCGGATTCCAGTACCAGCTGCTCGACCAGACGGGCGGCGACATCTCGCGGCTGTCGGATACGCTCCGCTCGTTCATCGCCCGCGCCAACCAGAGCGGCCGCGTGGTGGGCCTGTTCTCGAGCTTCCGCACCAACGACCCCCAGCTGGTGGTGGAGATCGACCGCGACAAGGCGCGCAGCCTGGACCTGCCGCTGCAGGAGGTGACCGACGCGCTCCAGGTGTTCCTGGGCTCGAGCTACGTCAACGACTTCGACTTCAACAACCGGGCGTATCGCGTGTACGTGCAGGCCGACCAGCAGTTCCGCTCGGATCCGAACGACCTGCGCCAGTTCTACGCGCGGGCTTCGAGCGGCGCGATGGTGCCGCTCGACAACGTGGTGCGCACGCGCGAGACCACGGCGCCGCAGGTGATCAGCCACTTCAACCTGTTCCGCTCGGCGGAGATCAACGGCGTGCCGGGGCCCGGACTGAGCTCGGGCCAGGCGCTCTCGGCGATGGAAGAGCTCTCGCGCGAGGCGCTGCCGCCCGGCTTCGACTTCGCGTGGGCGGGCCAGTCGCTCGAGGAGCTGAAGGCCGGCACGCAGGTGGTCTTCATCTTCGCGCTGAGCCTCGTGATCGTGTACCTGGTGCTGGCCGCCCAGTACGAGAGCTGGGTGCTCCCGTTCATCATCCTGCTCGGGGTGCCGCTCGCCGTCGTCGGCGGCCTCGGCGCGCAGTGGCTGCGCGGCCTCGCCAACGACGTGTTCTGCCAGGTGGGGCTCGTGATGCTGATCGGGCTCGCGGCCAAGAACTCGATCCTGATCGTGGAGTTCGCGGAGCAGCTGCGCGAGCGCGGCCTCGGCATCCGCGAGGCGGCGCTCGAGGCGGCCCGCATCCGGCTACGGCCGATCCTGATGACCTCGTTCGCCTTCATCCTCGGCGTGATGCCGCTCGCCGTGGCCACCGGCGCGGGCGCGGGCGCCCGCAACTCCGTGGGCACGTCGGTGGCCGGGGGCATGCTGGCCTCGACGCTGCTCTCGATCTTCTTCATCCCGGTGCTCTACGCCGTGATCCGCTCGCTCGCGCCCGGGGGGCTGCGGCGCAGGGCCGACGACGAGGCGCCGGTCGTCGGCAAGGGAGAAGCCCATGCGTGAGCGCCTGCTGCCCGCGCTGGCCGTGGTCGCTGCGCTCGCGGGGGCCCGGCTTGCGAGCTCGCAGCCGTTCGAGCGCGTGACGTTCGACCAGGCGGTGGCGCGCGCCCTCGATCACAACCCGTCGGTGGGAGAAGCGACGCAAGCCATCCTGCGGGCCCAGGCCCTGCTCGACCAGGCGAAGTCCGTGTTCCGCCCCACGCTCTACGGCAACGTGGGCGCGACGATCCTAGACGACGCGCGCGGCTTCAACGGGTTCGTCACCCAGCCGCGCACGCAGGCGGGCTTCGCCGCGACGCTCTCCTACCCGGTGCTCGCGACGGCGCGCTGGGCCGCCAAGAACCAGGCCGCCGACCAGGTGGCGATCGCACGCATCTCCGCGGAGGAGACCCGCCGCCAGGTGGCGCTCGCGGCCGCGCAGGCGTACCTCGCCGTGATCGCCGCCGAGCGCCAGCGCGAGATCGCGCTTCGGAACCTCGACACCGCGCGAGCGCTCGACGAGTACGCCCGGGCGCGGCTCGAGGCCGGCAAGGGCAGCCGGCTGAATCACGTCCGGTCGACGCAGGAGATGGCGGCCGCCGAGGTTCAGCTCCAGGTCACGGAGCTGCTGGTGCGCCAGGCCCAGGAGGCCCTCGGTGTCGCCATCTTCGCCGACGCCCCGATCGGCGCCCAGGGCGGTCCGGTGTTGCAGCCCGCCGCGCCTCCCGCGAGCGACGCGTGGCTGATGCAGCGGCCGGACGTGCGCCTGTTCTCTGCCGAGCTCTTGGCCGCGGATCGGGTCGTGCACGACTCCTGGCGGGACTGGTTCCCGACCGGCAACGCCTTCTTCACGCCCCAGTACGTGAACCCCAAGGGCGGCTTCGAGCCGGCCGGCACCTGGCGCGCCATCTTCCAGCTCCAGATCCCGATCTACGACGGCACGCTGGGGCCGACCAAGCGCGCCCGCATCGCCGATCGCGAGAGCGCCCGCTTCCGCTTCGACGCGGTGAAGCTCGAGGCGCGCGCCGAGGCGCGCCTGGCCCAGGACGCGGTGACGCTTCACGAGCAGATGGTGGCGACGAGCCGGAGGTCCTCCGAGAGCGCCGCCGAGGCGCTTCGAATCACTGACATCGCCTACAAGGCCGGGGCCACCAGCAACATCGAGGTCGTGCAGGCCCAGCAGACCGCCCGCAACGCGGAGGTCCTGCTGGCCGTGGCCGAGGACCGGCTGCGCCAGGCGCGCCTCGACCTGCTCACCGCCCTCGGGCAATTCCCCTGAGGCGGCCTCAGCGGAGCCCGAGCAGCGCGGCGCCCACGAAGCGGCGCGGCGCCGCCCGACCGATGAGGTTCCGCACGCTCTGAAGCGCCGGCGTTCGGACGCGAAACCTCCGACGGGAATCCGGACATCACCGCCGTAAGCTGCCTGATTCCAGCAAACGACTGGCGGCATGCGCCCTGCATAGTCCCGCGGTGTGTTGAAGACAACCACACAACTCGTGCAAGGGAGCCATGGGCGGGTTCAGGGGACGAGCATGCAGCGGATGAGCAACAGGAGGGTATCGATGACCTCAGGCCGGCGTTGGCGTCGCGTGTCCGCTGTGCTGTCGTTCCTCGTGATGACGGCATGCAGCAACTTCCTTCCCACCGAAGAGTCGGGCTTGACGACGTACCAATCGGTGTGGATCAACGCAAGCTGGAGCGGCGGTCGGACGGGATCGCCCTTGTCCAGCAGGACCTACGGTCCCGGCAGCTTCACCGGAAGCTACTGTCCAGCCAGTTCATTGATCCTCGAGAACCACAGCTCCCGATACGAGAGCGTGTTCTCACACTCCCGCTCGGTGCTCGTCTTCAAGAACACCTGTACCTCGTCTGCCAACCTGCTCGTGTGCGCCACGGCCGGATCGGGCGGGAACTCCAGCGAGTTTCCGGTCTGTAATACCGATCCCAGGACGACGCCGCTCAGTCGCCTCGTGGCGGTCGACATGGGACCCAACGGCAGCGGCCTGCAGTCCACGACGTGGAGGCAGACTGGGCTGAATATCGACCTGAACATCTTCTATTGCGGCGCAGGAGACGCGTTCGCGGCCGGGGTGATCTCCGGCGCCAACCCCACCGACTGCCTCGAGTAGTCAGTACCTCGAGCGAGCTCGCGCGACAGCGAGAGCGGCCGGCATGCTTCAGTCCGGGACCGGGCTCGCGGCGGCCAGGCAGTCGCTGAAGCTGCGGGCGTCGATGTTGGCGCCGCAGACGACGAGGCCGATTCGCTTGCCGCGGAGCCGCTCGCGCAGCGGACCGCACAGGGCGGCCGTGGCGGCGGCGCCGGCCGGCTCCACGGCCAGCTTGGCGGAGCTGAAGAGCAGCAGCATGGCCCGGCGCAGAGCGTCGTCGTCCACCAGCACGAGCTCGTCCACGTAGCGTCGGCACAGGTCGAAGCTGTAGGGCGCGGCGTACGGCGCGCCCAGGCTGTCCGCGATCGTCCGCACCTTGTCGATCGCCTGGGGCGAGCCGGCGGCGAAGCTGCGGTGCATGCTGTCCGCGCCCTCGGGCTCGACCCCGAACACCTGGCACGCCGGTCGCGCGAGCTTCACCGCGGCGGCGACACCCGCGCAGAGGCCGCCCCCGCCGATGGGAACGATCACGGCGTCGAGGTCCGCTACCTGCTCCATCAGCTCCAGGCCCAGCGTCGCCGTGCCGAGCGCCGTGAGCGGCCCCTCGAAGGGATGCACGAAGGTCCGCCCTTCCTCGGCTTCGATCTGCTTCACGCGGGCGAAGGCCTTGTGGACGTCGTCCACCAGCTCCACCTCGGCGCCCAGGTCCTGACAGCTCTGGACCCGGAAGGGGTTCGCGCTCCTCGGCATCACCACCTTGGCGGTGGTCCCGACCGCTCCTGCCGCGTAGGCCACGGCCATCGCGTGGTTGCCGGCGCTCACCGCGGTCACTCCTTTGGCGAGCGCCGCCTTGGAGAGGTCGAGCATGACCGTCAGGGCGCCGCGGGGCTTGAAGCTGCCGGCCCGCTGGAACAGCTCCTCCTTGAGGTACACCCGCGTCTCGGCGCCGACCTCACGTTCGATCACCTGGCCCTGCCACAGACGAACGGGCGTCTCCAGGACCAGGTTGCCGAGCCGCGAGCGGGTGGCGCGGATCGCCTCGAGCGTGGGCCCGTCCGCGCTGTCTCGCTGTGCCACGAGCCGAACGATACCATCGCCTCCCGCGCGTTCGACGGCCGCCGCGTGCGCGGCCGTATCCTGTCCTCGTGGGGCTCGGGCGGGCGGACTGGAAGCCACACGAGAAGTCGATGCCGCTCGGGTATCTGTCGAACCTCGTCGCCACGATGCCGGGCTGGGTGGCGATGGCGGTCCTGCGCGACGAGCTCGACCTCAACCCGCCGGGTGGATCGGGCTACAAGCCTGCGCCAACCGACACCACGGCCAAGCTCCTGGCGGCGCACGACGACTCGGTCGCGGGTGCGCTCGGCGCGCTCCGAGGCACGACCGACGCGCACCTCGCGACACCGCGGACGACGCGCGCTTCTAGGGTCCCGAAACGTATGATGGACGCACATGCCCGAGCGCGAGCGCAGCCTCTACAAGGTCAGCTTCCTGAGCCAGGGCCAGGTCTACGAGCTGTACGCCAGGAAGGTTGCCCAGGGCGGCCTGCTCGGATTCGTGGAGGTGGAGGGCGTCGTTTTCGGCCAGAAGACGACGGTCGTCGTGGACCCGAGCGAGGAGCGTCTCAAGATCGAGTTCGAGGGCGTGCGGCGCTTCTACGTCCCGATCCACTCCGTGCTGCGCATCGACGAAGTGGACAAGCCCGGCCCGAGCCGCATCAGCGAGGCGAGCAAGGGCTCGAACGTGGCCGCCTTCCCGATGCCGATGTTCAAGCCCCCGCGCGGAGAGAGCTAGGGGCCCTGCCCACTTGATCCCGAGCGGACCGTTCCTGCGCGCCGAGTGGCGCCACCTGGCCATGCTCAACTTCGCGGTGGAGCGCTCGCTGCTAACGAGCCTCGTGCCGCGTGGGACCGAGCTCGACGAGTGGCAAGGCAGGTGCTACGTCAGCGTGGTCGGCTTCCTGTTCCTCCGCACCCGCGTGCTGGGCGTCCCGATCCCGTTCCACGGTCGCTTCGAGGAAGTGAACCTCCGCTTCTACGTGCGGCGCAAGGCTGGCGACGAGTGGCGTCGCGGTGTCGTCTTCGTGAAGGAGATCGTGCCGAAACCGGCGGTCACGCTCGTGGCGCGGGCCCTCTACAACGAGAACTACGTGACGCTTCCGATGAGGCACGAGATCGTGCACTCGGCAGGCGACCCCGGGCGGCTCGCGTCAGTGTCGTATCGATGGACGCTCGACGGGCGCCCGAGCCACCTCTCCGTCTCCGTCGAGGCAGAGCCCCAGCCGCTCGCGGCGGGTAGCGAGCAGGAGTTCATCACCGAGCACTACTGGGGCTACACGCGGCAAAGGGACGGTGGCACGTCCGAGTACCACGTCCGGCATCCGCGCTGGCGCGTCACGGCCGTCAGGCACGCCGAGCTCGACTGCGACGTCGCTCGGCTCTACGGCCCCGCCTTCGCCCTACCGCTGCGAGCCAGGCCGGAATCGGCCTTCCTGGCCGACGGCTCCGAGGTGACGGTGTCTCGCGGGGTGCGGCTGGCCTTGTGAGGCCGTTCAGGCCCCGGGCCGCCAGTGCGGCGGCACGCTCACGTACGAGGCGTCGAGCTCCGCGACCGAGCGACAGCCGAGCAGCCGCAGCGTCCGGTCGATGTCGGCGCGCAGGATCTCGATCGCCTTCGCGACGCCGGGCCCGCCGCCCGCCCCCAGGCCGTAGGCGTACGCTCGTCCCACGAGCACGGCGCGGGCACCGAGCGCCAGCGCCTTGACGACGTCGCCGCCGCGGCGGATGCCGCCGTCGAGCAGTACCTCGGCGCGGCCGCCGACGGCCGCCACCACCTCGGGCAGCACGCGCAGCGTCGGCGCCACGCCGTCGAGCTGGCGCCCGCCGTGGTTCGATACCACGACGGCGCTCGCGCCGACGTCGAGCGCCCGGCGCGCGTCGTCGGCCGTGTGCACGCCCTTGATCACGATCGGGCCGTTCCAGGCCTCGCGGATCCAGCGCAGGTCCTCCCACGCCGTGGCGGACTGCGCGAGCGCCGCGCCCACGTCGACGTAGGGCATCGGGCCGTCGGGCAGGATCACGTTCGGGAAGTTCATGAGCCCGCCGTCGGCCAGGAACGCCGCGAGCCAGCGCGGCCGCGCCAGGAACTGCCACACGAACGGGAGGGCCGACAGCGGCTGGCCGCCGAGCAGCTCCTTGACACCGTTCCTGAAGTCCTTCTCGCGAAGCCCGGCGACCGGCGTGTCGATTGTCACCACCAGCGCCGAGAAGCCGGCCGCTTTGGCGCGCGCGATGCCATTGAGCGCCACGTCGCGGCCCCCGCACAGGTAGAGCTGGTACCAGCACGGGCCCTTCGAGGCGGCCTTCACCTCTTCGAGCCGCGTTCCCGACAGCGTCGAGAGGATGTAGAGCGTGCCCGCGTCGCCGGCGGCGCGCGACGCGGCGGCTTCGCCGCGCGGCCAGAACATGCGGCAGCTGCCGACCGGCGCGAGCAGCACCGGGAACGCGACGTCCGTCCCGAGAACCGTAGTTCGCAGGTTGCTGCCCCTCGTCACGACCGCCGAGCGCGGGCGCAGCGCCACGTCGTCGAAGACGCGGCAGTTCTCGCGCAGCGTCACTTCACCGTCGGCCCCGCCGTCGATGTAGTCGAAGGCCACCCGCGGCAGCCGGCGCTTCGCGAGAAGCCGGAGGTCGGCGACGTTGACGACCTGCGCGGAGGTGACCTTGCGTGGCATCGCTTCGTCGACCCGGACTCTACCTCATCGCAAAGCCTGGTGTCGCCATCCAACGGCTCACGCCGACCCTGGCGCGAGGCCCGCGCCGGTCCGGCAGGGGCCTTTGCTATCATCTCGGCACTCAAGCCCATTCTCCGGAGGTCACGCATGTTCACGCGCCTGAGACTCGACACCCTGGCCCTCTCCGCCGTCGCGGCCCTTGGCTTCGCCATCGCGCCCTTGGCTGCCCAGACAGCCGGAAAGCCCGCGCCCGCCGAACCCTGGGCAAAGGAGCCGGCCGCGGAAGAGGACAAGGGTCCCCTGGCGCAGCTCGAGTGGCGCAGCATCGGCCCCGTGAACATGAGCGGACGCGTGGCCGACGTGGAGGGCGTCCCCGGCAACCCGCGCGTCGTCTACGTGGGCTCCGCCTCGGGCGGCGTGTGGAAGACCGAGGACGCCGGCCTCACGTTCAAGCCGGTGTTCGACGAGCAGCCGGTCGCCTCGATCGGCGACATCGCGCTCGCGCCGAGCAATCCGGAGGTCGTCTACGTCGGCAGCGGCGAGTCGAACGTCCGCAACAGCGTCTCCTCGGGCAACGGCGTCTACAAGTCGACCGACGGCGGCAGGTCGTGGAGCCACGTCGGCCTCGGCGAGACCCGCCACATCTCGCGCGTGCTGGTCCACCCGCAGGACCCCGACCTGGTGTACGTCGGCGCGCTGGGTCACGCGTTCGGGCCGAACGCCGAGCGCGGCGTCTTCCGCTCGAAGGACGGCGGCGCGAGCTGGCAGAAGCTGCTCTACCTCGACGAGCGCCACGGCGTCGCCGACATGGACCTGTCGCCCTCGAACCCGAACCTGCTGTTCGCGGCGCTCTGGCACTTCGACAGGAAGCCGTGGACGCACACGAGCGGCAGCGAAGCGGGCGGCGTGTGGCGCAGCGTCGACGGCGGGAGCACCTGGAAGAAGCTCACCAAGGGGCTGCCGAAGCTCATGGGCCGGATCGGCGTGAAGATCGCCCCCTCGGACCCGCGTGTCGTCTACGTGATCGCCGAGAGCAACGAGGGCACTCTCTTCCGCTCGGACGACGGCGGCGACAGCTTCACAAAGGTGACCGACAAGCTCGAGATCGTCTCGCGCGGCCTCTACTACACGGACCTGCGCGTCCACCCGACGAACCCCGAGGTGGTGTTCGCGGTGGCGAGCCTGCTGCAGAAGTCGAACGACGGCGGCAAGAGCTGGGAGCGCATCTCGCGCAGCACGCACATCGACTTCCACGCGCTGTGGATCGACCCGCTCGACCCCTCGCGCCTGTGGCAGGGCCAGGACGGCGGCATCGCGGTGAGCTACGACTCCGGCAGGGCCTGGGAGCCCGTGCGCAACCTGCCGATCGCGCAGTTCTACCAGGTGCAGGCGGACAACCGCGAGCCGTTCTACTACCTCGGCGGCGGGCTGCAGGACAACGGCACCTGGTGGGGGCCGAGCCGCACGCGCGAGCCCGGCGGGATCCTCGAGGACGACTGGCGCATGCCGAGCTTCGGCGACGCCTACTACGTCGTGATCCACCCCGACGATCCCGAGATCATGATCAGCGAGTCGCAGGGGGGCAACATCATGCGCACGGACCTGCGGACTCGGCAGCAGCTGGACATCAGCCCGCAGCCGAGGCGCAACGACGGCGGCCCCGCGTCGGGCCTGCCCTACCGCTTCAACTGGAACACCCCGATCGTGGCCTCGCCGCACCACGGCAAGACCGTCTACTTCGCGGGCAACGTGGCCTTCAGGAGCCGCGACTTCGGCGACTCGTGGGAGAAGATCAGCCCCGACCTGACGACCGACGACAAGGAGAAGCAGAAGGACGCGGGCGGGCCGGTGTGGAAGGAGAACACCACCGCCGAGAACCACTGCACCATCATCAGCTTCGCCGAGTCGCCCGCGCAGAAGGGCGTGCTGTGGGCCGGCACCGACGACGGCAACCTGCAGCTCTCTCGCGACGACGGAGCCGGCTGGACCAACGTCGTCGCGAACCTCCCAGGCGTTCCGGCGTTCTCGCCCGTCTCCCACGTCGAGCCCTCGCGCACGGATCCGGGAACGGCCTGGGTGGCTTTCGACCGTCACATGTTCGACGACCCCGCGCCACACGTGTTCAAGACCGCCGACTTCGGCAAGACGTGGACGCGCCTCACGGCCGGCCTGCCGCCGCAGGGCTTCGTCTGGGTGGTGCGGCAGGACCCGAAGAACCCGCGACTGCTGTGGGCCGGGACCGAGCTCGGGCTCTACGCCTCGCACGACGAGGGCCGCAGCTGGCGGCGAGCGCACCTCAAGAACTTCCCCACCGTGGCGGTGCACGACATCCTGGTCCACCCGCGCGAGAACGACCTCATCCTCGGCACGCACGGGCGCGCGATCTGGGTGTTCGACGACGCGACGCCGCTGCAGCAATTCGACCCAGGCGCGCCGCTCGTGGCGCAGCTCTTCGACGTGCGGCCCGCACTGCGCTTCCCCGTGCGCTTCACCCGCTACGGACTCGGCGACAAGGAGTACCGTGCGCCCAACCCGCCGGCCGGCGCGCTCATCACCTACTCGCTGCCCGAGAAGGTGGACGCTCCCCCGGCCGCAAAGGCCGAGAGCGACACGACGACGAAGGCCGACAAGAAGCCCGAGCGCGTGAAGCTCGAGATCCTGGACGCCTCCGGCAAGCCGATCCGCACCGTCAAGAAGCTCGGCCTCGAGAAGGGCCTGAACCGGGTGGCCTGGGACCTGCGTCACGACCCGCCCTTCCCGCGCAAGGAGGGGGACGAAGGCCCGTCCGAGTTCGGCCCGCCCCCCGGGGGCCAGTACGCGCTGCCCGGGACGTACATCGCGCGGCTCACGGTCGATGGCAAGACGTACGAGAAGCCGGTCGTGGTCCGCGTGGACCCGCTGGTCAAGACCAGCCCGGCCGCGCTCCAGGCGCAGTTCGAGATGTCCTCGGCGCTCCTCGCCACGCGCGGCGAGCTCAACCGCACTCTGCGCGGGCTCGACGCGCTCAAGGCGCAGATCGACGAGCGGCGCCGACTCGCCAGGCAGCTCGGGCTCGGCCCGGAAGGCGAGCTAGAGGCCGAGCTGGCCAAGGTGGAGAGCGCACTCAAGGACGTCACGGGCGCGCTCGCCCGCCCCGAGGGGCAGCCGGGCTACGCGTCGCCTTCACGCCTCTCCGAGCAGCTCCAGGGCCTGACGGGCGACGTGGACAGCGCGTTCGCCCCGCCCACGGCGGCCCAGCAGGCGTACTTCCGTGAGCTCCAGGACGGCGCCCGCCAGGCGCTCGCGCGCGCCGAGGCGTTCCAGAAGGACGGGCTCGTGAGCCTCAACGAGACGCTCGCGAAGAGCGAGCTGCCGTCGGTCGTCGCGCGGAGCCCGCGGCCCTGACTCGGAGCGCTCGACGACCGGTCACCCCCTGCTGGAGTAGTAGCCGAGCCGGTGTCGCACCTGCAGGTGCGAGCGCGAGGGCGTCCGCACCTCGATGCGGTGAAAGCGCCCGTCGCGGCGGTCGGTGCGTGGCACGTACCCCACCATGTACTGGTTGCGCAGCTCCCCGGCGACTCGCTCGTAGACCGCGTTGAGCTGCGAGAGGGAGCTCGGGAAGTGGGCCTCACCGCCGCTCTCGCGCGCGAGCACGCGCAAGAAGTGGGTGGCCTCGCGGGAGGCGAGCCGCTCGCGATCCTGCTTCGCGGCCCCCAGCAGCGCGATCGGGTAGACGGCGACGTCGGCCCGGCGGGCCAGCTCGAGCACCCGGTCTTCATCGACCAGCGAGGTCGTGTCCTCGCCGTCCGAGAGCAGCACGATGGCGCGCCGCCGCGGCGCCTCCGCGCTGCCATGGCGGCGGAGCTCTTTCAGGGTGACGTAAAGCGCGTTGTGAAGCGCAGGGCGCCGGCTCTCGCGTGAAGTACGAGAGCCTCTGCCGCACGCCGTCCTCGAAGACAGCGAAGTCGTCCTCGGCAAGCCCGGTGACGAGCCGATCCTCGCTGTCGGTCACCGACAGGCTCAGGCGGATGACCTCGACGTCCGCCCGGAAGGTGAGCGCATGCCGCGGCGCGAGCGTCTGCCCCAGGCCCGCGACCGGCAGGCTCACCAGAGCGGCGACGGCACACTTGTGGAAGAGGGAGGGCCGGCGCGCCATCCTCACGCCCGCCCCGGCAGACCGCACGACCGGGAGCGGCGAGCGCCGAAAAGGCCGACGCGGGTTCGATGACTCATGGACCCCCCCACCGAACGCGAGAACATCTTGAACGGGTCGAAGTTGGCGGGAGGCTACCAGACCGCCGGCCATCGAACAAGTGCGCTGATGCTCATTCCGGCAGGCCGAAGTACCAGCTCACACCGGCGCCGAAGACCTGGCCGTTGTGGGCGTCGCGCCCCCACACGTACTTGGTGTAGGACGCGAAGAGATCGACCGGCCCCGCGATGAAAGCGAGGCCTCCCGCGACCCTGCATGTAGCGGACCTATGAACCTCCCCCATGCCCCCCTCGCCGAGCAGGGATTGGATGGCGTAGGGGCCGAGGCGGTCGCCGGGCTGGAGCGGCATGAGCGGAGCGCGCGAATAATCTCACCTCTCGAGCGTCTTTGACGAGGTTCCGGGCGAGGCGGTATGGTGTGCCGGGATTGCGAATGCCGCCGCTGCGCGTGTCTTTCGGCGATTTCGTGCTCAACCGCGGGACGCGCCAGCTGTTGCGCGCCGGCAAGGCGCGTCGTCTCGGACCCAAGGCCCTCGAGCTGCTGGACCTGCTGCTGCAACAGCGCCCGAACGTCGTGACCAGGGAGCGGATCCGCGACCGCCTGTGGCCGGGGACGCACGTCACCGATTCGACGCTGGCCACGGTCGTGACCGAGGTCCGGGCCGCTCTCGACGAGGACCCGAAGCAGCCGCGCTTCCTCCGTACGGCGCACGGCGTGGGCTACGCTTTCTGCGGCGAAGCCACCGAGTCCGGGCCGACGCCGCCGCCGCTCGGTCGCTCGATGGCCTACCGGCTGGTGCTGGAGGATCGCGAGGTCGCGCTGCGCCACGGCGAGAACCTGCTGGGCCGGGTCGACGAGGGCGTTGTCTGGATCGAGGCGCCGACGGTGTCGAGGCGCCACGCGCGGATCCTCGTCGAGCACGACCGGGCGACGATCGAAGACCTCGGCAGCAAGAACGGCACGTTCGTGCGCGGCCAGCGCATCTCGGCGCCGACGCTGCTCGCGGCCGGCGACGTGATCCGGCTGGGCCGGGTCTCGATGAAAGTGCACGCGGTGCGGGTCGAGCAATCGACGGCCACCGGCACGGACTAGCCCGGCGGCCGCCGACGGAGCTCGTCGACTACCAGAGCTCGAAGCGGATGATCTTGCCGGTCTGGTGCTCGGTGACGAAGAGCTCCCCCGTGCAGTCGTCGAAAGCCATGCTCGTGGGGCCCACCAGGGCCGACGACAGGACTTCGGGAGCCGAGGTGCGGCTCTTGAAGCGCAGCAGGCGACCCGGCGGCATGAACCCGCCCGGCCCTCCCGGCCCGGGGAGGTCGAAGCGGCTCGCGTACTCGAGGACCAGGAACGGCCCCCAGGCGTGGCCGAGCGGCAGCACGTCGATCGCCATGGTGAGACCGGAGATGAAGGGAGCGGTCGTACGGTGGCTCACGTCCACCCTCTGGACGCTGGCCGCGCCCGGCCCGAACGGGAAGCCCGAGAGCAGTGTCACGAGCGCGGACCCATCCGACAGCTTGCGGATGCTATTGGGCACCGGCTGACTGAAGCGCGGACCGATGGTGAACAGTGTGTTGGGCACGGGCGGGAAGTGGACGATCGTCCGGATCCGGCCGGTCTCGCGATCGATCCTCACGAGCGAGTTCTGTCCCGCGTCGGGCAGATACAAGCGGTCCCCGAGCAGGAGCAGGCCGAACGGGTTCGACGCGCTAACCGGGTTGGGTGGAGTCCCCGGATAGATGTCACGGAAGTCGGCGAGAACGCGGATGCGCGCCCGCTCGCCCGAGGCGTTCTCTAGCCGGACCTCACCGCCGTCGGCGAGCTCTCCGTAGTGCGTGGCCGGGTCGAGTGTGAAGCCGTCCGTGACGTCGTCGATCTCCTGGCTGAACCGAATGCGCCACAGCGAGCTGAAGAGAGCCGAGGACAGGCCCGCCGGGTTGGGCACTTCGCCCCGCGCGGCGTTGCGCTTCGTGACGTCGCCGATCCCGATGGCGACATAGAGCGTGAAGCGGTCGGCCACCCACAGGCCCGAGGGGCCGGACGAGCCGCCGTCGTCGAGATCGAGGCCGGCGGGCAGCCTGTCGATGAGCGTCCGGCGCGCCCCGCCGCGATCCACGAGCGAGATTCGCCCGTGGTGGGCGACGAACGTGGGGGGCGGGTTGCCGCCTTCCGACACCAGCAGGTTGCCGCCGCGGGTCAGGACGATCTTGATCGGGGTCTTGAGCCCCTCGACGAACGGGGTGCCCGCGAGCTCGGCCCGCGCGGTCGCGGGCCAGGCCAGGGCGAGCATCATCAGCGTGACCTTGAAGCACTTCATGGCGCTCCCTCCTTCTGCAGTTGCGTTCCGTACGCTCGATTCCGGCGGCGATCAGGGGCAGCGCAACTGCGCGTTGAACTGGGCGAAGCGACCCGCGGGGTTCTCTGCCCAGATCCACACGTGGAGGTCGAAGTGCCAGGGCTGAGCGGGACCGTGGCCGGCCATGGGACCGTCGAACGACTGGCCGAAGAGCACGGGCGTGGTCCCTGGGTTCGTGGGAGGCGTGGCCCCGAAGTAGGGCTGGCCGTTCTGCGCGATGGGCATTGAGTACTCGATCGCGACCAGCCGCATGCGTCCGCCCTCAGGCAGGTACAGCAGGATCTCGGGCTCGCCGGCCGTGACGCGGGCGTCCGATCGTGAGGGGTTGACGTAGTGAACCCCCATCGTCCCGAGGGGCGAGGATACGCACACGGGGTCGGCTACGAAGCCTTCCTGGAGCGCGACCGAGACGTCCTGGTAACGGGCGGTTGCCGCACGCGCGACGTCCAGCTCGGCTTGAACCGGATCCTGAGGCGCCGTAGGCACTGCCTCGTCGCAACCTCCGCCGGCCAAGCCCAGCACGACCCCCAGAACGCCCGCACCCCACCGCTGCGTCCGACGTGAGCCTCTCTGCATTGACTTTCCTCCTTCGTCGTTCCGGACGGACGCCCGTCGCCGGCACGGGCGGTCCCTGTGGTCTCGAAGTTCGGCCGCCGACGTGGGGAAGTCCTCGAAGCTTCGTGGGGGTTTTGTGGGTTCTGCACAGCGGCGAGGGCGCGCGAACGCGGCGTCCCACTCCGCGAGGGTGGGCGTGGGCGCGAGCTCGGTGCTGACCAGGCTGTCCTCCTGGGCGCCTCAGCCGCGGGGCGGGTCGTCGCCGGCGAGACGGAGGCGATAGCCGTCGGGGTCGGCGAAGCCGGCGAGGCGGACCTTGCCGGGGATGACCTGCGTCGGACCGGAGAAGCGCACGCCCCTTTTTTCGAGATCGGCTCGCACGGCGTCCACGTCGCCCGTCACGTTGAAGTTCAGCACCACCGAGCCGGGCTCGGGCGGCTGCGCTCCCCCTCCCGAGAGGCCAAGCTGCAGGTTCTCGACCCCGCAGTCCAGGTGCACGAACTGGAGGTCGCCGCGCCTCTCGGTCACGCGGAACCCGAGCACGTCCGTGTAGAAGCGCACGGAGCGGTCGAGGTCCAGGACCTGGAGCTGGACGAGCAGGCCGTGGCCGTAAACGGGGGTCGCCCTGGACTCGGCCTCCTCCGGCTCGGTCTCGCGCACCGCAGCGGTCGCTCTTCCGAAAAGCGCCGTGGCGAGGGCGCCCGTGGCGGCGAGCGCGCTCCGGCGGGAGACGGTCTCTGGCATGATCCCTCCTTCTTCTATGTCCCTGTGTGACGTTCGGAGCTTGGAAGGTTGCAGATGCAACCTTCTCGGGCCAGATCGTCACTCAGTAGCGGGGAGGCCCGACTGAAGGAGGAGGAGGTCGAGCCGGCCGACGACGAGCTGGTGCGCGCGTTCGTGGCGAGCCGAGCCGAGGAGCCGTTTCGGCTGCTGTTCCGCCGCCACACGCCGGCGCTGTTGCGGCTCGGCCAGAGACTGCTCGGCGGCGACGCCGCGGCAGCGGAGGATGCCGTACAGGAGGCCTGGATCCGGGCCGTCACGCGGCTCCCGGAGTTCCGCTTCGAATCGATGCTGCGGACCTGGCTCTGCGGCTTCGTCGTCAACCGCTGCCGCGAGGTCCTGCGCAGCCGCGGCGCCACGGCACCGGTGACGGCCGAGCTCGTTTCCGAGCCCACGGCGGCTCCGGCGGACACCGCGCGCGCGCTCGATCTCGAGCGGGCCGTGCTGGGCCTCGCCGACGGCTATCGCGCGGTCTTCGTGCTCCACGACCTGGTGGGCTACACCCACCACGAGATCGCCGAGCGGCTCGAGATCCAGGAAGGGACGTCGAAGAGCCAACTATTCCTGGCCCGGCGGGCGCTGCGCCAGCGCCTGGGCGGGCGGCCGGTTCGAGAGGATCGCCATGAAGGATGAAGACGAGCTGACGGAAGCGGAACGTCGCGCGCTCGACGCGCTTCCCGCCGAGACCCGCGTGCCGGCGGGGTTCGAGGATCGCGTGGTCGAGTCGCTGCGCACGCGGGGTCTGCTCGGCGGCACGACGCAGCCTTCTGCCTCTCCGCCTCGACGCAGGGTTCTCCGGCTGGGACTCGCCGCGGGCCTCTTCGGGTCGGGCCTCGGTGCGGGGTCCGTGGCCGCGCGACGCCAGGGCACCACGTCTCAGCCGGACGTTGGGCCGCTCTACTTGCTGCTGCTCTATCCAGGGCCCCGCTTCGTCGAGGGCCGGGCCGCCGACGAGGCGGCGCGCGTGGCGGAGTACGGGGCGTGGGCCGGACGCCTGCGGCGCGCCGGGCAGCTGGTCGGCGCCGAGAAGCTGAAGGAAGGCACCCGCGTGCTCGAGGGGGACACGCGCGTGGACTCTCCCGAGCCGGGGCCACAGGGGTACTTCCTGATCCGGGCCCAGGACATGACCGAGGCCGAGGCGATCGCACGGGACTGCCCGCACCTCCGCCACGGCGGGCGCGTCTCGGTCCAGGCGGTGGAGGCGTAGGCTGTCTCCGGACCCTGACTCGCCCCGGGGCGAGTTGAATGCGGCAGCCTGGACCGTTGCCGAGCGCGTGCCATCCGGCGGAGACTGCATCCGCATGAACCTGCTCGCCGCCGTCCTTGCCGCCGCCGTAGCCGCGGCGTCCCCCGCCTCCCCCACCGATCCCGTCGCCTACCGGGTCGAGCTGGCGCGCGCCAGCGACACGTCCGTCGCCGTGTCGCTGACGCTGCCCGCCTCCGCTGAAGGGCCAGTCACGCTCGTGATCCCGCGCGCCGTGCCGATGGGCTACTCGCAGCAACTCTACGACCGCTACGTGACGGACGTGACCGGCCGTGGCGGGGACGACGCGGCCGTGCCGGTCGCGCGCGAGGATGGGCCGCGCTGGCGCATCGGCGCGCCGGGCGGAAGCGTCCGCCGCGTGGCGTACCGCGTCGACCTCGCGCGCATGGAGCGCGAGATCCTGGGCGCCGCGGATTCCTCGCGCGCGCGGCCCGGGTACGTGGGCCTTCTCGGTTACTCGGTCTTCGGCTACCTCGAGGGTTGGGAGTCGCGGCCGGTGGCGCTGGAGGTCACGGCTCCTCCCGACTGGCCGGTCTTCACGACGCTCGCCCCGCAGGCGTCCCCTCCGCGAGCGCGGGCGACGGCCGACGCCGCCGACTTCTACGCGCTCGCCGACTCGCAGCTGGCGATGGGTCCCGCGTTCGAGGTGCTCCGTGTCCCCGACCGCCTCCCGCTCTACCTGGCGGCATACGCCGAGGGGCCGGTCGACCTGGCCTCCACGGGAAGCCTCGTGGCCCGCGCGTTGGACGTGCTCGTGAGCTACTTCGGGTCGGCACCCTTCCCGCACTACACCGCCCAGCTCGAGCTGCTGAAGCCGCTCTCCCCCGACCACGGCTACGGCTTCAGCATGGAGCACCTCTCGAGCAGCCACTACTTCCTCACGGCCGACGCCGGCGTCACGGCCCAGTCGCCGGAGCTACTGCGGCGCCGCGTGCTGTTCAACTTCGCCCACCACCTCGCGCACGCCTGGATTCCGAAGCGCGCGTACGGCGAGGGCTACTTTCCCTTCTCCTGGGAGCTCGCGCCGCTCATCGACACGATCTGGCTGAGCGAGGGCTTCGCGCGATACATCGCGATCGAGGCGCTCGCCGACGCGATGCCCGAGGCCGAGGGCTTCGCCTACCGCAAGGCGATGCTCGATTCCCTGCGCGCGACGCTCGCCGGGGTGCCCGCGTTCATCCGCGAGATGCCGCTCGTCCCGCTGTCGCGGATCGCCTCCACCCGCTACTCGGAAGACTTCCGCACCGGGCGCACGCTCTTCTCGCGCGGCGCGCTGCTGGCGGCGGAGCTCGACGAGGCGATCCGCACGGCGAGCGGGGGCCGCAAGCGCTTCCGCGACTTCGCTCGCCACCTGATGGAGTGGAGCACCCTCGAGCGGCGCGGGTTCCGCGTCGCCGAGCTGCCGGGCCTCGTGCGCGAAGCGACCGGGGTGGACACACTCGCCGTGTGGCAGCGTTACCTTCCCGGCGAGCCGGATACGAAGCGGCCGGACTAGCGCTCTTCGAACGCAACCCGGGCGCGGACCAGCGACAGGGAGAACGGTCGATCGGCTGGATACGGCCGGCGCGCGCCTGGCCGACTCTTCGCGCCTCTCCCCTTGACATTCGACAGGAGGGAACCAATATTCCCTGTAGAACGTCTAGGAGAGAGACATGCCCGAATCGAAGGACGCCCGCAGCGACCTGCTGCAGGGGACGCTCGACTTGCTGATCCTGAGGACGCTCGCGTCCGGGCCGATGCACGGCTGGGGGATCTCGCAACGCATCCAGGCCGTGAGCGACAGCGTGCTCGTCGTCAACCAGGGCTCGCTCTACCCGGCGCTCTACCGGCTGGAGGAGGAAGGCTGGATCGTCTCGGACTGGGGTGCCTCCGAGAACAACCGGCGCGCGAAGTTCTATCGGTTGACGCGCTCGGGCGAGCGCCAGCTCGCGCGCGAGCAGCAGCACTGGCGGCGCCTCGCCTCCGCCGTCTTCCGCGTGCTGGAGACCGCGTAGCCGTGGCGGCCACGCGGAAGCTCTGGCACCGGCTGCGCTCGCTGCGCAGCCAGGGTCGTCTCGAGAGCGAGCTCGACGCCGAGCTGCGGATGCACCTCGAGCTCGAGACCGAGAAGAACCTCAGGGCCGGGATGAGCCCCGACGCGGCGCGGCGAGCCGCGCGCATCAGCCTCGGCGGGGTCGAGCAGATCAAGGAAGAGGCGCGCGATGCCTGGGGCGCCTCCGCACTCGAGGGCTTTCGCCAGGACGTCCGCTACGGGCTGCGCAGCATCCGCCAGAACCCCGCGTTCGCGGCGGCGGTGGTGCTGACGCTCGGGCTCGGCATCGGCGCCAACACCGCCATCTTCAGCGTCGTGAACGGCGTGCTGCTGCGGCCGCTGCCCTACGGCGAGCCCGAGCGGCTGGTGGTGGTGCGCCAGAGCCTGTCCTCCCCGGCGACCCCCGGCCTGGGCTTCTCGGAGAAGGAGCTCCTCGACTACCGCGCCGCGAGCCGCACGCTCGAGGACCTGGTCGAGTACCACACCATGTCCTTCACGCTGCTCGGCGGGCGCGAGGCCGAGCGCGTCCAGACCGGGGTCGTGTCGCACCGCTTCTTCGACTTCTTGGGCGTGGCGCCGCTCCTGGGACGCACCTTCCGCGCCCAGGACGACGCGCTGGGCGCCGACGCGGTGCTGGTGCTGAGCCACGAGTACTGGCTGCGCCGCCACGGCGGCGATCCGGCCGTCGTCGGTCGCGTGTTCCAGATGAACAACCGGCCCCACACGGTCGTCGGCGTGCTGCCGAACGTGCCGCAGTTCCCGAACGAGAACGACGTCTACATGCCGAGCTCGGCGTGCCCGTTCCGCTCGAGCGCGCAGACGCGCGAGAACCGTGGCGCCCGCATGCTGAACGTCTACGGCCGCCTCAAGCCTGGCGCCACGCTGGGCCAGGCGAGGGGCGACGTCGCCTCGATCGCGGCCCGGCTGCAGGCCGACCACGCGAGCTTCTACCCGGCAGGCTCGGGCTTCACGGCCGGCGCCGTGGGGCTCGGCGACGAGCTGACGCTGCGCGCGCGGCCGACGCTCCTGGTGCTGCTGGGCGCCGTGGGCTGCGTGTTGCTGATCGCGTGTGCCAACGTCGCCAACCTGATGCTGTCGCGCATGCTGCGGCGTAGTCGCGAGCTCGCCATGCGCGCCGCGCTCGGGGCGGGCCGCGGGCGGCTGGTGCGCCAGCTCCTGACCGAGAGCACGCTGCTGGCGCTGCTCGGTGGCCTCCTGGGCCTCGGCCTCGCGGCCGCAGGCCTCGACCTGCTGGTGGCATTCACGGCGCGCTTCACCACTCGCGCCAGCGAGGTGGGGATCGACGCGACCGTGCTTGGCTTCACGCTCGTCGCGTCGGTGCTGACGGGCGTTCTCTTCGGTGCGCTGCCGGCGCTCACGGCCCGGCCCGAGCTCGCCGAGGTCATGAAGCAAGAGAACACCCGCGCGGGCGGCGGGGGTGGACCCAGGCGTGCGCGCAGCCTGCTGGTGGTGTCGCAGGTGGCGTTCTCCTTCATGCTGCTGATCGCGGCGGGGCTGATGCTGCGCAGCTTCTGGAAGCTGCAGCAGGTGGACGCGGGCTTCCGCCCCGAGAACGTGCTCACGGCCCGCGTCTCGCTCAACTGGTCGAAGTACGACGAGGACGGCAAGGTGCGGCGCTTCGGCGAGGAGCTGCTGCGCAAGCTGGAGGCGGACCCGCAGGTGCGCTCGGCCGCGCTCAGCTTCTCGGTGCCGCTCGCGCAGACGCAGCCCTTCAACCGGCGCTTCCAAATCGAGGGTCGGCCGGTGGAGCAGGACGCGCGTCCCTCGCTCGACTTCCGTGTCGTGAGCCCCCGCTACTTCGAGACGATCGGCCAGCGCCTCGTGCGCGGGCGTGCGTTCGAGGACCGCGACGAGCCGCGCGCCCAGCCCGTGGCCGTGGTGAACCAGGCGTTCGCGCGCCACTACTGGGGCGACTCCGATCCGATCGGCCAGCGCGTGAGCTTCGGCGACGAGAAGGAGCCCTGGGTGACGATCGTCGGCGTGGTGGGCGACGTCCGGCAGTACGGGCTCGACCGCGAGCCCGGGCTCGAGCTGTACCGGCCGTTCGCCCAGAGCCCCGGCTGGGGCGCGGTGCTGGTGCGCACGCGCGTGGAGCCGACCGCGATCGCCTCGCTGCTGGGCCGCGCGGTGCACGAGCTCGACCCCGAGCAGCCGATCGACCGGGTCCGGACGCTCGCTGAGGTGCGGCGCGACTCGGTCGCCTCGCCGCGCTTGACGGCGCTGCTGCTCGGCATCTTCGCGCTCGTCGCGCTCATGATCACGGCCGCGGGCATCGGCGGCGTGCTGGCGCTCTCGGTCAGCCAGCGCACGGTCGAGATCGGCGTGCGGATGGCGATGGGCGCCGAGCGTGGCGCGGTGATGCGCATGGTCCTGGGTCAGGGCCTCGGCCTGGTGCTCGCCGGCCTCGCGCTCGGGCTCGCCGGAGCGGTCCTGCTCTCGCGCCTCGTCGAGCGGCTGCTGTTCGGGGTGCCCGCGACCGATCCCGTGACGTACGTGGCCGTGGCGGTGCTGCTGCTGGCCGTGGCTGCGGCCGCCTGCCTGCTCCCGGCCCGGCGCGCGGCCTCGGTCGATCCGCTCGTGGCGCTCCGGCACGCCTGATCGAAGGAGGACGCCATGGATCGCAGAGTGTTCCTGGGTGCTATCGGTGCGTTGCCGGCGTCGCCGCCCTCGACCTGTCGGAGACGACGGTTGCGCTCAGCCCCCGGCCAGGGGCGCGATCGACGTCGCCTTCCTGGTCTCGGAGGGCGCGACGGTGATCGACTTCACCGGCCCGTGGGAGGTCTTCCAGGACGTGATGTTGCCCGAGCGGGGTCCCTCGCAGGAGGACCAAATGCCCTTCCGCCTGTTCACGGTCGCTGACGGCCGCGAGCCCGTGCGCGTCACCGGCGGCATGCGCATCGTGCCCGACTTCTCGGTCGCGGACGCCCCGAAGCCGCGGGTCGTGGTAGTGCCGGCGATGCGCTCGTCGCCCGCGGTGCTCGACTGGCTGCGCCAGACGAGCGCCACGGCCGACCTCGTGATGTCGGTGTACACGGGTGCTTTCGTGCTCGCGCGCGCGGGACTGCTGTCCGGCAAGCAAGGAGAGACCGATGAGCATGCGAAGCGCGCTGCTGTTGCTGCGCCTCGTCGGCGCGAGCTCCTCCGCACAGGAGACCACACCCGAGGTCGCAATCGAGGGGCTCGACCCGGTGCTGCTGGTGCAAGGCCGGAGATCCAGGGCCGGAACGAGATTCACGCCGTCCACGGCAGACTCGAATACCTGTCGCCAGCGCGGAAAACAGGGCGCACTTCGTGGGTGGCAAGGGCCACGCCGTCGTGGCGTTCCGTCAGCGCGACGGCAGCGTGGCGTGGCAGAGCGGCGATTTCGGGCCCGCGCCGCTCACCGCCATCGACGTGCGGAGC
>DATEUE010000131.1:0-2491 GCA_035283305.1 Vicinamibacteria bacterium | reverse complement strand
GGCGGCCGGTGAGCCGTCATTTCTGACAGTTCCCCAAGAAGCGTGAATCCGTTAGCCTGCCATCGGTGGCTGCGAGGCTGCCATGTGGATGTCCCGAATGTTGCCGTGGCGCCACGGATCTTCGACGAGATGGACACGCTCGCTCCCGAACATTGGAGCGGCGTCGTCACCGAGTCGGAGGTTTCTGCCGGTTTCGGCCGCTACGGCACGCGTTGGGGAACAAATCCACGTGGGCACACGTTTTGCAGATAGAGCGCGAGGGAGGCGAAGAAGAGGTCATGAGCGGGCGTCGAACGAGCACCTACATCGGAGTCGCAGTGGCGGGCGGAGTGGTCGGAGCCATCGTCGGTCTGCTGGTGGCTCCTGGACCGGGGGACGAAACGCGTCGACGCATTGCCCGCCACTCGATCGAGGACCAGGAACGCCTGCTCCGTCTCGCCGAGATGGGCTCGGACTCCGACCTGCTGGGCGACGACAGCGACCTCCCCGCCAGCGCCTGACGCGAGCGCTCGGACCCGGGGTCCGCCGGGCCGTATGTGATACCCTCCCAAGGGTTTCCTGCACCTCGGGGAGGAGCATCGGCGTTGGCCAGAACCAAGATCTCGACGGGCAGCATCGTGTCGAGGACTGTCCGCAATCCGACGAAGAACTTCCCACTTCACTCCCCCTGGTCCTTCGAAACCCATAGCCGAAGCTCGAACCCCGAGAAGTTCCTCCCGTGAACCGGGAAGGACCGAGGTAGGAATGGCGACCAAGACGAAGCCCGCGAAGGCGAAGAACAAGAAGACGACAGCGAAAGCCAAGCCGAAGCCGGCCGCCAAGGCGAAGCCCGCCCCGAAGGCTCCAGCCAAGCACAAGCCCGCGGCAAAGGCTGCGGCAAAGGCGGCCCCGGCCGAAAAGGCGAAGCCCGACGCGAAGGGCAAGCCAACGCTCCCAGCCAAGGGCGCGGCTCCAGCCAAAGGCGCGGCTCCAGCCAGGGGCGCGGCTCCAGCCAAGGGCGCGGCTCCAGCCAAAGGAGCGGCTCCGGCCAAGGGTGCGCCTGCAGGCAAGGGTGGGGCTCCCAGTCGGCCGCCGGGCCGCAAGTCCTCGCGGCGACCGTCGCTGCTGCGGCGCGGCCCCGATGGCGAGATCCTGGCCCCGGGCGACCTGCTGCTGCCGGGTGGCGCGCAGCGGCAGGAGGAGGTCCTCTACTTGTTCCGCGGCTGCTCGGCCGCCGAGCACCCGGTCGTGGAGGAAGCCATCGCCGAGGTTCTGGCGAAGCGCAGCGAGGGACCCGGTGAGCGCGACGAGCTCGCGCGCGGCCTGGCCTGGGCGCGGGAGCGCTTCGAGCGCGGCTCGATCGAGCCCGCCGTCCCGCCGCGTCCGAACGTGCGCCGCAC
Organism: Vicinamibacteria bacterium; assembly: GCA_035283305.1. Classification (GTDB taxonomy): domain Bacteria; phylum Acidobacteriota; class Vicinamibacteria; order Fen-336; family Fen-336; genus DATBSL01. The sequence goes on along the minus strand of DATEUE010000131.1, from coordinate 1,112 downwards.
GTTCCAGGGCGTGCTGGAGCGGGCCAAGCAGCGGCGCCGCGAGATCGGCGCCTTCCTGCGCGGCCTCGACCTCGGCCACACCGAGAGCTCGCACATGGACGCGCACGGCGAGGCGAGCCTGGTGAGCCTCATGAAGCTGGCCGCGGGGCTCGAGAACCTGGCCGAGGCCGAGGAGCCGCCGCAGACCGACGCCGCCGAGTTCCACCGCGTCTTCGAGCAGCTCGAGGCGGCGACCGAGACCCTGATCATCGACGTCGAGCAGACGCTGCGACGGCTTCGCGACCGGACCAAGGCCTGAAGCGGAGCGCGCGGAGGGACGTGTGAGCGAACGCACGGCCGGCTACCAGTACACCCTGGTCGTGGGGCCCGACTCGCCGGACCGCGCGTGGCTCGAGAGCGTGCTGATGCGGGGCGGGCTCGAGGTCGCGGCGTGCAGCGAGGCCGAGCTCCTGGCGATGCCGGACGTGGTGGCGCCGCAGCTCGCGATCCTCGACGACTCCGGCTCGCGCGAGGAGCGCATGGCCACCTTCGCGAACCTGCGCGCCCATGGCCCGCTCGCCGGCGTGCCGGTGGTGGTGCTCGCCTACGACGCCGACATCGAGAGCTTCTCGACCGCGATCACACGCGGGGCTGCCGCGTACCTGGTGAAGCCCGTGGCGGCCGAGGAGATCGTGGCGGTGGCTCACAAGATCTCCGGCTGGCTGCGCTCGACCGACCGCACCGAGAAGCGACGGCGGCTGCGCCGGCCGCTGATCCTGCGCGTCGACGTCGATATCGCGGGCCGCGAAGGGACCTTCCCGGGGCAGATCATCGACGTGAGCGGCAGCGGCTGCCGCATCGAGCTCAAGCAGCCGGTCGAGAAGGGCAACAGCGTCCGGCTCACGCTCTACGGCGTCGAGGGCTCGACCGACCTCACGCTCGCAGCCGAGGTGCGCTGGCAGCGCCCCGCCCACGACGGCACGCAGGTCGCGGGCGTGAAGTTCACGGGCACGGCTGCAGTTCTCGCCGGCCGCCTGCTCGGCACCGTCTCCGGTCGCGTCTAGCCTGGTAGGGGGACGCTGCGCCTCACCTGTGACTGGCGCGGCTCCTGAGCTGCGCGGCCTCGGGGCGGG
>DATEUE010000130.1:0-3681 GCA_035283305.1 Vicinamibacteria bacterium | reverse complement strand
GACGCGTACAGCACGCGCCGGCCGCCGTCCGTGAAGTAGCCGCAGGTGACGCGGCCCTTCCCGTTCGACACGCGGCGGCTCGCGCCGGTGGCGAGATCGGCCACGTAGGCCTGGTCACACATCACGCCCTCGGCCTCGTTCATCCGCTGGTAGATGATGCTCTTCCCGTCGGGGCTCCAGTAGCCTTCGGCGTTCTGGCCGCCGAAGGTGATCTGGCGCAGGTTGCGGAAGTGCATCTCCTCGGGGTGGATCACCGCCGGTCCGGCGAGCGCCGGCGCCCCGTGGCTCGCCGCGCCGGCCGGGGCCCTGTCGGATTGTGCTTGCGGAGCGGGATGCTGGGGGAAGGCCACGGCCGCGACGAGGGTCGTGGCGACCGCGAGAGCGGGCAGGTATCGAGTTGTCTTCATGCCATCTGCTGCGCGAGGTAGTTCTCGACGCCGATCTCCTTGATGATGCCGAGCTGCGCCTCGAGCCAGTCGACGTGGGCCTCCTCGTCCTTGAGGATCGTCTCGAGCAGCGAGCGCGTGCCGTTGTCGCCCAGCGCGCGCGCGACCTCGATCCCCTTGTTGAGCCGGGGCACCGCCTGGTACTCGACCTCGAGGTCGTTCTGGAACTGCTCGGGCACGGTCCGGCCCACGTTGATCTTCAAGTACTTCTGCATGTTCGGCGCGCCGTCGAAATACAGGATGCGGTCGATCACGTCCTGCGCGTGGCGCATCTCCTCGATCGACTCCTTGCGGATGTACGCGGAGAGCTTCTTGTAGCCCCAGTTCTCGTTCATACGCGCGTGGATGAAGTACTGGTTGACCGCGGTGAGCTCCGCCGAGAGCACGTCCTGCAGAACCTGGATGACCTCGTCGTTGCTCTTCATGGGAACCCCCTCCGCGGCGTCGTCGCGAGCGGGAATCTTAACCCGGCTTCAGCGCCGGGCGGCGAGGTGGTCGCGCAGGTCGGGCAGGCAGGCGGTGCACAGGTGGCCGCAGCCGGTCTCGCGCTGCACGGCCTCGAGTTTCTGGCCCTCGACGCACACGCGGCGGGCGATCTCGTCGAAGGCCAAGCAGACGCACTCGCAACGCGTCATCGCGCGCCCGAAACGCACCGGCTCGGACTCCAGCACGCCACCGCTCGCGGCCATACTCGGCAACATGATAATGAAACACGTTTTCAGAATCAAGCCGGCCGCGGGGGGGCTAGAATGGGCCCATGCCTGAGGCGCTCGACGTGACGTGTCCCTGCTGCGAGGCGCTGCTGAAGGTGGATCCCGAGACGGGGACGGTCGTCTGGGCCGACAAGAAGAAGGCCCCGCCCAAGAACTTCGACGACCTGGTGAGCCGGGTCGAGGCCCAGCGCAGCGTGCTCGACCAGAAATTCGCCCGCTCGGTGCAGCAGACGAAGCACTCCGGCGAGATCCTCGACAAGAAGTTCGAGGAGGCCCGGCGCCGGGCCGAGAAGGACCCCGAGGGCCGGCCGCCCCACCCGTTCGACAACGAGTGAGCCCGGGCCCGCGCCCGCGTTATGATGAAGCTCACTCATCGGAACGGAGGAATCGCAAATGTTGAAGCGTTTCGCACTGGCGGCAATCGCCGTCTGCGTGGCCGCTCCCGTCTTCGCCCAGGGCAACCCGCGCGGCGAGGCCAAGGCGACGGTGGCGGGCAAGGAAGTGGCGATCGACTACGGGCGGCCGAGCCTCAAGGGCCGCGACATGCTGGGTCAGGCGCAGGTGGGCCAGGCCTGGCGCATGGGCGCGGACGCCGCGACCGGCCTCAAGACCGACGCCGACCTCGCGTTCGGCAGCGTCAACGTCCCCAAGGGCGAGTACATCCTGACCGCGACCAAGGTCGCCGTCGACGAGTGGCACCTCAACATCCTGAGCAAGGCCGATCGCTCGAAGGTCGCCGACGTGCCGCTCGCCACGTCGAAGGCGCCCGCAAGCGTCGAGCTGTTCACGATCGACGTCAAGGGCGAGAAGGACAAGGGCGAGATCAAGCTCAGCTGGGGCTCGATCGCCCTCGCCGCCCCGTTCACCGCGAGGTAGCGACCGCGGGCCGGGTCTTCCTTCAAGAGACCGGCCAGACGAAACAGGCCAGGCGAAACCAGAACTCGACGGGTCGCGCCAGGGCCGGCGACCCGTCGAGGGGAATCAGTCGATCCAGCCCCGCCGCCGGTACGCGACGAGCCCGAGCCGCTCGTGCGCGATCGCCGAGAAGGCCCGCCGCCGATCTCCCGGGAGGCGCAGCGTCTCGAGGTCGAAGTTCGTCTCGACGGCCGGCACCGCGATCGCGACGAGCCCCTGCTTCTCGAGCGTCGCCGCGGCGCGCCGCGTGTGGGTCGGCGAGGTCACCGCCAGCACACGCTTGATGCCGCGCTCGCGGCCGAGCCGGGCCAGGGCAACCGCCTCCTCGTGGGTGTTCATGACCCGGCCGAGCGTCAGCACCTCGCCCCCGCGGGCGAAGCTCTTGAGCCAGGCGCGTGCGAGGGGCGCGTAGGGCCCAGCGGGAGGGGGTATCTCAGAAACCACGAGCCACGGCGCGCGGCCCTCGGCCATGAGCTCGACTCCCTTGAGCAGCCGGCTCATCGCGTCGGTCGTCGGGTCGCCGTCCTCCTGGATCCGCGAGGCGAACACGAACACGGCGTCGGCGTTCTCGACCGGGTCCCGCCGCACCAGGCCCTCGGCGAGCCGGGACGTGAGCGGCGTGAAGCACACGCAGAGCCAGAGTGCGGCGAGCAGCAAGGTCCCCGCCACGACGAGCCGCCGCAGCGGCGTGAGCCACAAGAGCCCACAGGCAGCGGCGATCGCCACGAGCAGGTACGACCGGTCGCCGAAGTACGACACGAGCGACGGCAGGTTCAGGTCGACGACCACGAAGCCGGCGACAGCCCCGACCGCGAGCCCCGTCCCGATACGCGCCGCCCGAGGACGGTCTGACGACGAAGGAGGCAGCACGCCCTAGACGATAAACAGCGGGGCGAGCACCAGCGTGATCGTCGAGAGCAGCTTGATCAGCACGTGCAGCGACGGGCCGGCAGTGTCCTTGAAGGGATCGCCGACGGTGTCGCCCACGACCGCGGCCTTGTGCGGCTCGGAGCGCTTGCCCACGACCTGCCCGTCCACCTTGAACAAGCCGGACTCGATGTACTTCTTGGCGTTGTCCCAGGCCCCGCCGCCGTTGTTCATGAAGGTCGCCATCAGGATGCCGGTGATCGTGCCCACCATCAGCAGGCCGGCCACGGACTCGGCGCCCACCTGGCCGTAAGGCGAGAGGTACTTGAAGCCGAAGCCCACCGCGATCGGCGAGAGCACGGCGAGGAGTCCCGGCACCACCATTGCGCGCAGCGCGCCACGCGTGACGATGTCGACGCAGCCGGCGTAGTCGGGCTTCTCGGTGCCCAGCATGATCCCCGGCTTCTCCTTGAACTGCCGGCGCACCTCGGTGATGACACTTTGCGCGGCCTTGCTGACGGCCTTGATCGCGAGCGAGCTGAAGACGAACACCAGCGTCGCGCCGAGCAGGCCGCCGACGAAGACCGGCACCCGCGTCAGGTCGACACCGATCTTCTCGCCGGTGATCTTGGCGACCTCGTCGAGGTACGCGCTGAACAGCAGGAACGCGGCGAGCGCGGCCGAGCCGATCGCGTAGCCCTTGGTGAGCGCCTTCGTGGTGTTGCCCACGGCGTCGAGCC
>DATEUE010000129.1:0-2579 GCA_035283305.1 Vicinamibacteria bacterium | reverse complement strand
GGCAGGTCGCGATCCAGGACGGCGGCCGCGTCAAGCCGCTCGACACCTTCGCGCGCGAGCTCGCCAAACGTGTGCAGGGGGCGAAGCCGTTCGGGTCCGAGCGCGTGGCCGGTCTCGAGCCGACCCTGTGGCTGCTGGCGTCGCTCGCGGCACCCGAGCGCTGGCAGGCCGAAGCGGTCGTGAGGGTGACCCACGCCGGGCTGCGGCAGGCCGCGGGGCTGCCGGCCGGGCGCGACCGCTTCAGCCTCCACGAGCTCGCGGAGCACGAGGGGTTGCGGGCCGCGGTCGCGGCCGCGCGCACGAAGCTCGACCACGACCACGACCTCGATCCGATCGATCGCGAGCTGCTCGAGCTCGAGAACACGCTCGTCGCGTACCAGGGTGTGACGACGGGCGAAAGCCTGCACGTCGTTCCGCATCCGGCCGACCCCAAAGCCGCCTGGTTCTCGCTCGCCGATCTCCAGTCCAGTCAGGCGGCGGACGTCCCGCCGCTCGGGCGGGTGCGCGCTCTCTCGGGCGCGATGCTGCAGGCCTACCGTGCCGGCGATCTCGCCGGCGTCGCGACCGCCGCGCGGGCCTTCTCCTCCCGGCTCCGCGAGCTCGCCCCTGCGGTCCACCCGGACGCCAAGGGGCTCCGGATGGAGGTCCACTACAACACGCTGAATCCCTTCCGCACGGCGTGGGTGCTCTACCTGGCCGGCTTCCTCGTCCTGCTCGCGAGCTTCCCGCTCGCCTCCCGCAGGCTGATGCGCGCGGGCTACGCCGCGCTCGTGGCCGGGTTCCTGCTCAACAGCTACGGCATGCTGCTGCGCGTCCTGATCTCGGGTCGCCCGCCGGTCACCAACATGTACGAGACGATCGTGTTCGTGGCCTGGGGCGGCGTGCTGTTCGCCCTCGTCTTCGAGGCGTTCTACAAGACGCACGTCTTCGCGGCCTGCGCGGGGGCGCTCGGGGCGCTCGCGCTCATCCTCGCCGGTAGCGTGCCGATCTTCGACGGCGCCATCTCGCCGCTCGTCCCCGTGCTGCGCGACAACATGTGGCTCACCGTCCACGTGCTCACGATCATGCTCGGCTACGCCGCGTTCACGCTCGCGATGGGCATCGGGCACCTGAACCTCGGCCTCTACTTCCTGCGGCCCGCCGACGTGGTCCTCTTCAAGCGGCTCTCGCTCTTCCTCTATCGCGCGCTGCAAGTCGGCACCCTCTTCCTCGCGGTCGGTACTCTGCTCGGGGGCGTCTGGGCGTCCTACTCGTGGGGCCGCTTCTGGGGCTGGGACCCGAAGGAGACCTGGGCGCTCATCGCGCTGCTCGGCTACCTGGCCGTGCTGCACGGGCGCTTCGCAGGTTGGATCAAGGACTTCGGCATGGCCGTGGGCGCCATCGTCGGCTACCTGCTGGTGCTGATGGCCTGGTACGGGGTCAACTACCTGCTCGGCACGGGGCTGCACTCATACGGCTTCGGCTCCGGGGGCTACTGGTACGTCGGCAGCTTCGTGGCCTTCGAGATGCTGGTGATCGGCGCCGCGGCGCTGCGCCGCCGCAGCGTCACGGCACGGCCGGCCCCGGCGCCCTCAGTCGCCGCCCAACCCGCCCATTAACAGGCGACAAGCTGCGGACCCGCGAGCGGAAGCGTGAAGCAGAACGTCGTCCCGTGGCCGACGCCCGGCGACTCGACCCAGACACGGCCGCCGTGGACCTCCACGATGCGCTTGACGAGTGCCAAGCCCACGCCGGTGCCGGGGCTCGCGGGGTCGAGCTTGTCGAAGAGCCGGAACACCTGCTCGTGAAAGCGCGAGTCAATCCCGATTCCGTTGTCCTGGACGAAGACCAGGGCCTGGCCCTCGGGCGCGCCGCCGCGGCTGCCGATCACCACCCGGGGCCGCGGCTCGTCGCCCATGAAACGAGCGGCATTGGCGATCAGGTTCTGGACCACCTCCACGAGGCGCACGCGGTCACCCATGACGACCGGTAGCCCCGGAGCGATCTCCACCGCCACGCGCTGCTGCTTGAGCTCCTGGGAGGCGTTCGCCACGGCCTCCCGCGCGACCGAAGCCAGCTCGACCGCCACGGCCGGGCCCGCCGCGCGTCCCGCGCGCGAGAGGTCCAGCACTTCGCTCAGCAGCCGCTCCATGCGGTCGGAAGCCCGGTAGATACGCTGCATGTCCGCGTGCACCGTGGCGGCATCCCCGCGCTCGGCCGCCTGCTCGACGAGGCCCAGGAAGCCGCGGATCGTCACGAGCGGTGCCTTGAGGTCGTGGGAGACGGTGTAGCTGAAGCGCTCGAGCTCGGCGTTTCGCGCCTCGAGCTCGCGAATCAGCGTCTCACGCTCCGTCTCGGCGCGCCGCCTTTCGGTGACGTCGCGCGCGACCACCAGGCCCGCCGGGCCGCCCTGGGCCGGGGGGGCCGTTTCGGGAGCCGTCAGCGGCAGGAACACGACCTCGACGTTCAGCGCCGACCCGTCCAGCCGGCGCGCCTCGAGCTCGACGACCGGCGATCCGGCCGGGAACGTCGCGATACGCTCGCGCATCGCGAGGCGCGTTTCGGGGGTCACGAAGCCCCCCACGTCGCGTCCGACGAGG
>DATEUE010000128.1:0-11641 GCA_035283305.1 Vicinamibacteria bacterium | reverse complement strand
CTCGCCGAGTGGAGCGCGGCCGAGAAGGCCTACGCCAGGGAGGACATCGGGGTCCGCCTGACCGCGCCCGAGGGATGGGTCATCCTGAGACCCTCCAGCCCGTACGTTCCGGCGGACCCCTCGACCGCGGTCGCGCTCGTCCACGCGAAGACCCAGGCCCGTGCGGTCGTGCGCGTCGAGCCCGATCTGCAGGCCGGCACGCTCGACGAGTACCTCGACGCCTTCGCCGAGCGCTGGAGCTCGCGCGAGCCGGACCTGAGTGTCGAGGGGCGGGGCAGCGTGGTGCTCGGCCCGGTGAAGGCCCGCCGCATCGACGTGGCCTGGGTCCGCGACAAGGTCGAGTACGTGGGCCACGCCGTCGCCTGGCGCGACGCCAGCCGCACCCTCGCGCTCCAGACCTGGCACGATGCCGGGGCGAAGACGGCTGGCGAGGAGATCGACCGCCTGCAGGAAGCGCTCTCCCTGAGCCTGCCCCTGAGCGCTCGGATCGAGAGCAGCACGGGGGCGGCGGCGGCCGAGATGCCCCAGATGACGCGGCGCGCGCTCGAGCTCCTGGTCGCGCGGCAGCCCGAGGCCGACCTGCCCACGCTCTTCCGGCAGGGCCTCGCTGCGGCGAGCGTCGGCTTCCAGCGACTGGGGCCCGACCAGGCGCGCGACATGGGGGAGATCAACCGCGCCCTTTACGGCGGTATGCCCGCCGCCGACGCCGCCTGGATGGAGGACTACGTCAGGCGCGTGCGCGCGGCGCAGGCCACCCGACCCGAGGAAGACGCGCGTGCGATGCGCGTGATGGCAGCGGCCGCGGGGCGGCTGCCGGAGCCGTCACGAGCGCGCCTGCGGGCGATCCTGGAAAACGCGGTCACGGCCGCCGTCCAAGGCTAGCGCCGCCTACGGCAAGTCGAGCGTCTGGCGTCCGCCGCGGAGCGCCGTGGCGCGCGCCTTCCAGACGAGCGTGCCCGTGATCGCCTCGGGCAACACGACTTCGGCGTGCAGGCGATCGCCGTCGCGCCGATACGCCACCGCGATCTGGCCCCGGGGCGTCGGCATGGCGGCCTCGAGACGCCGGAGCGCCCCGAGGTGAGGCTCGACCTTCACGGCCCGGAACCCCGGCGCAGCGGGAGCGATCCCCGCCACGATCCGGAGCAGGTCGAAGGCCGGGTGCGCGCTCCACGCGTGGCAGTCGGAGCGACTCGGCTCGGGATGCTCGGGCCAGGTGGTGAGACCCTGCGCGAGGAGCGCGCGCCAGGGGTGGAGCAGGCTCACGTACTCGTCGCCGAGGCCGGCGGCTTCGAGGGCCCGCGACAGGTAGAAGCGGAAGTAGAGCGAGGCCGACGGGATCTGCTCGAGCGGCCACGGGGCGCCGCGTCCCCCGTCGCTCGCGCGTCCCGCGGGGTGCCGCGCGATCTCCAGGACGCGCTCGCCGACCGCGGCACGTGCGTCCTCCGGCACGCCGCCGTTCGTGAGTCCCCAGATGTTCACGGGATGTCCCCAGGTCCGGCGCACCGGGGTGTCGGGCAGCAACCCCTTTTCCTGGTCGAAGAGCGCGCGCACGGCGTCGCGTGACGCCTCGGCTCGCCTGCGATAGAGCTCCGCGCGTTGCCGGTCGCCCAGCGCGTCCTCCAGCTCGGCGGCCTGGCGCAGCGTCTCCACGAGTTGCAGGGTCACCGCCACGGAGCGGCCGTCCTCTTCCTCGATGGCTTCGTCCTGCGAGGTGCCGGTGTCCACATGGATCCAGTACGGCAGGAAGCCGAGGAGCCCGTCGTCGCCGAGGCGCCTCAGGAACCAGTCGAGCGACGCGCGCGTCGCCGGCAGCCGCGCGCGCACGAAAGCGGGATCGTCCCGATACATCCAGTAGTCGTGGACCATGCTCACGAAGAAGAGCGCGTAGGGCGGGATCAGCTGGACCTCGGCCGTGGGGTAGCGGCTCTGCGTGATCTCGAAAGCGCCGCGCGACCAGTCGAAGTGCTCGATCGAGCGCCGGGCGAGACGCTCCTCTCCGGCCAAGGCGTAGTTCAGGAGCGCGTCGATCCGGGTGTCTCCCACGTACTGCAGCTGCTCCCAGTAGGGGGCGTCCATGTAGGTCTCGTGCGCGGCGAGCCGCATCGTCCTCCACGAGACGTCGAAGATGCGCCCGAGCTCCGGGTCGTCGCTCTCGAAGCGCGCGCGGCGCTCGAAGGGGAAACCGGTCGCAAGAGCCACGAGACCTTCGAGAGTGAGGGGTGCCTCGCGGGTCCGGACGTGCAGCTCGAGGAACCGCCACGAGCGCCACCACAGCGGCGAGAAGCGGCGGCCCGTGCCGCCGTCCGTGACGAGCTCGTCGTAGACGCCGGCGATTTCCTTGCCCGCGATCTCGTTGCGGTTCCCTTTCCGTCCCTGCTCGTCGTAGAGCGCCTCGGCGTAGGTGAGCCGCACGACGGCGCCCTCGCCGCCGCTCGTCCGCAGCTCCGGATACGCGTTCACGATCTCGCCCTGGTCGAGCAGCAAGCGCACCTCGCTCCGCGGCGGGACGACGAGCGAGCCCGCCGGGAAAGCGCCGGGCCCGGCCACTCCCTGGGCGCGGACGACGCGGCCCCCTGCGATCTCGCGATGCTCCATCGGTGGCAGCGGGCTCGGCTCGAGCAGCCAACCCTCGGGCGTCTGCAGCCAGCCGGGCCCCTCGCGGATCGTGTTCGGATGCCCGCGGCCGATCGCGCGCGCCGGCTTCCAGCGGCCGGCGGGCGAGCCGTCCCGGTCCCACTGCCAGTCCCAGCGTTCCGCGTCGCGCCGCTCGCCCGGGCCCGCAGCGTAGTAGAAGCGCCGCGCCCGTATCGCGGCGAGGGCGTCGGCGTTCGGCGCGTGGCCGGGATCGAAGGCTCCCTCCCAGCTCGACCCGGTGTCGAGCTCAGAGCTCGCCTCGTCGTCCCCCTGCACCAGGAAGCCGGTGCGGCGGCTCATCTGGGCCATGGGCGAGAGCGAGCCGAAGTTCCACACCGTCGCCGCGACGAGGTTGTCGCCTGGCCGCAGGTACGGCGCGAGCTCGTAGGTCTCGTACGCCCAGTGCAGGACGTCGGAGCGCGCCGGGCCGGTCCCTACCCGCCGCCCGTTCACGTGGAGCAGGTACCGATTGTCGGCGCTCACGTGGACGACGAAGCGCCCTGGCACCGCGTCCAGCCGAATCGCCCTCCTGAAGTGGAAGACGCCCGCGTCCCGCTCGGGCCCCTCGGCTGCGGCGATCCAGGAGGCGGGCCACTGCTTGCGCAGCAGGTCGTCCTGCGCCCCGAGCGCGGCCGGGAGCGCCGAGGCCTGGAGGAGAAGGGAGGCGGCGACCAGCGGCGCGCTCATACCCGCGGAGCCGCCGATCCGACTCGCCCCGGGGCGAGTTCTCGAGAGTTGCTGCGTGGCGAAAGCCAAGGTTGAGCTCGTCGCTTGATACGGCCCGGACAGCTCGCGTGTCAAGCCCTGCCGTCGTGACGAGCCCCGCACCTGGGCTAACATCGACGCAAGCCGATCACCCATGTCCCTGACTGCGGGCCGGCGTCCCGGACCCTGCGAAGTCGTGGCTCCGCTCGGCGCCGGAGGCATGGGCCGGCGGAGGCTCGGGCGCTCGGACGCGCGGACTGACGTGTCTCGCGGCGTGGTGAAGGGGGGAAGACGATGGCGGACAAGGATGCGATGGTTCGGCTCTTCGACTACTGCGAGTGGGCCAACCACCGATTTCTCGACGCAGTGGCTCCGCTGCCGGCCGAAGACTACCTGAGGGACCTCAAGGGCAGCCACGGCGGCATTCACGGGACGCTGGTGCACACATATGGGGCCGAGTTCCTCTGGCATCAGCGATTCGGCGGCGTCTCGCCCACGTCGCTGCCCGGCGAGGAGCAGCTCACCGGTCTCGCCGTCCTGCGCGAGCGGTGGGCGGCGCTCGAGAGCGAGCGGCGCTCGTGGCTCGAGTCGCTCGGCGCGTCCGCCGGCGAGCGCGTGATCGAGTACCGCAACTTGAAGGGCGACCCGTTCTCGTCGAAGCTCTGGCCGCTCGTGCAGCACGTCACGAACCACGGCAGCTACCACCGCGGGCAGGTCGCGGTCTTCCTGCGCCAGCTCGGCCTGAAGCCGCCCACGACCGACCTCGTGGCGTTCGACCGCGAGCGCGCGTGAGCGTGCCGATCGACCCCGCTCTCGCTCGTCGCCTGGCGCGGCTCGAAGCCTCGCGCCGCCGGGCGCTCGACGTCGTGGGCAGCGCGCCGCACGCTGCGCTCAACCGCCCGCCCGCGCCCGGGAAGTGGTCGGCGCTGCAGCTGCTGCACCACGTCGTCACCGCGGAGGCGCTGACGCTCCGCTACATTCGCAAGAAGATGCAGGCCGGCCTCGCGCTCGAGAAGGCGGGTCCCGCGAGCCGCCTGCGCCTGCTGGCGCTCCAGGTGACGCTCGCCCTCCCGCTTCGCATCAAGGCGCCGGCCGTGACGGGCGACGTGCCCGCCGAGAGCGAGCTCGGGGCGCTGCGGGCCCGCTGGGACGAGGTCCGCAGCGACCTCGACGAGCTGGTCCGGTTGTTCCCGCCGGAGCTCCTCGACCGGCTCGTCTTTCGCCATCCGTACGCCGGTCGCATGACCCTCGCCCACGCCCTCGGCACCCTCGAGGCCCACCTCGACCACCACATTCCCCAGGTCGAGCGGGCCCTCGCGAGCGGGACGTAGCCCCCAGCTGGGGTCGTCCGGGACCCAGGCCGGGTCTCGGGCCTGGCGGGATCTCGGACGCACTGGAGCGACCGGCAACTCCCAACCGGGCAGAGGGGGGTTCTTCTTGGTTTAAAGGTAGTTTAGGCATATTCTCTTACGGTTGTACCTCAGGCTCTGAAAAGGCCCCGGAGGTGGACTAGATCTTGCTCCTTGGCCGTTGGGGGTGAACGTGCGCTCGTTCGCCGAGGTAGTCATGGGGATCACGAAGACGAGCCGCGGAGGGGTCCAGACCCTCGGCGCGCTCCTCGTACTCGCAGCTGTCGGGTTCGCGGTGCCGGCGTCGGCCCAGGGCACCTTCGGCTACCGCAAGTCGATCACGGTGAGCGCAGCGCTGGTAGGGGGGCCACACCTCAACTTCCCCGTTCTGGTCTCGCTGCCCAACGACGCCAGCTTGCTGGCGCGTGTCGCGGCCGGCGGCAAGGACATCGTGTTCCGCGGCGAGGACGCGACGACCTGCGCTGGCCCCGCCAGCTGCATGCTCGCCCACGATATCGAGCGCTACGACGGCGCCACGGGGACGCTCGTCGCGTGGGTGCGCGTGCCGTCGGTCAACGTGGGCACCGTCATCTACATGTACTACGGCAACGCCCTGATCACCCGGGACACGGAGACGCCGGCCGGTGTGTTCGACGCCGGCTACGTCGGCGTGTGGCACCTCGGCGAGACAGGCAGCGCGGCCATCGCCGAGTACCGCGACAGCTCCGCCTTCACCAACCACGGTCGCGGGGGCAGGGGCGTGGCTGCCGCCACGCCGGCCCGGATCGCCGGTCAGATCGGGTTTGCACAGAACTTCAACAACGGCGACGGCACCTACGACTTCGTCGACGTCGGGAACGACGGCAGCCTCAACATCAGCGGGAACCAGATCACGTTGCAGGCCTGGGTGCGCCACAACATCGTGATCAACGCCGCGCACGGCACGCCCCCGCAGACCAACACTCCCTACGGCATCCTGGCCCACAAGGGTTGGGACAGCGGCTACAGCCTGTGGCTGCAAGGCGACGATTTCCAGTGCACGGGCAGCGCTGCGAACCCCTGTGTCGTCTCGAACATGCCGGGGCGCAGCGGGCTCGGGCTGGACACGGACATGGCGGTGGGGCCCGCGGGTGGCGGTTGGCGCCACGTGGCGACCACCTACGACGGCGCCACGCAGAGCATCTACGTGGACGGCGTGCTGCAGGCGTCCCAGCCGAAGACGGGGAACATCCCGCCTTCGGCGGCGGAGCCCAACGTCTACATCGGGCACGGTGACCTGCCCGAGAACGTGGCCTGGAGCGGCCAGTTCGAGGGCGGTATCGACGAGGTGCGCGTCTCCAACGTGGCGCGCTCCGCGAACTGGATCCTGAGCGAGTACCGCAACCAGTCGGCACCGGCCGGCTTCTACGCGGTCGGTGGCGAGACCGTCGCGGGTGTGGCTCTCTCGACCTACACCGTCAACCTGCGCTCGATCGGGACCGCGGGGAACTACACCACGGGAACGGTCAACGCGACCAACGGGTCGGTGATCGTGGATGGCGTCGGCGGGACACTCTGGCGGACCAACAACCGCGGCCGCGGCGACCGTATCACGATCAACGCCGTCGATTACACCATCCTCGCCGTCGAGTCGGAGACGCGCCTGCGCCTGACGTCGCCGTTCACGAGCCCGACGAACTCCTACGCCTACACGATCGCGCGGAAGTTCAACGACGTCCAGGTCTGGGAAAACTGCATCTCGGGCGGTGCCTGCCCGGGGGTTTCAAGCGTGAGCCTGGTGCAGGACAACCGTAGCGAGATCGGGATCTACTACTACGACGGCTCGAATCCCGTGGGGTCTCCTGTGGTCACGTTCCAGGGGTCCATCACCGACGCGGCCCACACCATCACGCTGACGGTCGACCCGGGCAATCGACACTCCGGGCAGGGGGCGGGCTCGGCGACCTGGGCAGCCTTCGCGAATGGCGGGACGAGCGCGACCGTGCGGGTCAACGACGACTACGTCACCGTGGAGTGGCTGGAGCTCAGGATGTTCTCGGGCTCCTCCACCAACGCCCACGGAGTCGAGATTGGCAGCCTGACGGCCGGAGCCAACCACGTCGTGGTACGCAACAACGTGATCCACACGACCGGCAGCGGTGTGCTGATCCTGGATGGCAACGCGGTCGTGGACATCTACAACAACATCATCTACGAGACGAACTACGGCATTCGCCCCCAGGGGATCGACCTCGCTCCCGCGGCGCGGCTCAACATCTTCAACAACACGATCTACAGCAACAACGGTGGCACCGGTCCCTCCGGCATCAAGACCACCGTGCGCCAGACCACGCAGCGGATCGACCTGCGCAACAACATCGTGCACAGCAACAACACCGGCGACATCGGCATCGCACCGCCGTTCGACCGCGCGTGGTTCTTCAACGGCGTGTACACGGACATCCGGACGCAGGTGGCCGACAGCACGGTCAACTTCACGCTGAACTTCACGAACGTGGGCACGGACTGCCTGTACGTGGGCTCGCAGTTCGCCTTCCGTGGGCTCGCCGTCCATCTCGCGACGGGATCCTCGGGTGGCTCGGACCTGCAGTGGAGCTACTGGAACGGCGCCTGGGCCAATCTCGAGACCGCCCCCTTCTCAGACGGGACCTTCAACCTCCAGTACCAGGGCTTCGTCTACTGGTCGGACGACCCTGTCGGCTGGACCACGAACACCGTCAGCGACGCCACGGCCCTCTACTACGTGCGTGCCTGCCTGGCGTCCGGCCCGCCCGCGACCAAGCCGGTCGAGGCGCAGATCGGACGGGCCGACGTCAGCATCGGCAGCACCGCCAACCTGACCGGCGATATGACGGGGATCATCAACAGTCCGCGTGGCGGGTTCGTGGCCGGCCAGAACAACGTGTCGCTCGCGAACGTGGCCTTCGTGAACACGGGAGTCGGCACGGAGAACCTGCACCTCTCGGCCGGGAGCTTCGCCCTCAACGTGGCGAACACGCTCGACAACTACTTCCAGACCGACATCGACGCCACGCTCCGCCCGGCGGGCGCCTGGGATGTCGGGGCGGACGAGTACAACGGGACGACCGAGGTCCGGCTGATGAGCTTCTCGGCCGCCGCGGGCAACGCGTCGGTGGCGCTCGAGTGGCGCACGGCGTCGGAGCTCGACAACCTCGGCTTCCACGTCTACCGTGCCCTCGCCGAAGACGGCCCCTGGACGCGGGTGACGGCGTCGCTCATCCCGGGCCTCGGCTCGTCGGCGACCGGTCAGGCCTATTCCTTCCAGGACGTGGGCCTCGCGAACGGCACCCGCTACTACTACCGGCTGGAGGACGTGGACGCCGCCTCGCGGACGACGTCGCACGGCCCGGTGTCGGCCGTCCCGCAAGCCGGCGGCTCGAGCGGTGCCACGAACGGTGGCGAGGCGAGTCGCCAGACGAAGGGCAGGAAGCTCGCGGCGGGGGCGTCGTGCCCCGACTGGGTGCTGTCGGCCTACGCGTCCGCCACGGGGGCCAACGGCGCAACGGCCGCGCTCGTCTGCGCCCGGCACGGTGATCCCGAGGCGGCGTCGCTCGAAATCGTCTCGAACGATTCGCGAGGGGCGACGCTCGAGCTGCGCACGGGGGGCTTCTATTCCCTGCGCGAGGCGTCGGGCGGCGTGCGCGCCTTCGTTCCCGGCTTCGAGTTCCCATCCGATGCGCAGGCGGCGGCGCTGCCCTTCCGCCGCGCCCTCGTGGACGCGGCCGTGGGCCGTCGGGTCCAGCTCGGCGGGGTCCGCGCCATGGACCAGGTGACCTTCCCGGGGCTCGTCCCGGGCGCCCTCGGCAAGGCGGAGATGCAGGTCTCGTGGGACGGCACCGTGCGCGCCGGCCGGCGCGGCGTCCGTGCGACTGCGTCCCAGGGCACCTCGATCGATCTGGTGCGGCTGCTCCCGAGCGTCTTCCAGGGGGAGACGAAGAGCGCGGTGGTCGAGATCTCACCCTTGCGCTTCGATCCGCGACGCCGGCAGCTGCTGCTCGCCAAGCGGGTGCGGGTGCGGCTCCTGTTCTCGGGGCGCGAGACGGCCGAGAGCGGCCGGGGCCACCTCGGCCGCAAGCCGACGCCCGACAAGCCCGCCTCGGGCGAGCTGCTGGCCCGGCTCTACACCACGGGTCGGGGCCTCTACGCGGTGTCCTTCGATCAGCTGTTCCCCGGGCGGAGGCGCGGCCTGCTCGCCTCGGAGCTACGACTCGAGCGGCAGGGCGAGGCGCAGGCGTTCCACCTCGAGCCGGCGTCGGATTCCTTCGGCCCGGGCGGTGTCCTCTATTTCCACGCCGACACTGAAGCGGCGTCGACCGACTTCTCGTCCGAGACGGCGTTCGAGCTGGTCCGCTCGGGCGCGGGTGTCGTGATGCCGCTCGCGTCGGCGGCGCCCGCTGGGGGCGCGGTCGCTGCCGCCTCCTTTGGGTTCGCCCGCTTCGAGACCGATCGGTTCTACCAGCCGGGGCTGCTCGACGCCGCGGACCCGTGGCTGTGGGAGAACCTGGCCTCGGGGACGACGCGGGTCAAGAGCTTCTCGCTTGCCGGGGTGAGCGCCCTGGCGGCGCAGGCGGCGGAGCTCGAGGTCTTCCTGCAGGGCGCCTCGGAGTCGGGTAATGCGGTTGACCACCACGTGAGCGTCTCCGTGAATGGAACGCTCGCAGGTGAGGCCCGGTTCGCCGGCAAGAAGCCCTACCGGATGACGCTCGGCGTGCCCGCCTCGCTGCTGCGCGAGGGAGCAAACGAGCTTCAGCTGACGAACGTCGCCGACACGGGCGCGACCTCCTTTGTATTCCTCGATCGCTTCACGCTCTCCTACCCGCAGACGTCGTCTCTCGCCGGGGGCGTCTTCGAGGGGACGTGGAACGAGGCCGGCACGGTCACGCTCGCCGGGCTCACAGCGCCGGCAGCGCTGCTAGACGTGACGACATCGAGTGCCTCGGGTGCGCGGTGGCTCCGCGGCTACGAGGCCTCGGGCGGCTCGCTGCGCTTCCGGGCGGAGGCGGGACGCCGCTACCTCGCCGTCTCGGCGCAAAGCCTGCTGACACCGCGCGTCGCCGCGCCGGGTCCGTCCAGCCTGCGCGCGACCACGAACCAGGCCGACTACCTGCTGATCGCGCCGCAGGCGTTCGTCGCATCGGCCGAGCCCCTGCTCCAGCGCCGCCGCGATCAGGGCCTACAGGCACGCACCGTTGCGTTCGAGGAGATCGCCGAGCAGTTTGGCCGCGGCCAGCCCTCCGCGGAGGCGATCCGGAGCTTCCTGGCGTACGCCTTCCAGTCCTGGACCAGGCCGTCGCCGCGTTACGTGTTGCTGCTGGGTGATGCGAGCTACGACCCGCGGAACTTCACCGGCACCGCGCTGCCCTCGCCGCTGCCGGCGCTGTGGACGAAGACGAGCTACCTGTGGACCGTCTCCGATCCGCTGCTCGCCGCGGTCAACGGCGAGGACGCGCTGCCCGACCTCGCGATCGGACGGCTTCCCGCTGCGACGGTCGAGGAGGCCCAGACGCTCGTCGCGAAGCTCCTGGCCTGGGAGGACTCGGGCCAGGGTCTCTCGGGAGCGGCGGCACTCGTGGCCGACAATCCCGATCTCGGCGGCGACTTTGAGTCGGACGTGCGCGACATCGCCGCGAGCTTCCTGTCGCAGCGAAACCCGCGGCTCCTGCTGCTGAGCGAGCTTGGGTCCGGCGCGCGTCCTGCGATCCGGGAGGCGCTCGACTCGGGCCTCGGCCTGCTGAGCTATGTGGGTCACGGCGGCGCCGCCGTGTGGGCGAGCGAGAACGTGTGGAACTCCTGGGACGTCGCGAGCCTCCAGGCCCAGTCACGCCAGCCGCTGCTGCTGACGCTCAACTGCCTGAACGGCTACTTCGTGGCGCCGGCCTTCGACTCGCTCACGGAGTCGCTGCTGAAGGCCGAAGGGCGGGGCGCGATCGCCGGCTTCTCGCCGAGCGGGCTCTCGCTCGATGGCCCGGCGCACCGGTACCACCGGGCGCTGATGGCCGAGCTCACGAGCGGCCGGCACGAGCGGCTGGGTGACGCGCTCACGGCCGCGCAGAAGGCCTACGCCGAGACCGGCCTCATGCCCGAACTCATCAGCGTCTACCACTTGTTCGGCGATCCGGCCACCCAGATCCGCTAGCAGGCGCGCTCGCGGTGCGCGGGGCCCTCAGTGGTTCCCGTGCAGCTCCAGCAGGCGCTGCCAGAACCAGCGCGCGCCGCAGCCGGCCACCAGGACGACCAGGAGCACGACTGCGACCGTCGTCACGACCTTCCATCCCCTCGACAAGGCACTACCCTCCTCATTCGTAGGCGATCGCCTCCCGCACCGGGCAGCGCGACGCGTGCCAGGCCGGAAGCAGGCTGGCGACCGCGGCCAGCAGCACGCAGACCGAGAGCCAGACCAGCGGCCCCGACGGCTCGAAGACGAAGTCCAGGCTGGTGCGGAACAGGCCCCGCACTAGCAGGTTGGCGAGTGACCGGCTGAAGGGCCACGCGACGAGAGCCGCGAGCGCCCAGCTAAAGGTAGCGGTCGCCACGGCTTCGGCCACGACGATCAGCCACACCATGCGCGGCGTGGCGCCGATCGCGCGCAGCACGCCCATCTCGCGGCGCCGCTCGAGGACGTTGAGGCTCATCGTGGTCATCAGCCCGAGGCCCCCGACGGCGGCGAGGATGCCCGACATCACGATCAGGAACACGTAGATCATCCGCATGTGCTCGTCGAAGCCGACCCGGCGGTCGGCGGCGCTGAGGCTCGTCTGCGCCCGCAGGCCCTCCCGCTCCAGGCTCTGGTCGAGGCTCGCCTTGACGGCGCTGATCGAGGCGGGGTCCCTCCGCTCCAGCACCAGTCGAACGCTGCTGACCATGCCTTTGTGGCCCGCGAGCCCATCGAGGTGGCCGAGCGGGACGTAGCCCACGGCGGGTGAGAACGGCTC